>JACMMP010000118.1 GCA_014378995.1 Hyphomonadaceae bacterium
TCGCCCGGCTCGGCGCGGCTGGGCGCGGGCGATACGCGCCAGCGCGTCCACGCGGCGCTGGCTTCCGCGAGCGGACGCACCAGCAGACATTTCGAGCCGTTGCGTTCGGCAAACAGCAGCAGCCGGCGCGTGGCTTTGAGATCGAGCGGCTTGCCGCGCGCGCCGAGCGCGCAAATGACGACCGCCCCGCGCGCGACAAGCCCCTGCTCGGCCGCCCACAGCGCCTCTTCACGCTTGGAAGCGCGGACAATAATGAGCCGCGAAAGATCGAGGCCGAACTGCGCCAGCCCAACCGGATAAGGCGCGCCGTCCTCCGCGAAGACGCCCTCCTCCCCGGCCCAGATAATGCCGGCCCGCCCAGCCCAGGAGGCGGCGAGGGCGAGCGAAAAACCTAAAGCCGCCGGTTCCGCCCCCGGCCCGGCTGGGCAAAGCTCATGCAGGGGCGCGCCGGCCATCTGGGCCTGGACGCTCCCAAAATCGGGCGCCTGCCCATAAAGGGCGGTAGGGGCTGGACGCGCAATCATGTTCTCTATATGTTCTACTCTCTTGAGTCGTTCTCTTCAAGAGGCGCCATGTACGCTTACGCTCTGTTCGACACTGCCATCGGCCGCTGCGGCCTCGCTTGGGGTCCGCGCGGCGTGCTCGGCGTGCAGCTGCCCGAACGCAGCGAAAACGCAACGCGCACGCGGCTCATGCGCCACTGCCCGAACGCCGACGAGATCGAGCCGCCCAAACAGATCGCCCGCGCTATCGGGGATATCGCCGCCCTGCTGCGCGGCGAGAAGAAAAGCCTGCGCACCATCTCGCTCGACATGGCCCGCGTGCCCGCCTTCAACGCGCGCGTCTACGAAACCGCCCGCGCCATCGCGCCGGGCATGACGCGCACCTATGGCGAAATCGCCCGCGCCATCGGTGATGCGAGCGCGGCGCGTGCGGTCGGCCAGGCGCTGGGGCGCAATCCGTTCGCCATCGTCGTGCCGTGCCACCGCGTTGTCGGGGCGAACAGCAAACTCGTCGGCTTTTCCGCCAATGGCGGCATCGCGACGAAACTCAAGATGCTCCAGATCGAAGGCTGGCGCGCGCAAGAGCAGCTGCTGTTTGAGGAGCTGATTTGAAGCTGGAACAAATCGCAGAAGCCGGCATTGCTCACGCGCACCCGGAACTCGCGCGCGCAAGGATTATCCATGACCGGCTTCGTCGATAACATCGAGACGCTCACCGTCCAGAACACCGACTTCCGGCGCGTGCTCTATACTGGCGAGCATCTGCAGCTGGTGTTAATGTCGCTAGAGCCGGGCCAGGAGATCGGCTCGGAAGTGCACGAAGATCACGATCAATTCTTCCGCATCGAAAGCGGCAAGGGCGCGGTGGTGATCGATGGTGAACGGACCGAGGTTAAGGAAGACGACGCGATCATCGTCCCGGCCGGCGCCGAGCATAACGTGATCAACACGGGGCCTGAGCCGCTGCGGCTCTACACGCTCTACGGCCCGCCGGAGCATGAGGAAGGCGTTGTGGCCCCAGACAAGGACGACGTTGAAGAAGAGCACTTCGACGGGCGAACAACGGAGTAAGGGTCAATTCCACAGTTCGCGGCGTGGAGATCACGCTACGGCGCCGGTCTTGCATTTCCAGTCGCGCCAAAGACGGCTGAAAGGATCTGCACATGTCCGAGACAAGCGCACGCGACCTCAACGGCGCCATGGCGACCGCCCGCCGCACGGCGTCACACTCGGTGACGATGCTTAAGACCGCCGCTGGCTTCGGCCGGGGCCAGGGCGTCGCCGCCGACCTCGAACCGCTTGAAGCGGCCAACGAATCTCGCAGCGAGCCCGATCCCTCGATTATCTCGGCGAACACTGAAATGTCCGGCTCGATCGCCACGTCGGACGAATTGCACGTCCACGGCAAAATCGAAGGCGATGTGCGCGCCACCAAGATCGTGGTCTGCGCCGGCGGCGTCATCAAAGGCGATCTGACCGCCGACACCATCGTCATTCACGGCGCGGTCGAGGGCCGCATCGACGGCCAACACGTGGTGCTCTGCAGCGGCGCCGTGGTCAAAGGCGAAGTCACCCACTCGACGCTCGGCATCGACACCGCGGCCGTGTTCGAAGGCTCGGTAAAGCGCGTCGCACCGGCGGAGACGGCCAACGCGGCTGAGTAATCAGGTCAGCGAAACGCGGAAATTCGCGCGTCCGCGCGCGATCGTTTGGCCGTCCGCGGCGACGTCGCATTCAGCGTAGCATAGCGTCTTGCCGACGCGGCTGAACTGCGTATCGACGGCGAGCCATTGTCCCACATTGGCGGCGCCCAAATAGTCGATCGTAAGCGACGAGGTCCACAGATTGGCGACGTTGGCGCCCTCGGCGCGGAGCTTGACGCCGCACGACATGCCCATGGCCTGGTCTGCAAGAGCCGCGATCAGTCCGCCATGTGCGGTCGCGCGCGAATTGGTGTGCGGCTCCCGCAGATAAACGCCGAGAACGAAGCGATCGGGTTCGGCGCGCGCGTAGAGCGGCCGCCAGGGATCCATCAGCGGGCTCGGCCGCGTGAAAAGCTCAAACCCTGGTGGGACATCGTCGGTCATGGCTCACCGCCCGCTGGGCAAATCCTTGAACGCGACGCCTTTATCCACGCGCACGTCTTGCGGCAGGCCGAGCACGCGTTCGGCGATGATGTTCTTTAGAATTTCGTCGGTGCCGCCGGCGATGCGCAGGCCGGGTGCGAACATGTAGCTTTGGTGGAAGGCGCCTTCGAGCGGGGCGAGATCGGGATCGTTGATGATGCCGAAATGGTCTTGCGCTTCGATCGCAGTGTTGGCGATGTCCATCATCTGATTGGCGTTGATCACCTTGCCGATCGAACTTTCCGGGCCGGGTGTCTGGCCCTTCGACAGCGCCGTCATGGTGCGGAATTTTGCGAGCTTGTAGCCCTCGGCGCGCACGATCCAGTCGGCGAGATTCTGGCGGAAGGCTTCGTCCTTGATCAGCGGGCCATCGCCGCTGGGCGAATTGATGCCGCGCGCGAAATCGAGGATTTCCTTGTAGTCCGGCCCGTAAGAACCGCCGACAGCGAGGCGCTCGTTCATCAAAGTCACCAGCGCCACGTTCCAGCCCATGCCGGGTTCACCCAAGCGGCTCGAATCCGGAATGCGCACGTCGGTGAAGTACACTTCGTTGAAGTCGCGGCCGCCGGACGCCTGGTGGATCGGGCGCACGTCGACGCCCTTTTGCTTCATATCGACGATGAACATGGTGAGGCCCTTGTGCTTCTCCACGTCCGGATTGGTGCGCACCAGCAGGATGCCGTAGTCGGAAAATTGCGCGCCTGTGGTCCACACCTTCTGGCCATTGACGATCCAATCATCGCCATCGCGCACGGCTTTGGTCTTCGAGGCGGCCACGTCCGAACCCGCGCCGGGTTCGGAGAAAAGCTGGCACCAAATCTCATCGCCGCGCAGCGCCTTTGCGACGTAGCGATCCTTGATGGATTCATCGGAGAACGCGATGACGGTCGGCACGCACATGCCGAGCCCGATCGAGAACGGCGCCGAAGGGGCGTCGAATTTGGCTTCTTCCTGATTGAAGATCACGGCGTAGATCGGCGGCAGCGCCCGCCCGCCCTGCTCCTTGGCCCACGTGATGCCAGCGAAACCGTTCTCGGCTTTCTTGGCCTGATAGGCCTTCGCCGCTTTCAAATACTCAGCCGGCGATAGCTTACGTTGAAGCCGCTCACTTTCAGCGCTCTTTGGTTTGACGTTCGCTTCCAGGAACGCGCGCGCCTCGGAACGGAACTTGGCTTCTTCGGGCGTGTCGTTGAAATCCATTGTGCGCTCCGATCAAATCTCAAGAATCATTTTGCCGCGCGTGGGAAGCGCGGACCATTGCGCCGCCAAACGATCAATCTCTGACCGGATGGCGACAATAGCTTCGTCAGTCAGCGCGATCGGCTGCGTGCCGCGCGCTTCGCACGTGGTGTGAAAGAGGTCGATCACTTCCGCTGCGGGCGGGCGCCCGCTCCAACTATCGGCCTGCATCGTCTCGACCAAACGCTCCACCGCTTCGCTTTCGGCCTCAGGCGTCATGCGAAAGCCGACGCCCTCGCCAGCGGCGGCGCGATGGATAAAGCCGCGCATCTGGAGCACGTTTTCAATCGCGTAGTGGAACATGTCGTGCGGGATCGGCGGCTGCTTCGGGCATGCGATCTCTTCAAGCGCGCCGCCGCGCTCGACGAACATTGCGTCGTACTTGCCGTCACGCTTCTCGAAGATCACGCGCGCCATCACGCCGCGTTCCTCTGCTCAAGCCGCTTCACCAGCTTTTCCTTCCACACCGCCGGGCTGCCTGCTTGGACGGCGAGCAATTTGGCGCGGCGGAAAAAGAGGTGGCAATCGACGTCCCAGGTGAAGCCCATGCCGCCGTGGGTCTGGATGTTTTCCTTGGCGCAGAAATAATAAGCGTCGCTCGCGGCGGCGCGCGACGCAGCAGCCGCGAACGACAGCTCCGCCGCTTCGGTCGATAGCGCCCAAGCGCCGTAATAGGCGTTCGAGCGCGCGACTTCGATGTTCACGTACATATCCGCGAGCTTGTGCTTGATCGCCTGGAACGAACCGATTTGGCGCGAGAAGGCGTAGCGGCCCTTGGCGTACTCGGTCGCCATTTCGAGGCACGCTTGCGAACCGCCGACTTGTTCGAACGCGATCAGCACCGCGGCGCGGTCGAGCACTGCTTCGGCCAACTCCCAGCCTTGGCCGCCTGGGCCGAGTCGTTCGGCCTTGGCGTTTTTGAACTCGAGCTTGGCGTGGCCGCGCGTGGGGTCGAGCGTTTTCAAAGTGGTGCGCGTGACGCCCGGCTGGTTCAACTCGACCAGCACGAGCGACACGCCGCCGCCCTCTTTCGCCGCGACCACCGCCCAGCTTGCGCAATCGCCATCCGTCACCGGGATCTTTACGCCGTTAAGCGTCGCGCCGTCGAACTTCGCTTGAACGCTCGCGGCGGTGGGCGCGCCTGGCCCTTCAGACACGGCGAAGCACCCGATCGTCTCGCCGCTGGCGACATTCGGCAAATGCGCGCCCTTCTGCGCATCGCTGCCGGCGAGCATCAAAGCTTCAGCGAAGAAATAGACGGTGGAGGAAAACGGGATCGGCGCAACGGCGCGGCCGATTTCCTCAGCCAGCACGCAAAGCTCCAAGCGGCCGAGGCCCAGCCCCCCGTGCTCTTCCGGGATCGCTACGCCCAGCCAGCCCATCTCGGCCACCGCGCGCCATAAATCCTGGTCGTAGGATTTCGCGGCGTCGTCCAGGACGCTGCGCGTTACCTTTGAACTGGCCTTCTCGGACAAAAACTTGCGCGCCTGATCTTTCAGGCTCTTCTGGTCTTCGGAAAAATCGAAATTCAACGCCGTCCTCCCGGGACTTATGGTTGGCGACACCTTAACGCGCTGTGCGGAAAACGCGAAAGGGCGCCTTGGCGTCAACGCCTGTTCACGAAAGCTAAAGCGACATGCGCTAGCGTTCCCCCTGAATTTCGGGGTGAGCAACAAATGGCGAAGGCGGTCTTCCATAAGGGCCAGCGCGTCTACGTGAAGCCGGTGGCGACGTGGGCGGTGATCGAAAACGTGAACCCGCAATGGGTGAAGGGCGTCGAGGAGCCGCTGCGCGTCAGCTATGACGCGGGGCTCGGGCGCGACTTCCAGGCCCACGAACTCTCAGCCGAGGACCGGGAGCCGGAAAAGCCCGATCTGATCGAGACCGAGAACTGGCGCATCCTGCGCGCCGTCAACCGCCTCTCCGCGGATGCGCGCGACCCGCGCCATCCCCATCCGGGCACGTTCCCGGTCGTTGTTACCGACGAGAAAGATTGGGGCGGCTGGCGCGTGCCCATGGCCGAATACGACCGCGACCCAAATCGCGTGGAACATCAGGCCCGTGTAATGGCCAATGCGCTGCGCCTCATGCGTGTCGCGCGCGAACTGATCGAATTCGCCCAGGACAATCCCCATGAAACGCCGGGCCAATTGCTGGATCTGGCAAAGCAAGCGGAGATGGTTTTGGCGGCCATCTACCATCACGGCGCGCCCCGTTCCGAGGCGTTCATGGCAGCTGAATAACGCCGATTGATTTTGGCCGCTCGGCGGCTCATGTCAGGGCTTCAGCTGGAGCCTCGAAGCATGCGCGACGCCGAAAACGTCACCATCCGTCTCGCCGATTATCAGCCGCCGGCGTATCTCATCGATGAGATCGCGCTCGTCTTCTCGCTAGAGCCTGAGCAGACGCTTGTTGCAGCGAGCAGCCACGTGCGCCGCTCAGGCGCCGAGAGAGCGCCGCTCGAACTGAACGGCGAGCGGCTGGAGCTGCAGAGCGTCGCTATTGACGGCGAACCGCTGGCTCCCTCCGGCTATCGCGTCGAGCCGGGCAAGCTGATCATCCTCGATCCGCCCGCCTCGTTCAGGCTGGACATCGCCACTCGCATTTCGCCGGCGGCGAACACGCACCTGGAAGGGCTTTACATGTCCGGCGGGCGCTTTTGCACACAGTGCGAAGCGGAGGGTTTCCGCGCCATCACCTATTATCTTGACCGCCCCGACGTGCTGGCGCGCTTCGCCGTGCGCATCGAAGCGGACAAAGCCGCCTATCCGACATTGCTTTCAAACGGCAATCTGGTCGAGAGCGGCGACATGGACGGGGGCCGCCACTTCGCGGTGTGGATCGATCCCCATCCCAAGCCCGCTTACCTGTTTGCGCTCTGCGCCGGCAAGTACGAGTCGATCCACGATACGTTCACCACCAAAAGCGGGCGCCACGTCGCGCTCGGCATCTATGTCGATCCGGGCGACGCTGAGCGCGCGCGCTACGCCATGGATGCATTGAAGCGTTCAATGAAATGGGACGAAGAGGCGTTTCAGCGCGAATACGATCTTGGCGCATTCAACATCGTCGCGGTGCGGGATTTCAATTTTGGCGCGATGGAGAACAAGGGCCTCAACATTTTCAACTCCGCGCTGATCCTGGCGGATGCCGACACCGCGACTGACGCCGATTTCGAGGCGATCGAGGCGGTGGTCGGCCACGAATATTTCCATAACTGGACCGGCAACCGCATCACTTGCCGGGATTGGTTTCAGCTGTGCCTGAAAGAGGGTCTGACGGTTTATCGAGAGCAAGAATTCTCCGCCGATCAGCGCTCGCGCCCGGTGCAGCGGATCAAAGACGTGAAGCGCCTGCGCGGGCGCCAGTTCGGCGAAGACGCCGGCCCCCTCGCCCATCCCGTGCGCCCGTCGAGCTATCAAAAGATCGACAACTTCTACACCGCGACTGTCTATGAAAAGGGCGGCGAGCTCATCCGCATGCTGAAGCGGATTATTGGCGCCGAGGCGTTCGCCCGCGGCATGCAGCTCTATTTCGAACGCTGCGACGGCGCCGCCGCGACCATCGAAGATTTTATCGCCTGCTTCGAGGAAGCGGCCGGCCGCAACCTCGAAGACTTTAAGCGCTGGTACGAGCAGGCGGGCACCCCGGCGCTGCACGTGCGCGGCGCGTATGATTCCAAGGCGCGCACCTACGAACTCCGGATCGCGCAGCGCACGCCGGCAACGCCTGGGCAAAGCGTGAAGCATCCCGTGCCGATCCCGCTTGAGATTGGACTCCTTGCCCCAGACGGGGCGATCATCGCATCGAAAATTGAAGGCGACACTATTTCGCGGCTCCAACACCATGTCGTCGTCACTGCGCCCGAGACGACGCTGCGCTTTGGCGACGTGACGGAGGCGCCAATCCCTTCGGTGCTGCGCGGTTTTTCGGCGCCCGTGACGCTCGATGACAATCTCAGCGTCGCGCAGCGCCTGGCGCAGATGGCGCACGATCCCGACGCGTTCACGCGCTGGGAAGCGGGCCAAACGATCGCCCGCGCCATCATGCTGGGCGAAGTGAAGGATGCGGCCCCTGCGCTCGCCAAGGCGCTCGGGCGCGAACTCGACCGCGCCCAGGAGGATCCTGCGTTCGCGGCGCTGGCGCTTCGTCTGCCCGATCTGAACGAACTGATCCTCGCATCGCCTGCGCCCGATCCCGAAGCGCTCTACGCCGCGCGCGAGACCCTCCGGCGCACCGTCGCCACATCCTTGCGCGAGCGTCTGCAGCCGATCGCGGCGGCGCCAAGCGAAACGCCTTTTTCCGCCAGCGCCGAAGCGGCCGGCCGGCGCGCGCTTAAAGCCGCGGCGCTCGATTTGTTGGCGTCGCTCGGCCCCGATCAGAGCGCGACGTTTGACGACGCTTTCGACACCGCGCGCAGCATGAGCGAAACCATGGCGGCGCTCGAAGCGCTGGGCGCCTCCGGCGGCGACGGGTTCGATGAGGCGCTGTCGCGCTTCTATCAACGCTGGCAGGCAAACCCGCTGGTGATCGACAAATGGTTTGCGGTGCAGGCGGCTTCTCCGCGCGCCGATGCGCTCGCCCGGGCTCAGCGCCTGCGTGAGCATCCAGAGTTCAACTTGAAAAATCCAAACCGCGTTCGTTCGCTTGTCGCGGCGTTTGCGATGCGCAATCCGCGCGCGTTCCATGCCGCGGACGGCGGCGGCTATCGCTTCCTCGCTTCGCTGGCCGAACAGATCGATCCGCTCAACCCGGCGCTCGCGGCGCGGTTACTCACACCCTTCGAATCGTGGAAACGATTCGATGCTGGCCGTCAAGCGCATGCGAAAGCGGCGCTCGAAGGGCTCGTCGCGTTAACGCATTTGTCGAAGAACACGCGAGAAATGGTCGAACGCACGCTGGCGTGAGTCTTTTGAGCGACAGTTCGGTGCGCTGCGCGGGATAGACCCTGCGGGCGCCTCGACAGGGCGTTTACTCCCCCATTACGATTTGCGTTCTTCGAGATTCCGAACGGCGATTCGGGGCGGCCGGGAAATCTTCGTGTCTAACACTGCAGCATATGACGAACCCGGCGTAGCCGGGCCCGCGTCGCAGGATAAATCCGGCCGGCCTTTCATGGCGCTGGTGGCGGTGTTCGTGCTTGCGTTCGCCGGCGCGACCGCCGCGCAGATCAAGATGCACCACGACGACGCATTGGAAACCACGATCGCCGCGCAGGCGTCCGCCGCGGGTTTGATCGCCGAGCGCGTCAATACGAGCCTTGCCGTCGCCGTTGGCGCCGCCTCGGGCGCGGCAGAACTTGCACGCAACGGCGGCAGCGATGTGAACTCGCTCGCCAACGCCGCCGCGCACGCTTCGCCAGCACAGGCGGGGGCGGTCGTCTCCTCCAGCGGCGTGATCGAGGCGATCACCAATCCCGAATTCAGCGCGCTCGTCGCCGCCGGCGTGCAAAACGCCGGCGACACTGCAATCTGGACCGGCGCCCCCGACATGGGCGCACTGGCCACCGCGCCGTTGATCGTGCGGCGCGTCGGCGATCGGCGCGTGGTCTCGGTAGTGGACCCAGCACGCCTGCTTCCAGAATTGGGCGCGAGCGCGCGCGTGCTGATCGCTACGCCCGCGGGCGATATTCTTTACGCTTCACCTGCGCTGCAGGCGGCGGGCGTGCGCTCGCAGCAGCAGGTGCTGGCCGCCGTGCGCGAGAACGAGGCCGGCGCCCTCATCCGCGACGGCCAGGGCCGGACCTGGGTCGCGGCCGAATCGACGGCGCAGATCGGCGGCTTCCGCGTACTGGCGGCTGCGCCGGCGCCCAGCAGCAACGCGCTCCTGTTTGCGGCTTTCCTTCAATACGCGCTCATGGCCGCCGCGCCGTTGGCGGCAATGGGCGTGCTTTACCTGTTGATGCGCCAGAACGCACAGCGCGCGCGCTTGGCTGAGGCCGAGGCCGTGCGCGTGGAAGCGCATTTCCGTATCGCGGCCGACGGCGCCAAGGTCGGCGTGCTCGAATGGCGCCCTGGGGCCGACGAGGTGCAGCTTTCCGAACAAGCCGCACGCCTGCTCGGAGCGGCGCGGGACACGATCACGCTGCGCGAGCTGTTAGAGCTTGTCGTCAACGAAGATCGCTTCGGCGTCGATGAAGAATTTCGCCGCGCGCGCCAATCGGGATTGCTCGATGCGCGCTTTCGCGTGACGCGCGGCGGCGGCTTGGCCTGGATCGAGGCGCGCGGCGCGGCGGTGGAAGACGCTAGCGGCCGCGCCGAGACGCGCCTCTTCGCAACCGTGATTGACGCGACACAGCGTCACGAAGCCGAGGCGCGGGTCTCGCGCCTTGAGCGCCAGCTGCGGGCCGCAATCGAGAACTTCTCCGGGCCGTTCGCGCTGTGGGATTCGCGTAAGCGCCTGCTGCTTTGGAACCAAAGTTTCGCCCAAGCCTTTAAGCTTGGCCCGGAAATTCTGCGTCCGCGCGCGTCCTACGAAGCGATCGCTGCCGCCGCAACAGCAGCGATCCGGCGGGAAAAGCACGACCCTACCCATCCGGACGTGCGCGTCATTGAACTCACGACCGGCGACTGGCTGCACATCGTCGAACGCCGCGCGGCCGATGGCGGCGTCATTACTGTCGGCGTCGATATCTCGCCGTTAAAGCGCAAAGAAGAAGAACTGGCGCGCAATGAGCGGCGGCTTTCCGACGCGCTGACGCGCGCCGAGAGCCAGGAATATCGCATCAAGGCGCTGGCGCGCGAGGCGCACGAAGAGCGCCAAAAGGCCGAGGAAGCCAGCCGCGCCAAATCGACGTTCCTCGCCAATATGAGCCACGAGTTGCGCACGCCGCTCAACGCCGTAATCGGCTTCTCCGAAATCATGGCCAAAGAATTGTTCGGGCCGATCGGCAACGATCAATACAGGCAGTATTCAACCGACATCTATGACAGCGGCAATCACTTGCTTGAGCTGATCAACGACATCCTGGACATGGCCAAGATCGAGGCCGGAAAGCTGACGCTCAGCCCGCGCCCGCTCGACCCCAGCGTCGCCATCGAGCAGGCCGTGCGCCTCACCAAGCGCAAAGCCGAGGAGAAGGGCCTCTCAATCGTCGTCGATGCCGAAGACCTGCCGGAGATCGAGGCCGACCATCGCGCGGTGAAACAGATTCTGCTGAACTTGCTCTCGAACGCGGTGAAGTTCACCGACCATGGCGCGATCATGGTGCATGCGCGCGCTACGCCGCAGACGTTGACGCTTCGCGTGGTGGATACGGGCTGCGGCATCCCGCCCGACCACTTGCCGCGTCTAGCCCGCCCGTTCGAGCAGGTCGAAGCCGAGCTTACGCGCAACAATCACGGCACCGGCCTTGGCCTTGCGCTCACCAAGTCGCTGGCGGAAATGCACGGCGGCAAGCTCTCGATCCAGAGCGAAGTCGGCCGCGGCACCATCGTCACCATCGTCCTGCCGCGCAGGTTCGCCGGTCAGCGCGAAGTGACGGCGGAAGCGACCGCGGCGGAGTGATAATTTCGCACGCTTTCAACGGCGGAGCGGCTGGGATCCATCGCCAAGCGGGCCGACGATTTGCAGAAAGTCAGCTCGGACCGCAGCCTGGGTGTCGCGGACCAAAGTCTCCAACGTCTCAAAGTCAGGCGCGCTGGCGAGAGCCGCCAGACGCTGCGGCAAAGGCGGCGGCGCATCGGCGAGATCGAGGGCACCGCCCATGCAGATGCGCAGCAAGTGCTGCAGGTCGCTCCAGAGCCGCCAAGCCGCGCAGAGACGTTCGCACGGCGCCTCTGCAAGCTGACCCGCGGCTGCAAGACGCCGCAGCGCCTCGCCCGTGTTGGTTGATAGCGCCTCCGGCGCATCGGCGCCGTGCGCCAATTGCAGCGCCTGCGCGATAAACTCGATATCGACGAAGCCGCCGGGCGCCAGCTTTAAATCCCAGAGCGACTTTGCGCTCCGCTCGCGCTCCATACGCCCGCGCATGTCGGCAACGTCCGCCATCACCTTGCTGCGGTCGCGCGGCTGCGCAAGCGTGGCCTCCGCTATGTCGACAACTCGCCGGCAGAGGTCAGAATCGCCAGCAACGGGGCGCAGCCGCGTCAGCGCCTGCAGCTCCCACGTCCACGCTTCCTCGGCGTAGTAACGTTCGAACGATGAAAGCCTGACTGCCACTGGCCCTGTCGATCCCGACGGCCGGAGCTTGGTGTCGATCTCGTAGAGCGAGCCTTCCTCAGTGGGCGCCGATAGCGCGCTGATCAGACGCTGAGTGACGCGCGTGTAGAACTCACCGCCGACCGCCTGCTCCGTGGGCGCATCGTAGACGAGCATGATGTCCAGATCGGAGCCAGCGGCGAGTTCACGCCCGCCGAACTTGCCGAGCGCAAGCACGACGAACGCGCCGGGCTGCGCGCCGTGCGTGCGCTCGACTTCCGCCAGCGCCACATCAGCCATCGCCGCGACGCACGCCTCGGCGAGTTCTGCATGCGCGGCGCCTGCCTCGGCAGCTTTCGCCTGGCCCTCAAGCACCTGCGCATCGATGCGAAACGCTTCCTCGCGCTGAAACCGCCGCGCCGCGTTCAAGCTCTGCTCGAACGTCTCCGCACTGGAAAGCCGCTCGGCCAGTTCGGCGCGATAAGCGCCGGGCGCATCCTGCGCGAGCGGCGCGGCAAAGCGCGGCTCGATCAGCGCGTCCATCAAAGCGGGACGGCGCGCGAGCGTGTCGGCAAGGCGCGGCGCGACACTGAGAATGCGTGACAACAAGTCCAGCAGCGCCGGACGCGCATCGAGCAGCGCCAGCACCTGCACGCCTGCGGAGAGGCTCGCAAAGAACGAGGCGAAGCGAACGAACGCTTGGTCAGGATCGCCAGCGCCGGCGAGCGCGCGCAGCAAGCGGGGCGTCAGGCGCGTCAGCAACTCGCGCGCGCGTTCGGAGCGCATGGCGCGGATGCGGCCGTGGTGCCAGCCGCGGATCGTCTGGCTAACAAACGCGGCCCGCTTGAAGCCAAGTTGCTCGATCGTGCGCAGCGTTTCGGCGTGATCCTCGACGCCGGTGAAGATCAGGCTGCCAAGCGGATCGGCCAGACTTTCACCGCGTCCGAACAATTGGTGGTCGATCTCGGCGACGATGTTGCGCCGCTCCACCACAGCGGCGTCGAACGCGGCGAGATCGGGAAAGCCTGCGAGCGCAGCGACGCGCGCGCGCGCTTCTGGATCGGCCGGCAGCTTATGGGTTTGCGCGTCTTCCAGCATCTGGATGCGATGTTCGATTTCGCGGAAAAAGACGTAAGCCTCGTTTAGGGCGGAGCGCGCGTGCTCCGAGATCGCGCCCGCCGCGGCGAGCGCATCGAGCGCGCTCAAGGTGCGCTGCTCCCGCAAGCGCCTATTGCGTCCGCCGAGAATGAGCTGCTGGGTTTGCGCGAACAGCTCGATATCGCGAATGCCGCCGCGGCCGAGCTTCACATCAAACACCGGATCGCCCAGTTCAGCGCTTTTATGCGAGGAAAGGATTTGGCGCTTGATCGAGTGCACATCCTCGAGCGCGGCGAAATCGAGGTGCTTGCGCCAGATGAACGGTTCAAGCGAAGCAAGGAATTCGCCGCCGCAGATGCTGTCGCCGGCCGCGACGCGCGCTTTGATAAAAGCCGCGCGCTCCCAGTTCTGGCCTAAAGTCTGATAATAATGCTCTGCCGAGGCGATGGACACCGCGACGGGCGTTGAGCCCGGATCGGGGCGCAAGCGCAGATCGGTGCGAAAAACGTAGCCATCGACCGTCACCTCTTCGAGCGCGCGCACGATCGGCGCAACCAGGCGCACCGCCGCCACACGTGGCTCGCGCGCCTTCGCCAGCGCAAGCTTTTCGGAGTCGAAGAACACCGAAAAATCGATATCGCTTGAATAATTGAGTTCGCCGGCGCCCATTTTTCCCATGGCGACGAGGCTGAAGCCTAGCAACGGACCTTCGGCGGGCGTGGCCGCGCTTTGCTCGATATCGCCGCGCTTGACGCTTTCGCGCACGCCAAGCGCCAGCGCTGCGCGCAAAGCGGCGTCGGCGAAATCGGTCAGGCATCCGGTGACACGTTGTAGCGGCCATTGCCGCGAAAGATCCGCGAGCGCAGTGGCCAGATGCACCGCGTCCTTGGCGCGCCGCAACGCGCGCATCGCCTCCTCAAGCGGCGGCGGATCGGCGGCGATGCCCTGCGCCGTTCGCACGGCGTCGGCGATGATCCGCTCAGCCCAGCCGTCATCGGCGCTTTCGACGAGATCGGGCCGTCGTTCGATGAGGCGCTTCAGATAGGGCGCACACTCGATCGCCGCTGACGCAGCCTGCGCCCAAGGTCCACCCGCAAACGCGCTAGGCGGCGAACCGCGCGCGATGCCGGGGCCGACGCTTTGCATCTACGCCGCCGCCGCGGGCAGAACCAGCGCAGCGCCCAACCCCTTGCCCTCGCCATTGCTCAAGCCGTCGCGCAGGTGGAGCCCGCCCTTGTGCAAGCGCGCAACCGCGGCGACGAGGCTGAGGCCCAAGCCCGCGCCGGGCGAAGAGCGCGCGCTTTCGAGGCGCACGAAGCGCTCCAGCACGCGGTCGCGATCCGCGGGAGGAATGCCGGGGCCATCGTCCAGCACGGCGATCTCGATGCGCCCATCGGGACGCCGCACGGCGGAGAGATCGATGTGACCGCCTTCCGGCGTATATTTGAGCGCGTTCTCGACCAGGTTTGAAACAGCTTGCGTGAAGAGGCCGGACTCGCCCTTGACGATGAGGCCGGGCGCGATTTCGCCGCGCAGCGTGCGGCCCTGTTCTTCCGCCGCCGGCTCGTAGAATTCCACCAATTCCTGAAGCACCTCGGTCGCGTTTATGGGCTCCAGACGCCAGTTCGGGTTGCTCTCCACGCGCGCGAGCTTCAGCACCGCGGCGAACATATCGAGCAGATTGTCCGCCTCTTCGAGCGCCTTGCGCAATGCTTCACGATCGTTGCGGCTATCTTCCGGCGCCTCCAACGCGCCTTCGAGCTTCTGCCGGAAGCGCGTCAGCGGCGAACGCAGATCGTGCGCGATCGCATCGCCCGCCGTGCGCGAGACGATCATCAGCCGCTCCAGCCGGTCGAGCATGGCGTTGATGGCTTCGGCGAGTTCGTCGAACTCGTCGCCCTCGCCGCGCACCGGCGCCCGGCGTTTCAGATCGCCGCCCATAACGTCGCGCGCTGTATTGGCCAGCGCTTCAACCCGCCGCGAGGCGAACCACGACGCGGTCAGCCCGCTCGCAACAGAAAGCATCACGCCCAGGATCGCCACCGTCCACAATACGCGCGTGATGCGCCCGGTGATGACGGCGCTATCGCCGAGATCGCGCGCCACGAGCAGGATCGGGCCGTTGAGCAAACGCCCGACTTGGCCGCGCGCCCGCGAGCGCTGCGGCGCGCCTTCGGCATCTGTGGTTTCAAAACTGAAATCGACGCGCTGCACCGCTTCGCCAGGCACCGCCGGCAATTGCGGAAAATCGCCTGTGACGACCGCGCCATTGGCTTCGGCCAGCACGTAGAGCAGCGGGCCTTGGCCCGCCGAGCGCTCCACCACTTCCTGGTTCAGCCTGCGGATGCCGCCTTCGGCGTAGGCGCGTTCAAGCGCGGCGTATTCCTGGTCCGCCAGAATATCGGAATCCGCCACCAGCTGGCCGATGGTTGCGAAATAGACATAGACGAGCAGCGCCACCACGAACAGCAGAACGACGCCGGCCTGCGCGAGCGCAAGCCGGAACGTCGTGGTGCGAAGGAGCGCGAGGCTCGGCCTCATGCCTCCAGTCGATAACCTGATCCTCGGACCGTGTGCAGCAGGGATTGCGCAAAATCGCGATCGATCTTCGACCGGAGTCGCGAGATGTGCACGTCGATCACGTTCGTTTGCGGGTCGAAATGATAATCCCAGACGTTTTCGAGCAGCATCTTGCGCGTCACCGTCTGACCGGAATTACGCATGAGGTACTCGAGCAGCCGAAACTCGCGCGGCTGCAGATCGAGCTTTTTGCCGCCGCGCTTCACGGTGCGGGCCAGCAAATCCATTTCAAGATCGCCAACCTGAAGCCGCGTTTGCACATCCCGGTCGCGCCCGTGCCAAAGCGCACGCACGCGCGCGAGCAACTCGCGCGTCGAGAACGGCTTGCCGAGATAATCGTTAGCGCCGGCGTTGAGACCCTCAACGCGATGATCCTCATCGTGCAGCGCCGACAAGATGAGCACCGGCGTTGAGACGCCCTGCTCGCGCAATTCTCTCACCACCGATACGCCGAGCTTCTTCGGCAACATCCGATCGAGCACGATAACGTCGTAGGCGCCGTTCGCCGCCATCGAATGACCCTGCTCACCGTCGCTTGCGATCTCGACTTCGTGTTCGTCCGCCGCCAGCGAGGCGCGTAAGTTCTCCGCCATGTCGGCGTCGTCCTCCACTAAGAGCACGCGCATGCCGTCCCTCCTCAACGTGCTGCGACATCCACCGCAACAAAGCCCCGCCCAGCCCGATTACCGATCTGAAGCAGAATTGGCCGGTTGGCGCGGCGCGCCGCCTCGGCCGCTGTCGTCAGTTCCTGCGGCGTGCGCAATGCGCGCTGATCCGCTTGCAAGATAACGTCGCCAACGCCGATGCCCTTTTCTGCCGCATCGCTGGTCGGCTCGATCGCGGTAACGACGAGGCCCGACTCGTTCGCGGTGAAGCCAAGCCGCGTGCGGTCTTCCGCCGTCAGCGGGCGCACCGAAAGGCCAAGCGAGCTTTGCGCGACGCCGGCGCCGCTTTCAGCTGGCGGCTCCGGCGTCTGGTTCGGCGTTGGCGCGGCTGCGGCGAGCGTTTGCTCGGACGGGCGCTCCTGCAGGCGCATCGTCAAATTGCGGCGTTGACCATTGCGCAGCACTTCGATGCGCGAATTGTTGCCAATCGCGGTGGCGCCGACGCGCTGCGTTAAGTCGCGGCTGTCTTCGATGCGTTCGCCGTTGAAGGTGAGGATCACATCGCCTTGCTGAATGCCGGCGCGCGCCGCCGGGCCATCCGGCACGACGGTGGCGACCAGCGCGCCACGGGCTTCATCGAGGCCGAGGCTGCGGGCGATATCGTCATCGAGCGGTTGAATGGATACGCCGATCCAGCCGCGTGCGACGCGGCCGCTTTGCATCAATTGCTGGACGATCGAGCTCGCCGTGTTTGCCGGAATGGCAAAGCCGATGCCGACATTGCCGCCGGTCGGCGAGAAGATCGCGCTGTTGACGCCAATCACATTGCCGGCGAGATCGAAGGTCGGGCCGCCTGAATTGCCGCGGTTGATCGGCGCGTCGATCTGCATGTAATCGACATAAGCCGACGAGCCCGCGTCGCGCCGGCCGATCGCCGAGACGATGCCGGCGGTGGCGGTGCCGTCGAGGCCGAACGGGTTGCCGACGGCGACGACCCAATCGCCGACGCGCACATGGCGCGCATCATCGAAGCGCACGAACGGATAGCGGCCGCCGCCGCGTACGCGCAGCACGGCGATGTCGGTGGCTTCGTCGGAACCGACGAGGTCGGCCTGAACATCGCGCCCATCGCTGGTGCGAACCGTGATCTCCTCGGCGCCTTCGATCACGTGGTGGTTGGTGACGATGACGCCGCTCTGATCGATGAAAAAGCCGGAGCCGAGCGACGTCGGCGCGGGGCCTGGGCGGCCCGGACGGCCGCGGAAAAATTCTTCGAAGCCCGGCGGCAGCCCTTCGACCGAAGGCTCCTGCACCGCATCGGGCCGCTGCCGCACTGATATGGACACAACGGCGGGGCGCACGCGCTCGATCAGATCGGCGAAACTCATCGGCGAGCCGGCCGGGGCGGCGACAGAACCTGGATTGATCTCCTGGGCGCTCGTCATCGGCGCCAAGGCAAAACCAGTGAACAGAGCCATCGCGGCGCCACCGGCGAGGGCCGTGCGGCGGAGGTATTTCATTGTAACTGCGTCAGTCATTGAGACCCTCGGGAGACCCTGTGATTGGAAGCTTAGCCCAGCGGCGTTGCAAGCTTTAAGATAATGAGCGCTCGCGGCCGGTTAAGGGCCGTTTGGGGCGAAGTTGCGTCCCACTGGGCAGGTCCTGGGCGGCTTTTTTGGGGCGGTTCCCCGGCGCTCGCGACCAAACAACAGGCCGGCGCGACGCCTTAGCGCTCGCTCTCTTCCGGCCCCTGCGGGAGTTCCGAGGCAATGCCCTTGACCCGCGCCGAAGCCAGCGCGGCAAATCCGGCCAGAAGCAGCGCGATCGGCGCGAGCCAGAGCGCCCAGGTGCGCGCGTCCCAGGGCGGGCGGAACAGCACGAAATCGCCGTAGCGTTCGCGGAAGAAGCTGCGGATTTCGGCGTCGCTTTCGCCGGCGGCGATCCGCTCGCGCACCAGACGGCGCATATCCGCCGCTATGTCAGCCGTCGATTGGGCGATCGGCTCATTTTCGCATTGGACGCACCGGATTTCGGCGTCGAGCGCGCGCGCCCGAGCTTCCTGCGCCGGATCGGCCAAAATGGCGGGCGCGGCTGCGGCGATGAGCATGGCGACAAAACTCATGCCGCAACCTTCCGCCGCCGCGCGAGCGCCAGCAAGCTCAGCAAGCCGCCGAGCGCCATCATCAGCGCACCCAGGAAGATCAAATACACGAGCGGATTGTGATAGAGCCTGATCGACCAAGCGCCAGGCGTATCGCGCACCGCGTCGCCGAGAGCGATATAGAGGTCGCCGTCGATGCGGCCGAGGATGCCGACTTCCGTCGTCGGCATGGGCGACGTCGAATAGAAACGCCGCTCGGCCGAAAGCGCCTCGGTGACGCCGTGACGGTCCACTTGGAAATTGGCGCGATTGGATGTGTAGTTGGGCCCTTCGGTTTGGCGCACCTCAAGCAGCATCACGCGGCCGCCGGCGAACGCCACGCTCTCACCCGGCTGCAACGCAGCGGCGCGCTCGCTGCGGAACGCCGTTTCGGCGATGGCGCCGATGGTGAGCACGCCGGCCCCGATGTGCGCCACGCTCATCGACCAGACGGCGAGCGGCATAAGCGCGATCTTGGCGGCAAGGCGCCCTTCGCCGCGTTGAAGCCGAGTCCAAAGATAGATCAGCCCGCCCGCGACCAGCCAGACCCCAAGCGCAAGCCCGATCGCCGGCGCCGCGCGCCATGAAGAAAGCGCCAACGCGCCAAAAAGCGTGATCAGCGCCAGCACCGCCGCAGGCGCCAGCCGCATCAAAGCTGCGCGCATATCGCCAACGCGCCATGTCAGCATGGGACCGAGCGGCAAGAGCAGAAACAAAACACCAAGCAGCGGCGCGACCGTGGCGTTGAAGAACGGCGGGCCAACAGAGATGAGGCCGCCGCCCGCCGCTTCGACGATCAACGGATAGAGCGTGCCGATGAGAACGACGCCCGCGGCGATGGCGAGCCCAAAATTATTCCACACCAGCATGCTTTCGCGGCTGACAGCAGCAAAGCCCGAAGGCTGCGACAGCTTGGGTGCGCGCCATGCGTAGAGGCCAAAACCAATGCCGAGCGCGACGAATAAAAGCACCAGCATGGCGATGCCGCGCGTCGGATCCACAGCGAACGCATGCACCGACGTCAGCACGCCGGAGCGCACCAGGAAAGTGCCGAGGATGGCCAGGCCAAAGCCGATGATCGCCAGCAGGATTGTCCAGCTCGCAAGCGAACCACGCCGCTCAGTAACGATAGAGGAGTGAACCAAAGCGGCGGCGACGAGCCAAGGCATGAAGCTCGCGTTCTCGACCGGATCCCAAAACCACCAGCCGCCCCAACCCAATTCGTAATAGGCCCAGTACGAACCGATCGCGATGCCGACGGTGAGGAATGTCCACGCCGCGAGCGTCCACGGCCGCAGCGATTTGGCCCAGGCTTGATCGGCGCGGCCCTCGATCAGCGCCGCGATCGCAAGCGAGAACGGAACGCTGAGGCCGACATAGCCAAGATACAGCAATGGCGGATGCGCAACGAGCGCCGGGTCCTGCAGCAGCGGGTTCAAACCTGCCCCCAGCATCGGCGCGGGATCGAGTCGCGCGAACGGCGGCGAGATGAAAAGCGTGTAGATCAGCGCGCCCGCCGTCACCAAGCCCTGCACGCCAACGCTTCGCGACCAGAGGCCCAGACTTTGCCGCCCGCGCGTCGAGGCGAGGATGGCGCCGAACAGCGCCGACACGGTGCACCACAGGAGCATCGAGCCCTCATGGTTTCCCCACGCGCCGGCGATCTTATAAATCAGCGGCTTGTCGACATGCGAGTTTGCGGCGACGACCGCGACGGAGAAGTCCGACTGGACGAACACTGCGATCAGGCAGGCGAACGCAAAGATGCACATCGCCGCCGCCGCCTGCGCGATCGCCGCCGTTGCTTCCGCGCGCGAGTCGCGGCGCGATGCGGCCAAACCCAGAGCGCCTTGCGCGAGGCTAAGCGCGAGCGCGAGCGCTGCGGCGAACGCGCCGATCTCAGCAATCATGGCGCGCCTTCGCCCTTCCACTCGCCGCTCTGCTTCAGCGCTTCGGCGACTTCGCGCGGCATATAGGTTTCGTCGTGCTTGGCGAGTACGCGTTCGGCCTCAAACGCCTGGCCGGGCGCCCAGACGCCTTCGGCGACGATACCTTGGCCTTCGCGGAAGAGATCCGGGAGGATGCCGTCATAGCGAACTTCGACCTGCGTCACGCCGTCCGTCACCGCAAAGCGCATGGCGCCGTCCGCGTCACGCCGAAGGGTGCCTTCGACGACGAGGCCGCCCAAGCGCACACGCTGGTTGGCTTGCGCCTTCTCCGCCAGCTCCGACGGCGCGACGAAGAACACCACGGAATCGCGCAAGCCGACGAATGTCAGCGTCGCCGCAAGCACGAGAACGGCGCCCGCGGCGCCAATCATCATCAGTCGTTGATCGCGCCGCCGCACGCTCACTCTCCCTGACTCATGCTGCGCGCCATGTCGCGGCGCGGATCATCCGCCGGCATGCGCGTCAGCGCCTCACCCCAAAACCGGCGCGCATCGGCCTCGCGATCCTGCTCCATCGCCGCCATGGCCTGATAAATCCAAGGCGTCGGATCATCGGTGCGCGCTGCGGCCTGCGCGAAATAAGCCTCGGCCTCCGGCGTCACACGGCCTTCGAGTGCAACGAGCGCGCGTCCCATGCCGAGCAACGCCTCGCTAGACTGAGGATCGAGCCGGAGCGCTCTGTCGAATTCGAGAGAAGCTTCACGCGCTCGCCCCAACGATAACCAGGCGTCGCCCGCGCCCAGAAGCGGCGTCACGTCCTGCGGATTTTCACGGGCGAAGTGCAGCCAAACCGCCAGATGCTCATCCTGTGTGATAGGCGGCGGGGTCGGGCTGTTCAGCGCCACGATCAAAGTTTCGAGCCGTTGCGCATAGGCAGCGCCCGGAAGCTCAGGCCTGCCGATCGCCAGATAAACACCGAGCCCCAGCAAGATGACGACAACGCACGCGCCGAGCGCCGGACGCGCCGA
>JACMMP010000119.1 GCA_014378995.1 Hyphomonadaceae bacterium
GCGAAGCGGTTGAAGCCGGCGCGCGCGTGCTGCTTGAGCGCGGCCTGCGCCCCGAGGGCGGCACGCGCCATCTGCTCGCGCCGAGCGGTGAACCTGCCGATGAGCGGCGCGATCTTTATGACACAGCCTTCGTTCTCTTCGCGCTCGCCGAGGCCGCCCAAGCGCTCGGCAATCGCCCCGATTTGATTGAAGCGGCGGAGACATTGCTGCGCTGGACGGAGGATAATTGGTCCCACGAGTCCGGCGGCTTTTACGAAGGCGAGATCGTCACCACCCCACCGCGGCGGCAAAATCCGCACATGCACATGTTCGAAGCTTTGCTCGCGCTGCACGAAGCCACCGGCAAGCGCGAACACCTAGGGGGTGCCAGCAGTATCGCCGATCTGTTCCGCATCAAACTGTTCGACGCACGACACGGCTCACTGGGTGAATACTACAACGACGAATGGTATCCGCTCGAAGGCGAGGATGGCGAAATCGTCGAACCCGGCCATCATTTCGAATGGAGCTGGCTGCTCCATCGCTGGAACAGTTTCGGCGGCGGCGATCTCTCCGCCATCGCCGAAAAACTCCGCATCCACGCGGAAATCTACGGCGTCCACCCGCAAACCCGCGCCGTCTACGACGAAGTCTTTGCAGATGGCCGCCCGCGCACCACAAGCTCGCGCCTCTGGCCGCACACCGAGCGCATCAAGGCCAATGTCGTCCGCTTCGAGCGAACGCGCGATCCCAACGCCGCCCAAGCCGCACTGCAAGCTTTCGACGTGCTGATGCGCTATTGCGAGACGCCCACCAAAGGCCTCTGGCGCGACAGCCTCGAGCCCGATGGACGCTTCATCGAAGAAGCGGCGCCGGCGTCCAGTTTTTACCACGTCATGTTCGCGATGTGGGAATTGATCCGAGTCGCCGACGCGCTCGATTAGGCGGATAGAACGCCGCCAATCCGACCCACCCCAGAGCGGCTTTACAGTCGAGGCAAAGGAGCCTCGCACAATGTCGCAATCAACCCGTCTCGGCCTGCCCTATCTGGCCGCCGCACAAGCGCAAAAGCACGTCACCGTCAATGAATCGCTGCTCCGGCTCGATGCGCTGACGCAGCTCTCCGCCGCATCCGCCACGCTCGCGGCGCAGCCCGCATCGCCTGATGACGGCGACATCTACCTCCTCCCCGCCGGCAAAACCGGCGCGCACTGGGGCGCGATGGCGGACGGCGCGCTGGCTTATTTTCGCGACGGCGCCTGGGAAGAATTGACGCCGAAGCCTGGCTGGAGCTGCATCGCCGAAGACACGCAAACGCTTTACATCCGCGCCGCCAGCAGCTGGACCGCCATCGCCGCACCGGACCAGCATCGCCTCGTCTTCACCCCCGGCGGCGACGGCGTCGTTTCGATCTACCGCATCGACACCGCACGCACGCAAAATCCGCGCGTCGCTACGATCAGCGCCGTGGCCGGCGACACCATCACGCTCACCACCGCCGAGTCCGGCCTTTTGTTCGGCGCGCTGATGGCGGGCGTCTGCTATGCGCGCATCTGGAACACATCCAAGACGCCCGACGAATCCGCCTGGGTCGTCGCCGCGCCCGCGTCGAACCAGCTGCAAGTGCTCGACGCCGCCGCAATCAGCGGCTGGAGCGCGAGCGACACGATCCAGCTCGGCGACCCCACCGACCAGACGCCCGGCCGCGTCATCGCGCTCGACATCTCGCCGATGATGCAGGCGACGCTCGGCCGCGTATTTCGGCAAAAGGGCGTGCAGCTAAAGGGTCTGGTGGAGGGCCTCTCAGTGCAGTCCAACCTCGACGTTACCGAGGCGGGCCTAACCGGCTCATTCACCGGCATTCGCAGCGAATCCGGCGGCTCGCGCTTGGGCGGTCAATTCACGATAACCTCAAGCGTACTCTCTCCCATTTCGAACTCGAATCTCGTGTTCATGCGGGAGACGACAACGGGCGCGGGATTGGCAATCACTTCGCTTTCAGTGATTGGACTTTGGGTCTAACGCGCCGCGCTTGCCATGCTTGCGCCTTGTCCGGCAATATAGCGCCCAACTCCGCTAGAGGATGGACATGGCCGTCATACCGACATCAATCGCCGGCCTGTTCGTCATTCGCTGGCCAATCGTCGAAGATGCGCGCGGCTTCTTTAAGCACAGCTATCAAGCGGGCGAGCTGACGGAGGCTATCGGGCGGGCGCCCAGCCTGCGCCAAGGCAATCATTCTCGCTCGGTCGCCGGCGTGTTGCGCGGATTTCACTCCGAACCGTGGGACAAACTCATCTACGTCGTGCGCGGGACCGCAAAGTGCGTCGTGGCGGATGTTCGGCCCGAGAGCGCGACATTCGCAACGACTGAAAGCTTTGTATTGGGCGACGCGCCCGGCGACCACGCCCGCTTGTTCGTCAGCAAAGGGCTCAGCAACGCCTTTTTTTGCTATACCGAAGCCGACTACATAAACGACGTCTCCGCCGAGTTCGACCCCGCGAACAGAGGCGGCGTGGCGTGGAACGACCCATCGCTCGATGTCGATTGGCCCACGGCGACGCCAATCCTCTCAGCAAAGGATGCGGCGCAACCCTCGCTTCGAAGTCTCTTTCCCGATCACCCATTCTTTGCCGAAGCGCGCGGCTGATACGCGCCAATGCCCTACGCCAGCATAATAATTCCAACGCACGATCGCGCGGAAACACTGCCCTACTCGTTAAGGTCGGCGCTTGGTCAAACCGTCCACGATATCGAGATCGTCATCGTGGGTGACGGATGCACGGCGGAAGTGCGCGCCGTCGCGGAGGGATTTGCAAACGCCGATTCGCGCGTTCGCTTTTTAGATCTTCCCAAAGCGCCGATGCGAGGCGCGGAAAATCGCCATCAGGCAGTCCTCTCCGCCCAGTCTCCGCGGATATTCTACAACGACGACGACGACATTTTACTTTCGCACCACGTTGAGGTTTTGGGCGCGGCGCTCGATGACGTCGATGTCGTGGATACGCCGCCCGTGTCCATAAATCTGGACGGCGCCATCAGTCTCGGCATCCACAATTCAGCCAGCGCTGCGGTTTCTGCGATGCTCCAACAGGAGACCCACAAGGGCGTCTTCGACACCCATCTTGCGCATACCAAATCGGCATACCAAACCGGCGATGGCGCCTGGATCAAAGCTTCAGACCGCAGAGTCGTTTTGCACATGCTGAAGCACTTCGGCGCCAATCCTTCCATCAAGTGGAAGACGGTGCAGCGCGCGACGGCGCTCTCATTTCACGGCATGTGCCGAGCCGGGATGCGCGGCAGCGACCGCGCCTCAGAATTGCGCAACTGGGAAAAGCAAATTTTAGACGGACCCGATTTCGAACGCCGGGCGCGTGGCGAGGGCAGCTATGTTTTCCACGGCGCCCGACTCATTCATGCCCTGATCCCCGAAGGGGCCGGCGCCCCGCCGCCATTCTTGTCGATCTTGGCAGATCAAAATTTCCCGGAGACCCAGCTGACCACGGCGCAGCGTGCGCCAGTCGAAGCGATTTACACGATGCGGCGCGGAGAACGCCCAGATAGGCAAGCCGCGCAAGCGGCCTTTGACGACCTGCTCGAGGCGCGTTTGGCGCCTGAGTTTCCGACCGGGTCGATTACAGATCTTTTTCTTCGCCACTTCGCGCGCGAAGACATCCTCGACTTCCTGACCGCATGCCGGCTTCGGCCGGCTGTGTGCTTAGGCAGACTGCACCTCGATGCACATACGCTAGGGAGCGCTGCGGGCGACGACATGTCGGAAATCAGAGCCGCCATGGAAGAGTGCTTGCCGGGACCGCGCTTCTTCTTCGGCGCTTCGGTTGCCTCCGCCCTGTCGCACATGGGCAGGACTGAAGCCGCTTGGGATTGGGCGGAAGAGATCCTGCCAGAGGCGCCCAATTCATTCACAGAATACGGATATTGGATGCTGCGCGAAAAGTTGGCGCTCGCCCTCGGTCACGAAGAGGCAGTCAGCGCCTCGCGCCAGCGCATGCGCGAGCTCAGTGAACGCATGACGTGATCGGCGCCCGTCTCGCCCAAACGGATCGACGGGCCGCACCGCCCCAATCCGACCCCCAGGCAAACCCGAAGGGCTAGGCGGCGCTTGGCGTGCGGGCGCGCGCCTGCCATGACGCATGCGTGCTCGCGCCTCTCGCCACCATCATCGTCGTCACCCACAATTCCGCACGCTGGTTGCCGCGTTTGTGCGCGGCGGTGGCGGCGCAAACCGAAACGCGCTGGCGGCTCGTGGTTTTTGACAACGGGTCGCGCGCTGAGGAACGGCCGCGTCAGATCGATTTGCCGCCCGGCGCAAGCCTCATTCAGTGCGAGAATAATCTGGGCTTCGCCGAAGCCAACAATCTCGCCGCAAGCGACGCCGACACGCCTTATCTCGTTTTCCTCAATCCCGACGCTTTCCCCGAGCCCGGCTGGCTTGCCGCTTTGATCGCAACCGCGAAACGTTTCCCCGTCGCCGGCGCGATCGGCTCGGCGCAATTGCGGGCCGATGCGCCAGGCGTGTTCGACGGGACCGGCGATGTGCTGCACGCAAGCGGGATCGCCTATCGCTCGAGCTTTGGCAAAACACGCGCCGCGCCGCCGCCGCTCGGCGAAACGTTCAGCGCCTGCGCCGCCGCCATGCTGGTGCGCCGCGAAGCGTTCGAAGCGGCGGGCGGCTTCGATGCGCGTTACTTCTGCTATTTCGAAGACGTCGATCTCTGCTTCCGGCTGCGTCTGCTCGGTTGGCGCGTGCTGCAATCGCCGGATGCGGTGGTCGCCCATGTCGGCGGCGGCGTCGCCGGCGCACGCTCGGCGTTCGGCGATTTTCACGGCGCCCGCAATCGGCTCTGGACCTTCGTCAAATGCATGCCGCCCGCTTTGCTCTGGCCACTGCTGCCGGTCCACCTCATCGCCAGCGCGCTCGTCTGCTCCAGCGCCGCGCTCCGCGGCCGCGGCTTTCACGCGTGGCGCGGCATGATGGCGGGCTTTGCCGGCCTCGGCCCGATCCGGGCTTCGCGACGCGATGTGCAGCGCGCCCGCATCGCCCGCACGGACGAGATTGCGCGCGCCCTGGCTTGGTCACCCGAAATCCTGCTCAGCCGCCGCCCGGTGATCCGCCCATTGCGCTGAACAAGCGCGCCAGCCCTTCGCGCAAGTGCGTGCGCGGCGCTAAATGCAAAGGCAGCGCATCCTGCGCGATGACTGTGCGGTCGCTCTCGGCGCGCGCCGCTTGCTCATCGCTCAAAAATCCCGCACGGGCCGCGAGCGAAAGCGCAAATCGCGGCAGCGGCAGGATTAGACGTGATTGTCCTACTGCGGCCGCGATCGCCGCGTAGAGTTCACGCATCGTCACGATGTCGGGCCCGCCCACAGCGAAGGTGCCGGCTGGCGCGTCAGGTCCGGCGAGGCCAGCGGCGATGCGCCCAAGATCCTCATGAAACACCGGCTGCGCCAGCGCCCGCCCCGAACCCGGCAGCGGCAGGGCTGGGAATTTTTGCGCCATGCGCATGAGCCGCGTCACCGTCACAAGGCGAGGATCGCCGTATATGAGCGTGGGGCGGAGAATGGCGATATTCGCGAAGCGATCGCGCAGCTGGTCCTCGGCATCGGCAAGCGCGCGATAGCTCGGCGCCTCCGCGTCGGCCGCGACATTATTGCTGGAGAAAACGACCAGGCGCTTCTCCTGAAACGCTGCGCCGCCCAGCGCCGCCAGCGTGATCGCAAGATGCGGCGTGAACACCAGCGTATCGCAGGCTTCGGCCGCCTGCGCCCAAGCGCCGTCGCCGGGCAAGTCGTGAAGCAAAACTTCGGCGCCGGCGCTTTGGAGTCGCGCCGCGATATCCTCGCGCTGGCGCCGCATCGAAGCGGTGACGCGCCAGCCTTCGCTCAGCAATGCGAGCGCCGCAGCTTCGCCGACCGCGCCGCCTGCGCCCGCGACGAACGCATGCCGCGTCATCGGCTGAAGAACATCAGCACGGCGCCCGCCAGGCCCGCGAGCGCGCGGTCGATTGGTCCGCGTGCGAACTTGTTCAAATAGCGCGCCATGCCGCGGGCTTTATGCCGGGCGATGAAGCTTGCATCGGCGGCGCTGGTGGAGCGCACGTGCACGCCGTGCGGCCCGGGCGCGAACAAAACCGGCCAGCCGGCTTGCTCGGCCCGCCGGCAAAGATCGAGATCCTCAACATGCACGAAATAGCCTTCGTCAAAGCCGCCCAATGCATCAAAATCGGCGCGCCGCATGGCCAGCAAGGCGCCGCTTACAGCGCCGACGCGAACCGGCGCGGCAGGCACTGGGTCGCGATGGCGGTTGAAGTCGCGCAACAATGGCGACAGGCGCTCAAGGCGCGCAAGCCCGGTCGCATACACGAACGCCCGCCACAGCGTCACACGCTCGCGCCGCGAGCCGCGCTCGGGATTGCCGCCCGGATCGCGCAGATCGCCGCCGACAATCGCCGGCGGCGGCGCATCCTCCAGAGCGCGTGCGAGCGATTGCAGCGCGCCGGCGTCCAGGATCGCGTCCGGATTGACGAACACAAGCACATCGCTCGCCGCCGCGCGCGCGGCGAGATTGCACGCGGCCGCAAACCCGATATTGCCCAGCCCCCGCAACAGCCGCACGCGTGGGTCCGCGGCGAACGCATCGAGCGCCGCCGTTTCGGCGTCCCCATTGCCGTTATCGACGAGCACCGCCTCGTCCAGCCCCGCAGCGCCTTTGAGCGCCTCAATGCACGCGGCCAGAGAGGGACCAGTTCTATAGCTGACGATGATGGCGCAGAGGCTCAAAGCATCACCCTGCGCGCGGCTCTCATGGATCAGCCGATGCGCTCGTAACCGCGCAGGTCGAGTTGCGCTTGGCCGAGCGGCGTTGGCGCGGTGAGCCGGAGCGGCGCGGCAAAGCCCGGCTCGGCGGGTAGCGCAAACCATGCGTCGGCGACCGGAATGCGGCTGCGATCGACATTGGTGCTGAAGCCGGCGATCGGCTCGTAGCGGAAGCGGCAATTCAGCGCCGGACCGCGATAACCGCCGCCGTTGAACGTCCCTTGCGCTATCGGCGCGACCGAGAGCCGATAGTGCTGGCGGCCATCGAACACCAGCACCGCGCCCTGACACGCGCGCGCCGCGCCGATCTGGCGGCCAAGCGCGAACACGCCTGTCAGCGGATCGTGCGAACCGCTTTGCTGCGCGGCAGTCGCCGGGGGCGTGCCCATGTCGCCATAACTGGGCGCGATTTGCGCGGTGACGGCGCCGGCGCGGGTCATTTGGATGCGGCGAAACTTGCTGGAATACGCATGCGAGATGTCATAGCGGGACCAATTGATCGTAGCGCCCGTGATCGCGCCGGTGGAGGTAGCGGTAATTTCTGTCTGATCGAACATGCGCGCCAGGCCCGATGTGCGCAGATTGGCGCGCACCGCATAGCGGGTCGGGCTCGCGGTCACTTCGTAGCTCGCCGTACCAAGCACGACGACGCCGAGCACCGCCACCTCGTAGTTCAGACGATACGTCTCAGCGCGCGCCGGCGCCGCGACAAAGCCGAGCGCGATCAGCGCACCAGCAATCGTCTGAATGAAACGCAGCATACGAAACTCCCGCGGCGCGGGAAAGTCGTAACGCACACGCGCGCGCGTGTCACGGCGCTGACGTTCGTTCCAGTTCAACGTGAACAGCTCGGAATTACTCGTACGCGAACATCAGCTCGGCGAGTTCGAGGTGGGGATCGCGCATCGGCACGACATAGTCGACGCCGCCGCCACTGCCGCCATAGCTCACCAGCGAAAGCTGCGCAGTTGGCGCTGGCGCTGCTTGTTCCACCGCCGCGACTTCAACGGGCGCCGGCGCGGGCTGCGTCAACGTCAGGCGAAGCTCGGCCGGCGGTGAGGCCGGCGCGGCGAGAATTTGAGGTGTCGCAGTCGGAAGCGGGGCGAACGTCACGACGCCATCGGTGATCGCAATCTGGCGAACGTGCTGAATTCGCGCTTCTGTCGCGGCGCGGGTGAACTCCATCGACGCGGCGGTCGATGCGAGCAGGCCGCGAATATCCGAAACCTCTTCAGCCGTCAGCGGCGAAGGATAGGCCGGGAGATTTGCATAGGGATTTTCGGCGACGTTCGGATCCACGCCAGCACCGGACGCAAGGCTGGTCCCGACCATGCCGCCAAGGCCGGCCGGCGAAAGGATGGTGACAGCAAGCACCGTCGCGGCAACGCCGGTCAGACTCGACTTCACAATCGTGTCCCGGACTTCGCGATCGAAGCTGCCCCCGGCTTTTTCCGACATGAAACGCTCCCGACCACGCGTGTTGGCGCGCTGTCCCAGCACACCCTATACGCGTCTGAGGGGTAACAAAGCTTAAATCTCGCCCGGCGCCAAGCACCCAAGGCGGTTTTCTAGTGAAGATCCCGCCATGTTGGTTATCCGCTGGGCGCCATTGCCCAACAGCGCCTCGGCGTGACATGCGCTATCTCACCGGAGGCTGACGATGCGGATTTCCGCCAGCGCCATCGCGATTGCCTTGTTTTTCGCATTGCTGCCCGCGGCCTCCGCCGGCGGGGCGATGGCTTTGCCGGTATTCATATGCCTTTCAGGCGCGCTGGCGCTTGGACCCACGCTGCTCCGGCAAGCTGTTGAAAACAGGCCGCTCGCCCTCATTCTCCTGCTCACGCTCTGGGTTTGGGTGCTCGTCACCAGCGCTTGGTCGGCGCAGCCCGGCTATGCGCAGGCCGGCAAGCTCGCGGTGCTTTTCCCGCTCGGCCTCGTTTTCGTCGCGGCGGCGGGCTCGGCGTCGAACCAGAGGCTAACCCAGGCATTGGGGGTGGCCGCCTTCGCGATACTGACCGTCCTCATGGTGATCGAGGCCCTCTGGGACATGCCGCTCAACCGCGGCCTCAATCCCCAAATCCCACCCAGCGAAATCGTCCGCAACATCAACCGGGGCGCAGCGGTGGTGCTGGCGATCACCTGGGGTGTGGCGGCGAGCCTTGTGGCCATGGATCGCGGAGGGCTTGCCCGCGTCGTGCTGGCGGCGAGCGCTTTGCTCGCGCTGCCGTTTGGGCTTTGGGCCAATCTGGCGGCGTTTCTGATTGGGCTTGTCGCGTTCGCGATGGCCTTCAGCGCACCCCGCCTGTCAATTATGAGCGTGTCGGCGGGGCTTGCCTTCTGGATGCTGGCGGCGCCGTTCGCGACGCCCTTGATCCTCGCCAATCAGCGCCTGGTCGATGCTCTGCCGCTCAGCTGGGCCGCGCGCGCGGGCATTTGGGACTATGTCTGCGCACGCATACTTGAGCAGCCCTGGCTCGGTCACGGCCTCGACGCGTCGCGCGTCGTGACCGACCGCATCCAGGTCCGCGACCTCGACATGCGCGGCGTGCCGCTACATCCCCATAGCGCCAGCCTGCAGATCATCGACGACACCGGCACCTCACCGCAGCTCAACGGCGACAATACCTTCCAGCGCTTCAACCCGA
>JACMMP010000120.1 GCA_014378995.1 Hyphomonadaceae bacterium
GCTGCGCCGCCGGCGCCTGGCCGATTGATCGAGCGCTTCTCGCGCACTTCGACAGCGACCTGCTTGGTGCGGCCGTGCGAAAAACTTTGGCGCACGGTGCCTGCGCTCGCCGTGCGGGTGAGCGTCAGCGGCTTGCGGCCGGAGGGAGTTTCTTTTTGTTCGTTGCCGTCAGACATGCAGTCGCGTTGCCAATCCTAAATTCGTCGTCAGTTCGTCGGTCGTCGTCGTCAAATATCGGTGCGCTCGTCGCGGCCCTGGTTGTCTCCAGTTTCCGCGCCGCCCAGTTTCCACGACACAGAGCGCCAGGAATCGGGCCAAGAGCTTGGAACGATAGCGCGAAAGCCGGCTAGACGGCCGATTTCCGCCGCCCAGCCCACCGCCAAGCGCTCTTGAAGCAGGCATGCGTGTATCACACGTTCCCGCCCCAGCGCCACGCCCAATTCCTCGGACGTGAAGCAGCCAACGGCGCGCGGCGGGCGGCTCCAAAACCCTATATGGAGGCTCATCAGCTTTTCGCGACCCTCCTCCGCGCCATCTTCTGCTTCGATGAGCACAAAGGCCGGCGCGGCGCGAATAGCGGCCCCCACTTGCGTGGCGCCGATCGCGATCGCGCCCGCGCGGCGCGCAAGGCCAAGTTGATCGAGGCAACGCCGCACGAGCAGCCGCTCAGTAAGGCTGGCTAGATCCTCGGGAACTTTCACTTCGCGTTTGAAAGCGCGCGCAAAGTGACCCTTCGCCGCCGCTGCAATGCTGTTGCGGTCAGCGCGCACCCAGGCGCCACGCCCCGGAAGTTTCGCCGCCACGTCCGGCGTCACCATACCGCCAGGCCCAAGCGCGAAGCGCATCAGGCCGGCTCCGCCTTCGCTTTCACCGCTGACGATGCAGCGCCGCTCCCGCTCGCGGCGCGGCCGTTCAGCTTCGATCTGGGAAGACGCTGGCGACATCGTCGGCGTCTCTTTCTGGTTCTTCAACCGGCTCGGGCTCGGGCGGGGCATCGATCCAGCCGGCGGCGACCCGCGCGTTCAGCACCAGCGCGTCGGCTTGCTCCTGCGTAAGCTGGAAGCTCTCGAGAACGCCAGGTTCGCGCACGCGCTCGCCGTTTTTGGTTTCGAAATAGCCGCGGATGTCGTCGCCCACGAGGCCGGCGAAATCGTCCAGCAGCTTTACGCCCTTCTCGCCGAGCGCAATCAACATCAGCGCCGTAAGGCCTGGCACGCTCTTCAGCGCGTCCTCGACGCCAAGCTCGATGCGCTTGGCTTCCAGTTCGGCCGCCAGCTTATCCAGATAATCGCGCGCACGCGCTTGCAGCTCGTCGGCGATCTCATCGTTGAGGCCTTCGATCGACGCCAGCTCCATTTGATCGACGTAGGCGATCTCCTCGACGGTTTCGAACCCTTCAGACGCCAAAAGCTGAGCGAACATCTCGTCCACCTCGAGCGCCTTGACGAAGAGCTCGGTGCGCGTGGCGAATTCCTTCTGGCGGCGCTCGGATTCTTCGGCTTCGGTCATGATGTCGATCGACCAGCCGGTGAGCTGCGAGGCCAAGCGCACGTTCTGGCCGCGGCGGCCGATGGCGAGTGACAGCTGTGCTTCACCGACAACCACGTCCACGCGCGCATCTTCCGGATCGAGCACGACCTTGGAGACTTCCGCCGGCTGCAGCGCGTTGACGATGAAGGTGGCGGGATCGGCCGACCACGGGATGATGTCGATCTTCTCGCCCTGCAATTCGCCGACAACCGCCTGCACGCGGGCGCCGCGCATGCCGACGCAGGCGCCGACGGGATCGATCGAGCTATCGTGCGAAAGCACCGCAATCTTGGCGCGCGAGCCCGGATCGCGGGCGGCGGCTTTGATTTCGATGACGCCTTCATAAACTTCCGGCACTTCCTGCGCGAACAGGCGGGCCATGAATTCAGGCCGCGCACGCGACAGGAAAATTTGCGGGCCCTTGGTTTCGCGGCGGACGTCGTAAACGTAAGCGCGGGTACGGTCGCCGACGCGAAGATTTTCGCGCGGAATGCTCTCCGACTTACGGATCACGCCCTCGGCGCGGCCCAGATCGACGATGACGTTGTAGAATTCAACACGCTTCACCACGCCGTTGATGATCTCGCCGATGCGGTCCTTGTACTCGAGGTGCTGGCGCTCACGCTCGGCCTCGCGCACTTCGTGATTGATAACTTGCTTGGCGGTTTGCGCGGCGACTCGGCCAAACTCGATCGGCGGCAGGCCTTCATCGTACATCTTGCCGACGACAGCTTCCGGATCGGTCTTGCGCGCGATGTCGAGCATGATGTCGGTGGACGGGTTGAACGGGCGCGTCTCTGGATCGAGCATCGACTCGTCCACCACCGTCATCACGCGCTTCAGCTCCATCTCGCCGGTTTTTTGGTCGATGGTGGCGCGGATGTCGTGCTCGGCGCCGTAGCGCGAACGCGCGGCTTTTTGCAGCGCGTGCTCCATCGCTTGGATGACGATCTCTTTATCGATCGACTTCTCACGTGCGACCGCATCGGCGATCTGCAGAATTTCCATCCGGTTTGCGGAAATGCCGGTGCTCATGTGTCTTTTCCTTCGTCCGTCGTCTCTTTTTCAGCGGCTTCGGCCGCTTTCGCGCGGCGCAAATCATCTGCGATCAGTTTGTCGGTCAGCACGAGGCGGGCGTCCGACAGCGCCGCAACCTTGAGCCGCGCATCGCCTGTATCGGTGTCGATCACGATCTCATCGCCTTCGACCGCCTTGATCACGCCGCGCCAGCGGCGGCGGTTGTCAGCCATCGCGGCAGTCTCGAACTTGGCTTCGTGGCCGATGAAACGCTCGAAATCTTCGATGCGAACCAAGGGACGATCTATGCCGGGCGAGGAGATCTCCAAGTCGTACTCGCCCTGCACCGGATCCTCGAGATCGAACACCGGCGCCAGCGCCCGCGACAGCCGGGTGCAATCGGCGATGCCCATCTCACCGTCGCTGACGCGCTCGCCCATGATCTGCAGGCGCTTGCGGCGATTGCCGGAGAGCCGAACGCGCACGATCCGGTAGCCGAGACCAGCGGCGGTCGGCTCGATCAGCGCGATGACGCGCTCTTCCACTGGGTTCGTCGCGCGCAGAAGCCGCTCCTGAAGTAACAAAAAAGCGGCGGACCCGAGGCCCGCCGCTGCGCCTCCAACGGAGGCATCAGCGAAGATGTTGGATGGGATATAGCGGGTTGGGGGGCTGGAGCCAAGCCCCTACCTTGGGAGAGTCTTCATCTGGGCCCTAATCAGACGTTGCCGCTGCTTCCCAGCGAAGTCGAATTTCCTGTTCGAGCACCCTGATCGCTGGCGCGGTATCGTCGGTGGCAGATAGCACCAGTGCCAAGGCCGCAAGCTGTCCGTCATGCTGTCCGACGCGGGTGAGAATTGGGGCGGCAACCATCGAAGGAAGCTCCTCCCGATTTAGCAGTGCATTAGCGCATGGAAGAACAGCCTCCACCAACGGGTGATCGACGATGGCAATCCACTGACCGAGCAGTTCTTGCTGTCGGGCGAACGTTACCGGGGGCGGATGGGGCGGAGAGCAAATCTCTTGGAGGACGCAAAACGCCGCGTTCAGTGAAATACCGCGAGCCTCTTCGATCAGACGCTGCGCTGCCCCGTGCTCGTTGTAGGGGAAACGGCAGTCTATCCGATCCGCGAATGTCTGGTCTTGACCGGAGTTGTACTCGCGCATGCCGCGACACTTCCACGTGGGCGAAATGACCGCAATCGGCGAGCAACGGACGTTCGCTTTACGCGAGCGCCATAAATGTGTATAATCTAGAGGAAACATACACATGAACCAGTTACCATGCGCACGAACATCGAAATCGACGACGATCTTCTCGAAGAGGCCATGACGGCGACGGGACTCTCTACCAAACGCGCCACTGTCGAAGAAGCGCTGCGCCAGGTTGTGGCAACCCATCGCCAGCGCGAGGCGATCCGCGCATCCGCCGGCATCGGTTGGGAGGGCGACTTGGAGCAAATGCGGCTCGACGATGCGCCCGGTCGATGATTGTTGTCGATAGCTCGGTCTGGATCGCGCACTTTCGCAACGCGATGAGCCCTGCGGTGACGATGCTGCGCGGGTTCCAAAGGCCGAACGAGGTCGTCACCGGCGATCTCGTGCTGCTCGAATGCCTGCAAGGCGCGCGCGACGACGAGCACGCAGTGCAGATCGAAGCCACGCTACGCGCTTTCAATGTGGAGCCAATGTTGAATGACGCGCTCGCCGTGGAAGCGGCGCGGCGCTATAGGCGTCTGCGTGCGTTGGGGGTGACGCCACGCAAGATGACGGATCTTATCATCGCAACATTTTGCATCGCACGCGGCTATCGCTTGCTGCATCAGGACCGCGATTTCGAGCCGATGACCGCGCATCTTGGGCTCCAAGTTTTGCCTTAGGCTCCGCGCACAAACTGCCGGTCCCACCCTTGAGTTTACGACCGGCGCGCTGCGCCTTCTGGCGGCCGGCGGTCGGCCGATAGTGCGGCCTGCACTTCCAGAAAAATCCGGTCGGCGTAGCCGCGTTCCGTGCGCGCGCTGGGCTGGGCCGGATCGCGGGGATCGACAGCGACGGTGACGCGCGTCGTGTGCGCATCGACCCGCGCGATCACGACGCGTCCGCTTTCGCCCCAGCCGGTAGGCGTCACCGGCCGATCGAACCGCGCGACACGGTTTTGGCCGACATTGGCGGGGGCGATGATGTTGACGGGCAGCGTCTCGATCGCGGCATCCACCGCGGCGCTGATGCGTTCGAAACTCGCCGGGAACGTACGAGATACGCCAGATTGCAGCGGACGGCTTTCAAGGCTCGATGCAGTCGAACAACCAGCCGCTGCTGCGCAAAGCAGCGCAACCAAGCGACGACGTGTGGGCATGCCAATTCCTTCGCTGCGTTCTGCGGATCGGTGTTTAAGCCGATCTTTCAAACCGCAGCCACACTGGCGCGCAGTCGCCTAGCTGCTTTTGCTCGTACCGCGTGGCGACATGTCCGGGCCACGCGGCGCGCCAATCGCTCGCCTGTTCGGCGAGCCAGTGGAACCGCGCATCGCGGGTGAAATGCTCAAGCGTCCACGCGGCGTAATTGGCCCAGTCGGTGGCGAAGCGCACTTCGGCGCCAGGCTTCATCACGCGCGCGAGTTCGCCAAGGAAGTCCCGCTGGATCAGGCGGCGCTTGTGATGGCGCGTTTTCGGCCATGGATCGGGGAAGAGGATGTAGACGCGGTCGAGCGCGGCGTCTGGCAACCGCGCGATCACGTCACGCGCGTCGCCTTGGTGCAGCCGGATGTTCTGCGCGCCGCTCTCCTCGATGTGGCGCAGGCATGAGGCGACGCCGTTGAGGAACGGCTCAACGCCGATGAAACGCTGCTCGGGATGCGCGGCTGCCTGGGCGACCAAGTGCTCCCCGCCGCCGAAGCCGATTTCGAGGGTGAGGAGGACGCGATCCTGCTCCTCCCCCCTTGCGGGGGAGGTGTCGCCGTAGGCGACGGAGGGGGGGCGATCCGACATGCCGAAGTCGGCGGCAGCTTCACGCCCCCCACCCCCCTGCCCCCCGCCCCGCGAGGGGGCGGGGGAAGAAAAGAACAGCGCCTCGACATCGATCGCCCCCTCCTCCGAGACGGCCAGGTGCGGCAGCAGCGTCTCGACCAGCCCCGCTTGGCGCGGCTTCAGCGTGCGCGCTTTGATGCGGCCGTAGGTCCGCAGGTGTCGGGTGTCAGATGTCAGGTGTCAGCTCCCGTGCCGTGGCGCGAACTCGCCGCGCGTTCCTATATCTGATAGTCCCTTCTGACACCTGATACCCGGAACCTGACACCTGGAGCCTGGCCATGCGCGAGAAGCTGAATTTCTACATCGACGGCAAATGGGTTGCGCCGGCCAAGCCGCGCACCCACGACGTGATCAACCCGGCCAATGAGGAACCATGCGGACGCATCTCGCTGGGTTCGGCCGAGGACGTAAACAAGGCGGTCGCCGCGGCGAAGACGGCGTTCGAGACGTGGTCGCAAACCAGCGTCGATGAGCGCAAGGCGGTTCTGGACAAAATCATTGCAATTTATCAGCGTCGCATGGGCGAGATGGCTGAGACCATTTCGATGGAAATGGGCGCGCCGCTGGCGCTGGCGCAATCGAGCCAGGCGCCGGCTGGGCTCGGCTATTTGATGGACGCGCGCAAGCAGCTCGACGAGTTCGACTTCGAGCATCAATACAATGGCACGCACCGCATTCTGCGCGAACCGGTCGGCGTCGTCGGCATGATCACGCCGTGGAATTGGCCGATGAACCAGGTCGCGGCGAAAGTCGGGCCGGCGCTGGCGGCGGGCTGCACCATGGTGCTGAAGCCCTCCGAACTGGCGCCGCTCAACGCGGTGCTGTTCGCCGAAATTCTCGATGAAGCTGGCGTGCCGGCGGGCGTGTTTAATCTCGTCAACGGCGATGGCCCTGGTGTCGGCGCCGTCCTCTCCGCGCACCCGGACGTAGATATGTTGAGCTTCACCGGCTCGACCCGCGCGGGGACGTCGGTGATGGAAAACGCGGCGAAAGGCATCAAGAAAGTGGCGCTCGAACTGGGCGGCAAGAGCCCGAACATCATCCTCGAAGACGCCGATCTGCAAAAGGCCGTCGCGCGCGGCATGATGCACATGGCCAACAATACCGGCCAAAGCTGCAACGCCCCCTCGCGCATGCTGGCGCCGAAGTCGAAGTATGAGGAAGTGGTGCAGATCGCCGCCGCGACAGCGCAGGCGATTAAGGTGCAGGCGCCCGATTCCGCCGAAAAAGGCGCCATCGGCCCGCTCGCAAACGCCAACCAATTCCAAAAAGTGCAGGGCCTGATCCAGAAGGGCATCGACGAAGGCGCGCGTGTCGCCGCCGGCGGCGTTGGCCGCCCGGACGGCTTCAACCGCGGCTATTACGTAAAGCCCACCGTGTTTGCCGACGTGAACAACAACATGACCATCGCGCGCGAAGAAATCTTCGGCCCGGTGCTGGTGGTGATTCCGTACGAAAACGAGGAAGAGGCCATCAGAATCGCCAACGACACGCCCTATGGTCTCGCCGCGTACGTGCAAGGCCCGGAAGAGAAGGCGCGCAAGGTTGCCCGCAGGCTCCGCGCCGGCAACGTGCATATTAACGGCGCTTTCGGCGGCATGGGCACGCCGTTCGGCGGCTACAAGCAATCGGGACTCGGGCGCGAGGGCGGCTCATTCGGCTTGGAGGAATTCCTCGAAGTCAAAGCCGCCATCGGCTGGGGCGAGCAAGCGTAAACAAGGCGAAAACATCGCTTTCACGCGGTATTAGCTATGAGCGGGCAGAGTGGCTGGATGAACCAGCCGCTCGACCCCTTCGCGCAAAGCTTCGACTCGATCGAAATCGGCGCCCGGCCAAGCGCCGCTTTCGATCACGCGCTTGCGCTGGCCGCGGTTAGCGCCGCGGCGCCGGATTTCGCTTCATCGGGCTTCCACCTGCTCGATGACGCTGGCGGCCGTTTCATCGTCGACCGGGAATTCGGCGTCGTCTCGTTGAAGGACGACGCGCTGCTCGGACGCGAGCGCGGCGCCGTTCACAGCGTGCGGCTAAAGGTCGTTGAAGCGTCTGGAGCAAGCTACGAGCTCGACATGCAGCTGCGGATCACCGGGCACGTGCCGCAAATGGTCGGCGCCGAGGATTTCGGGTTTCTGCCGGGAGAGCCAACAACTGCGCCTGCTATTGTCGCCCCGCCGCGTGCGCAGATCGCTTGGTCAACCTTCACGGCGCTGCAGGACGCGGGCGCTCCCTCTTCGCTGCGTTCGTGCGGCGCCGCACCCTACGGTGCGCTGCTGTGCGTCAGCCTCCCCGTTGAGCATGCGCAAAGCGCTTCGCTGCTGCTGGGCGAACAAATTCCCGCGCCCTCCGGCAGGAGCGCCGCTTGGTCGATCTGACTTGGCGGCATTGAATTTCCAGCTCAACAGGCACAGAACGTCGCACTAGCAATCGCGACGGAGCTGAAGCGTGGCTGAGAAGAAGTGGCGCAAACGCACGCTCGGCAATCGGCCGCTGAAGCCCGAAACTTTGATGATGGGCTATGGCTACGATCCGATGCTCTCCGAAGGCTCGCTGAAGCCGCCGCAATTTCAAACGTCGACGTTCGTGTTCAAATCGGCGCAAGACGGCAAGGATTTTTTCGCGACCATCCAAGGCCGCCGCAAGCTCGGCCCCGATGAAGAGCCGGGCCTTATCTATTCGCGCTTCAACAACCCAAACCTCGAAGTGGTCGAGGATCGCCTGGCGCTATGGGACGAGGCGGAGACATCGCTTGTGTTCGCCTCCGGCATGGCGGCGATCTCAACGGCGCTGCTCGCGTATCTGCGCCCGGGCGAAGTTATTCTGCAGAGCCGTCCGATCTATGGCGGCACGGAAACTCTAATCCATTCGATCCTGCCGGAGTTCGGCGTCACACCCGTCGCGTTCGAAGCTGAGCTTGGCGCTGAAGACATGCGCCGCGCGGCGCTCAAAGCGAAGGAAAGCGGCCGAATCGGCGCGATTTTCATTGAAACGCCCGCAAACCCGACCAATGCCCTCGTCGATATCGCGGCGGCGCGCGATCTTTCAAAAGCGCTCGCGGTCGATGGCAAACGCCCGCCCGTCATCGTCGACAACACATTGCTCGGGCCGGTTTACTCGACGCCGCACCAGCAAGGCGCCGACATCGTGCTGATGTCGCTGACCAAGTACGTAGGCGGCCATTCCGATTTGATCGCCGGCAGCGCGTCGGGCTCCAAAGCGATGCTGGCGCCGGTGCGACGCATGCGCTCGACGCTCGGCACCATGGCCGACACGCACACGGCCTGGCTGCTGATGCGCTCGCTCGAGACGCTGAAGATTCGCATGGAGGCGGGCGCGGCCGGCGCGCGCAAGGTGGCGGAATTTCTGCGCGATCACCCGAAGGTGGCGAGCGTCTGGTATCTCGACTTCCTGCCCGCCGATCATTCCGACCGCGCCATCCATGAGCGGCAAAACAAGAGCGCGGGCTCGACCTTCTCGTTCGAAGTGAAGGGCGGCGAAACAGAGGCGTTCCGGGTTCTGGACAATCTGCAGATCATCAAGCTCGCCGTCAGCCTCGGCGGCACCGAGACGCTCGCCTCGCACCCCGCGGCGATGACGCATTCCGGCATGCCGGCCGAAGAGCTGGCGCGCTATGCGATCCGGCCAAACCTGATCCGCATCTCGATCGGTATCGAAGACCCGGACGATTTGATTGCCGACCTCGCCCAAGCGCTCGACGCGATGTGACCGCCGCTTCGCGCGCGGGGCGAAGCCTCTATATGTTGGCGCATGTCGATTCTCGCGCCCCTGACCGATCCCGCCGTCGCTGAAGCGCACCAGGCGCTCGCCGACCGCACGCCGGTGGTGCTGCTGATCGGCAGAGCTGGTACGGGAAAGAGCCATTTCATCCGCTCGCTGGTGGAGCGCGATCCGACTTACCCACAGGCGTTGCTGGCGCCGACAGGGCTCGCCGCGATGAACATTGGCGGCCAGACGGTGCACTCGTTCTTCGGCTTTCCGCCGCGCCCGTTGATCGGCAATGCGGAAAAGCCGCACTATTTTTTCACCCGCACGGCGCGTGCGATCAACCGGCTGATCATCGACGAAGTCTCGATGCTGCGCGCCGACGTGCTCGACGCGATGAACCATCACTTACAAGTGGCGCGCAAAAGCTCGCGGCCCTTTGGCGGCGTGCAGATGCTGTTGGTGGGCGATTTTTATCAATTGCCCCCGGTGGTGCGCGGTGAGGAAGGCCAGCTGCTGGAAGATGCGGGCTATTCGAGCCCCTACGCGTTCTCCGCGCATTGCCTACGCGATGCGCCGCTTGCCGCGGTGCAGCTCACAGAAGTGCACCGCCAAACCAATCAAGATTTTATCGCCATTCTATCCTCGATCCGAGAGCGGCGCGGCGTCGAAGAAGCGGTGACGATCCTGAACACAGTGTGTCTCGACCGCTCGCTGCCGAAGCGGCCGGTGTTGCTGTGCGCCACCAATGCGGTGGCGGACAATTACAACGTTCGAGGGCTCGCAAGTCTCGAAGGCGCGGCGGCGCGGTACACCGGCGCGTTCCAAGGCGAAGCGCCGCGCGCGCAAGGCGATCGCTTCCCGGCGCCAATGGAGCTCACGCTCAAGCGTGATGCGCGCGTGATCTTTACGCAGAACGATCCCGAAGGGCGCTGGGTGAACGGCTCGCTCGGCACGGTGAAGTCGCTCGATGACGAAGTGATCGTGGTGCTGCTCGATGCGGGCGATGAAGTGGATGTCGAGCGTGCAACCTGGCCGCAGGCGCGCTGGACTTGGAACGCCAAGGAAAACCGCATGGAGGTGAAAGAGGAATTCAAATACGTGCAATTTCCCCTCGCCCCGGCCTGGGCGCTGACCATCCACAAAGCGCAAGGCATGACGCTGGATAGCGTCGAGATCGATCTCGGCCGCGGCGCATTCGCCCCAGGCCAAGCCTACGTCGCGCTCTCGCGTGCGCGCAGCATGGAGACGCTACGGCTAACGCGCCCGCTGTCACCGCGCGATGTGCAGGTGGATGAAGCGATCGCAGAGGGGCTGGCGCGGTTGGGGGTGTGACTAGGTCGCCTCCGCGAGCTTGGCGCGGAAGGCCTTGAAGCGCGGATGATCGCGGATGGGATCGAGGCTGTTGTCGATGTCGATCCAATGCGCCCAGCCGGGACTTATCTTTCCAACGAGCGGCTCAAGCAAGTCCATGGCGGCGTCCACATCTCCGAGCTTCGACATGCCGCAAGCCGTGTTGTAGCGCAGACGCATGTTGTCGGGATCGAACAGCGCCACGCGCTTGGCCCACTCGCGCGCCCGCTCCACTTCACCGAGGTCCGCGAGGGAGCTGACGAGAAACCCGAGCGCGCCGCTATGATCCGGCTCGAAACGCAGCAACTTCTCGCAACGCTCCAGGCATCGCCGCGCCGCCCACTGCACGCGCTCGTCGTCGCCGATCGCTTCGTACACCTGCACCACCATGCCGGCGGGCCGATAGGCGTCCGGATCGAGGTCGCACGCGGTTTCGAAATGGCGAATGGCCTCGGCGTGCTGCTTCAGGCCCAGGGTGAGATAACCCGCGAAGAGGTGCGCGTCGTAGCAGTTCGGATCGAGGGTGAGCGCCGTTTCGATAAAGGGCTTGCCCGCTTCCAGCTCCATGCCCGGGCCGCGGCCCATTACCTCGGCCATGGCGGCATGGCCTTCCGCGAGCAGCGGATCGACTTCGATCGCCCGCTGCGCAGCTTGGCGCGCGTCCTCGATGCTATAGCCGGCAACGCCGCGCTGACTCATCTCAGCGATCGCCATAGCCATGACGGCCCAGCCGCGCGCGAAAGCCGGATCCAGCGCGACCACCTTCTGGCAAATCCGCACGATAAGCGGCTTCATCCGCTCGCTGCCGGTGCGTTCGAACTGCCGCGCCAATAGGAAGAGTTCGTAGGCCTCGGGATTCGACGTGTCGCGGCGTTCGATCCTCTTCTTCTCTTCGGGCAGGAGCTTTAATCTCAGCGCTTTGACGACAGCTTCGGAAATTTCATCCTGGAGCGCGAAAATGTCGTTGAGGTCGCGATCCCAGCGTTCGGCCCAGACGTGTCCGCCCGACGCATCGATCAGCTGCGCCGTGATGCGGACACGGCCGCCAGCCTTTCGGACGCTGCCTTCCAGCACATGCGTAACCTTTAGGCTTCGCGCGGCCTGCGGCACGTCGACGGGCTTGCCCTTAAACGTGAACGATGTATTGCGTGCGGCCACCCACAGCGCCGAGACCTTTGAAAGGTCGGTGATGATGTCTTCGGTGATGCCGTCGGAAAAATACTCCTGCTCCTGATCACCGCTCATGTTCGCGAAGGGGAGCACGCAGATCGAAACCGCTGGCCGCTTCTCCGCGGTCGCGGCGACCGATGCTTGCGGTCGAACAGCGAAAACATGAACCGGACTCTCGCCTTCCTTTACCGCGTGCGAGCCTCGATCCTCGAACTCGGCGGCGATCTTGCCCGCCACCTGATCCTTGACGTTACGCGCAACCGCTATGCCGCCGACCGGCGCCAAAGCCTGCAGGCGCGCCGCGACGTTGACGCCCTCGCCGTAGATGTCATCGCCCTCGACGATGACGTCGCCCAGATTGATGCCGATGCGATAGCGCAACCGCTCGGAATCCGGGCGATGGGCTTCGGCAGCCTCCATCGCCGCTTGAATTTCGATCGCGCAACTCACCGCGGCCCCGGCACTCGGAAACTCAACTAGCACGCCGTCGCCCATGACCTTGAACGTGCGCCCGCTTTGGGCGGCCACGCGCGGGTCAAACAGTGATTTGCGGTTTTCCTTAAGACGCGACAGCGTCCCGGCCTCATCGCGCTCCATCAGAACGCTATAGCCAACAACATCCGCCGACAGGATTACGGTCAGTTTGCGCTGCATCTGGGCCCGGCCTTCCGCACTGCTGCTTAGCGCGTCCGCGAACTCACGTCAGCGAAAATGCACGCGGCCACGGCTACATAAATGGCCGCCGCGGTGACGCGATGTGTTCTCCGCGGACTGTGCCGCTGTCGTCCTGCTCCAGCAGCTTTACGTCGTAGCCCCAGAGATCGGCGACGTGTTGGAGCACTTTGTCGGTGTCGCTTTCCTCCAGCGTGATGCCGTCCTGCACGCGGTGCTGCAGGATGAGCTTGCGATCGCCGGCGAGATCGACATCGACGATCTGGATGTCCGGATCGCGGTAGGCGATGTCGTAATGCTTGGACAGCGCGCGGCGAATTTTGCGATAGCCGCGCTCGTCGTGGATGGCGGCAACGTTCATCTCGTCTTGCTCTTCGTCGTCGACGACGCGGAAGAGGCCGAAATCGCGAATGCAGCGCGGCGAAAGATATTGCGAGACGAAGCTTTCGTCGCGGTAATTGGCCCAGATGTCACGCAGCGCGCCGTAGGCGTCGCCGCAGCCGGCGATGTCCGGCATCCATTCGCGATCCTCGTCGGTCGGGTTGGTGCAGACGCGCTCGATGTCGCAGCACATGGCGAACCCGAGCGCATAGGGATTGATGCCGCCATAGCGGCGATCGTCGAAGTGGGGCTGCAGCACGACGCCGGTGTGCGAGTGGATGAACTCGAGAAACGAGCCGTCGTCGATCTGCCCCTTCTCATGCAGGCGGTTCATGATGCGGTGATGCACGTAAGTGGCGCAGCCTTCGTTCATGACTTTGGTTTGCCGCTGCGGATAGAAATACTGATTGATCAGCCGCACCACGCGCAAAATCTCGCGCTGCCACGGCGCCAGGCGCGGCGCTGTCTTCTCCAAAAAATAGAGCAAATTCTCTTCCGGCAGGCCGAGCAGCGCCTTGCGGCGCGCGTCATCATCCTTGCTGCGCTTGCGCTTGCCGACCGGAACCGTGCGCCAAAGGTCGTTGAACAATTGCTCGCCGTGCAGGCGGCGTTCTTCTTCGCGCCGTTGCTCGGAACGGAGATCGGCCATGCGCTTGCGCGGAAAGCGATGCACGCCGTGACTCTGCAGCGCGTGCGCCGCGTCCAGCATGCGCTCGACTTCCTCCTGGCCGTACCGATCCTCGCACTTGGAAATGAAGTTTCGCGCGAACTCCAGATAGTCGAGGATGCCGTCGGCGTCGGTCCATTGCTTGAAGACGTAATTGTTCTTGAAGAAGTGGCTGTGGCCGTAGCCCGCGTGCGCGATTACGAGCGTCTGCATCGTCGCGGAGTTTTCCTCCATGATATAGACGAGGCACGGGTTCGAATTGATGACGATTTCATACGCCAGGCCCTGATAGCCTTTGCGGTAGAGCGCTTCGTTGCGGGCGAATTCCTTGCCGAAGCTCCAGTGCCGGTAGAACAGCGGCATCCCTGTGGACGCGTAAGCATCGAGCATCTGTTCGACGGTGATGACTTCGATCTGGTTCGGGTAGGGATCGAGCCCCATCTCTTTGATGCCGATCTCGCCGCAGGCATCGTGCACGCGCTTGATCAGGTCGAAGTCCCAATCCGCGCCTTGATAGAGCAGCTTCGAGCCGGCCAACGTCGTCATCACGCGCCCTCCGCGGCGACGCCTTCGGGCCGGCGCGCAAACAATTCCCGGAACACGGGATAAATATCGCGGCGGTGGCGCACCTTGCGCATGGCGAATGGCGCATCGACGGCCACACGGCGATAGGCGCGCCAGAGATTGGTGCTGGGCTCGCCGGCGCCCGGATGCTCGTCCTCATCATCCATGCCGACTTCAACATAAGCGTAGTACTGGCAAAGCGGCAGAATCGCGTCCTTCAGCTGCGCCAGCACAACGGCATTGTCACTCGACGTGTTGTCGCCATCGCTCGCTTGCGCCGCGTAGATATTCCATTGATCGATCGGGTACCGGTCGCGCACGATCTCAGCCATCTTGAACAGCGCCGTCGATACGACGGTGCCGCCCGTTTCGCGCGAGTAGAAAAACGTTTGCTCATCCACCTCGGACGCTTCGTGCGTGTGGCGGATGAAAACGACATCGACGTGCTCGTAGCGGCGATTAAGGAACAAGTAGAGCAGCGAATAGAAGCGCTTCGCTAGGTCCTTCATGTGCTCGTTCATCGAGCCGGAGACATCCATCAGGCAGAACATCACCGCCCTGGCGATCGGCTTAGGATTGGATTCAAGGCGACGGTAGCGTACATCGACGGGATCGATGTACGGAATGCGCTTGCTGCGGGCGAGGCGCTGCTCGAGATCGGCGCGCAGGGCTTGCAGCGCATCGAACTGGCCGCCTTCGCGCTCCAGTTTCTCGATCTCTTCGCGCAGCGCGATAATCTCGTCCGCCTTCGGCCGCTTCAGCGCGATGCGCCGCGACATCGAATGGCGCAGCGTCCGCGCCACAGAAATCCGCGACGGCGGGCCGGAGACCGAATAGCCGGCTTGGCGCCACTGCACAGATTTCGCGCCGGCGATCTGGCGCTTGGCCAAGTCCGGCAATTCCAGATCTTCCAGATAAAGGTCGAGATATTCTTCGTCCGTGAGCGCGAAGCGAAACTCGTCCTCGCCATCGCCGCTATCGCTGGCTTTCGATCCCTGTCCGCCGCCTTGTTGAGGCCGCGCGATGGAATCGCCTTCGATATATTCCTTGTTGCCCGGCAGCACATAGTCGCGGACGCCGCCTTCGCGCGAACGGCGCAGGTGCGGCTCATGCACGCCGCCGGTCGGGATCGAGACTTCGCCGCCCTTGCCCGCGTCCTTGATCGAGCGCGAACTGGAAGCTTCGCGCACCGCCTTGCGCACCTGTGCGCGTGCGCGGCGCAAGAAGCGCTGGCGGTTGGCGAAGCTCTTGCCGCCAGGGTTCAGCCGGCGGTCGATAATGTGCATTAGGCCGCCTACCCCGCTTGCTTCACACGCATGTACCACTCGACCAGCCGGCGGACCTGCCGCTCGGTGTAGCCGCGCTCGGACATGCGCATCACGAATTCCTCGTGCTTCTTTTCGCTGTCGCTATCTTTCTTGGACCCAAACGAGATCACCGGCAGCAAATCCTCAACCTGGCTGAACATGCGCCGCTCAATCACTTCGCGGATTTTCTCGTACGAGGTCCAAGACGGATTCTTGCCGCCATGGCCCGCCCGCGCGCGCAGCGTGAACTTCACCACCTCGTTGCGGAAATCTTTCGGATTGGCGATGCCGGCGGGCTTTTCGATCTTCGAGAGTTCCTGGTTCAGCAGCTCGCGATTGAGCAATTGGCCGGTATCGGAATCCTTGAAGTCGATGTCCTCGATCCAGGCGTCGGCGTAATCGACATAGCGGTCGAACAGGTTCTGGCCGTAATCGTGATAGGATTCCAGATACGCCTTCTGGATTTCGTTGCCGATGAATTCCGCGTAGCGCGGCGCCAGCTCGGCCTTCACGAACTCCAGGAGCCTGGCTTCCTGCTCTTGCGGGTATTGCTCGCGGCGGACGTTCTGTTCGAGCACGTACATCAAATGCACGGGATCGGCGGCGACTTCGATCGTGTCATGGTTGAAGGTGGCGGCCAGCACCTTGAACGCAAAGCGCGTCGAGATGCCGTCCATGCCCTCATCGACGCCGGCGGCGTCCTTATACTCCTGCAGCGAGCGCGCCTTGGGATCGACTTCCTTCAGGCTCTCGCCATTATAGACGCGCATTTTGGCGAAGGCGTTCGAGTTCTCGTGCTCCTTCAGGCGCGACAGCACCGAAAACCGCGCCAGCATTTCGAGCGTGGCCGGCGCGCACGGCGCTTCTGCGAGCTCCGAGGTGCGGATCAGCTTTTCGTAGATTTTCTTCTCTTCGTCGACGCGCAGGCAGTACGGCACCTTGATCACGTAGATGCGGTCGATGAAAGCCTCGTTGTTCTTGTTGTTCTTGAACGCCTGCCACTCGGACTCGTTGGAGTGCGCCATGATGATCCCTTGGAACGGGATCGCGCCGATGTTTTCGGTGCCGACGTAATTGCCTTCCTGCGTGGCCGTCAGCAACGGATGCAGCATTTTGATCGGCGCTTTGAACATCTCGACGAATTCGAGAATGCCCTGGTTGGCGCGGTTGAGGCCGCCCGAATAGGAATACGCGTCCGGATCGTTCTGCGCGTGCATTTCAAGTTTGCGGATATCGACCTTGCCGACCAACGAGGAGACATCCTGGTTGTTATCGTCGCCTGGCTCGACCTTACCGACGCCAATCTGGCGAAGGCGCGACGGCATGACCTTCGCCACCCGGAAGCGGGTGATGTCGCCGCCGAACTCGTCCAGCCGCTTCACGCACCAAGGACTCATCAGTCCGCTCAGGCGGCGCTGCGGGATGCCGTATTCTTCTTCGAGCCGCTGGCCCCACACTTCCGGATCGAACAAGCCGAGCGGGTGCTCGAACACCGGGCTCATGGCATCGCCGGCCTTCAGCACGTAGATCGGCTGATCTTCCATCAGCGCCTTGAGGCGCTCCGCCAGCGACGACTTACCGCCGCCCACGGGGCCGAGCAGATAAATGATCTGCTTGCGCTCTTCCAAACCCTGCGCGGCGTGGCGGAAGAAGGCGACGATCCGCTCGATCGTCTCTTCCATGCCGTAGAATTCCGCGAACGCTGGATAGAACCGCACCGTCCGGTTCATGAACACGCGCCCAAGCCGCGCATCCTTCGATGTGTCGACCATCCTCGGCTCGCCAATCGCCGCCAGCAGGCGCTCATGCGCGCTTGCGTAGGCCATCGGGTCGTCACGGCAGAGCTTCAAGAAGTCCTGCAGCGACATTTCCGCTTCACGACGCTGCTCGAACGAGCGGGCGTAACTGCGAAATATATCTTCAGACATCGTGCCTCCGTCGCGCCCCGCCCTAGACTCTACATAAGAGGTCCAGCGGGACGACGCTTAACAAACAGACATGCGAATCTGGCGGCCATAAGGTGGCCTTCGACGTGGCTGCCGATCCGCCCAAGTGAGCAACGCGCAGGTTGCCATGATTTGCTCCTTTCCCGCTCGCGAAAACGAGAAAAAACATGTGCGCTGCGCGCGCGCCGGCACTTGCCAAGACCTCAGACTCTCACTCGCGGTTTGTCAGAGTCTCTTAACGAAAGGCAAAAGCCGCTATTTTACGTGGCCTTAAGCACGATCAGGCATCTCAGTTAGATGCTGCGGCGAGGCTGTGATGAGTGAGCAATCCTGGGTGCTGAAGGGCATCGACCCCGCGACCCGCGCTAGAGTGGTCGCGGAAGCGGAACGTCGCGGCGCAAGCCTGGCCGACTACATAACAGATGTCGTGCTGCAAGGCGCGCTGCTTGAGCAAATGTTTGCGCCGCAACCACAAGAACCGGCACAGTCTGAGCAGTCCCTGGGCTCGTTGCCGGAAAACTTTGTCTTTCGGCACCGGATCGAATCGCTTGAGCGGCGCCTTAGCCTCTCTGTCAGCGGCCTCGACGGCGCCGTGCACGGGCTGGACAGCTCAGTCTATGGGCTCGCGGCGCGCGTTGATGAAGCCGAGGCCTTGGCCACCGACACCGCGGACGCCCTGCAGCAGGCGCTGGCCGATATCGGCGGCAATCTTGGCGCCATGCGCAAGCGCATCTCCGACGCCGAGGACCATCACGGCGAGCTAAACGACGAGTACGAGGGCTTGCGCGCGGAAACTGCCCAGCATTTCACTGCAGTCGAATTGCGCATTGAAGACGTTGAAGGCGCAGCGCGCGCCGCCCAAACTGCAATTGTTCAGGTCGCGGTGGCGCACGAGGCGCTGAAATACGCGGTCGCCGACGATTTCAGCGCTTTCACCAGCGAAACCACCGCACGCCTCGGCGCCGGCCTTGAAGATGTGCGCGCCGCAGCTGAGATTGCCGCGCAGCAAGCCGATACGGCTGTCGCCCACCTCATCACCGAGTTGCGCGGCGTGCGCATCGCCATTGAGGATCGCGTGGCCGAGGGCGTGGCCGAGACCCGCCAGCGCATGCACACCGCCTTTGCTGAAGCAGCCGAGCGGCTGAACGCGCTTGGAGAGCGCGTCAACGAGACCGAGCGCCTGTCGCTCCGCGGCTTGGAGCAATTGCGCACGCAGATCGCCGACGTCGAGGACGCCGGGCAGACGGCGATCGAAGAAACCGCTGAAAGCCTCCGCCAGGCCGGCACGGCGCTTGCCGCCGAATTCGCCCGCGCCACCCGCGACAATCGAACCGCGCTCGACAGCGTCCACGCCGACCTCTCAAGCGAAATCGCCGAGCTGCGCGAGCGCCAGGCCGGAGGCTTAGCGCGCCTGAAGCAGGTCGACGTCACCACCAGCGCCAACGGCGCCGACATCGCCGCGCTTCGCGATCTGCTCGACCAAAGCATCGCCCGCAGCCAGCGCGAGACGCTTGAAACCATTGCCAAAGCGCAGGCGGACCGGCGCCAAGAGGTCGCCGCACTTACCTCCCGCCTCGCCCAACAGGAACTGGACGGCGCCGACAACGACCGCGCCCTAAAGGCGGACATCGAGCGGGTAGAGGCGTGCACGCTCGCCGCTTTGGACAAGATGGCAGCCGACCGCGCGGGCGGAGACGCTTTGCTCGAACGCCAGATCGAACAGCGCGCCGCAGCCACCGACGCGGGCGTAGACCAACTGCGGCAACGCATGGAGCGCCAGATCCAAGACCAGGACGCGTTGCTGGACAAGATAGCAGCCGACCGCGCCGGCGCGGACGCTTTGCTCGAACGCCAGATCGAGCAGCGCGCAGCAGTCACGGAAGCGGGCGTAGAACAGCTGCGCCAACGCATCGAGCGCCAGATGCAAGATCAAGACGCCTTCCAAAGCGGCGCGCTCGCACGATTGAAGCTGCTCGACAGCGCCCTTTCCAGCGTCGGCGATACGCCCGCGCGGCTTGAGCGGATCGAAACCGACCTCGCCGGCCGCGCTATCGACCGCGGCTTCGATGAGCGGCTTTTGAGGCTCGAGGCCCGCGCCGAGGGCGGAGAAACCGACCACGCCCTCGCCGTCCTACGCGGCCAAATCGCAGGCGTGGCCGCGCAACTCGACGCCCAGCGCCAAGACGACAGCTTCAAGCAAGTGATCGAAGAGCTGCGCAGCCGGGTCACAGCCTTTAGCGCGCAAGCCGCAGACGCGGGAGAACGGGTCCACGGCGTTGCGCGCATGGTCGGCCATTTAAGCGCCCAGCACGCCGACGCGATGACGCAATCCGAGGAACGCCTGCGCAAGCTCGAACTCGCGGTGGCGGATGTGCGGCTGGACCAGTATTCCGGCCCGGCGCCCTCTTCGGCGGCGGCCGAAGCGGCTCACGCATTGGAGCAGCGGATCGTCGCGGTCGAGGCGCGCCAGAGCGACACATTTGACCTCCTGCGCGAGGATCTGGGCGCCTTCATCGCCGACAACGTGGCTCGCCTCGAAGCGCTCGAAAGCGCCCAACCGGCCGGATCGGACTACGATGTCGCGGCGGAATTCCAGGCGCTGCGTACGCGGATCGAAGAGCGTATTCTTGGCGTTGAACAGCGCAGCGTGCGCGCACTAGAGCAAGTCGCCGACACGATGGCGGTGCTGGAAAAGCGCTTCAATGGCGCTGACGAGCGCGCCGCTCAAAGCGCCTAAAGGCTCAAATGAATCGCGGCAGCGTCGGCCCGGTGCTGAAGCCGGCGACGGCGCATTCATCGTCGCGCCACAACAAATTGCCGGCGGTCTGCAGGGCGCGGTGTGCTGTCTCCTGCGCAAGCGCGATGAGCTTGGCGCGCCATTCAGCCGGCGGCGCGTAGGTCCCGATCTCGGCCATAGCGACGTCACGCTCGTCGACGCCCAAGGCGGCGGCCAAGTCCGATCGCCAACCAACCCCGAACAGGGCTCGCCCCGCCGTCGTCAGCTCTGCCGGGCTAAGGGGGAAATATTCCGTGCTCATAGGCCAAGAGCAGCACGAGGTTGGTTCGGAACCTCTTAATCTGACTGTACTCAGCGCTTCGCTCTACTTTCGGTTGCAGCACAAGCGGCCGCCCCTTACCTCTGATTGCAGGGCGCGGCCTTTACCGCTCGCTAACCCCGCCGCCCGACGGTGGCGCATGTTCAAACTAAACTTTCGGGCGAAAGCTTTTCTCGCGGCGTTGCTGGTTAGCGCCGGCGCCCTGGCGGCGCTCGACCCCGCCCCTTTTGCCCGCGCTGAGCCTAACGAGGCCGCCCCCGCCTCCCCGCGCTCGCAACAGGTCAATTGGCGCGTCATCGACGGCGACACCTTCGAAGACCTCACCACCGGCGACCGCTACCGGCTTGAGAACATCGACACGCCGGAGACTGGCGGCCGCGCAGGCTGCGTCGCCGAAAGGACGCTCGGCGACCGCGCCACGCAGCAGGCGCGCACTTTGATCACAAGCGCAAATCAGCTCGACGTCCGCCGCACCGGCCGCACCGATCGCTATCAGCGCATCATCGCCTTCATCGAAATCGACGGGCGGGACCTGGGCGAACTGATGATCGAACAGGGCCTCGCCCGCCCCTGGCGCGGCCGCCGCGAGCCCTGGTGCGACGACGCCGGCAATCTCATTCCCTAGCGGCACGACTTCGGCCGTTCGCTTTGGCGGCTCACAGGCAAAGCACGGCGCCGCCGCGCTCGCCGCTATCGCAAGGGTGGAGCGCTGAAGCCGCCCTTGTGCGCCGCTCGCTTGGCGGACATATCGAGGCCTTATCCTCCCAGGCACCGAGAAAAACGCCATGTCCGTGATGGACGAACTCACGAGCATCCTCGCGCTCGAACCGATCGAAGTGAATCTGTTCCGCGGCCACAGCCCGAAGGAAGAGCGTTTCCGCATCTTCGGCGGCCAGGTCGTCGCGCAAGCGCTGACGGCGGCGTACAAAACCGTCGACGGCAAAATCTGCCATTCGCTGCAGAGCTATTTCATTCGCCCCGGCGATCCGGCGCAGCCCGTGCTCTACCAGATCGAGCGCTCGCGCGACGGCAAGAGCTTCGCCACGCGGCGCGTCATCGCCATCCAAAAGGGCGAGCAGATCTTCAACATGGCGTGCTCCTTCCAAACACCGGAAGACGGCTTCGATCACCAGAGCACGATGCCGCCGGCGCCGCGCCCGGAAACGCTGCCGGACGACAACGATCGCTGGCGCGAAATCTTCAAGGACAATCCGAAAGAGCTAAAGGCCTGGACGCGCGATCGCCCGATTGAGATGCGCCAAGTCGACGCCATCAATCATCTGCACCCGGAAAAGAAGTCGCCCGAGCACCTGGTCTGGTTCCGCGTGCGCGGCGATCTCGGCGACGACGTCGCGCTCAATCAAACCGCGCTCGCGTATGCCTCAGACTATTCTCTGCTCGGCACCGCCATGCGGCCACACGGCGTCTCTTGGATGAGCGGCGTGCAGACAGCGAGCCTCGATCACATTCTCTGGTTTCACCGCCCAACGAACTTTTCGCGTTGGCACCTTTACGTGCAGGACAGCCCGAGCGCCTCTGGCGCGCGCGGCTTCAACCGCGGCGCCATCTATCGCGAAGACGGCGTTCTAGTTGCGTCAGCGGCGCAAGAAGGCCTGATCCGCTGGCGCGGGACGTGAGCTAGCGCGGTCCGCCTTCGACAAGCTCAGGCTGACGCTGAAGCACATGCCAGCGCCAAAATTGGCGTCACCCTGAGCCCGTCGAAGGGCGACGCCACGCTCCGTCCTACGGCGTCACCACCTCAATCGGCAGGCCCAAGCTTTCCAGCTGCGGCCGCACCACCGACGCATCGCCGACAACCACCCAGACGAAGCGCGAAGGATCGATCACGGCGCGCGCCGCCGCATCCATCTCCGCCCCGCCCATCGCCCGATAGCGCGATGCAACGCCTTCCCAGTAATTGTCTGGACGGTCGTAGAGATCGTTGGAGCGTAGCGCGCCGAGGATTGAGCCCGCTGTCTCATACGCGCCCGGCAACTGGCGGATGTTGCCGTTGATCGTGCGCACGTGCTCGGACTCGGTGATGCCGGCGGTCGAATTGAAGCCGTTGATCTGCTCCAGCAGCACGCGGATCGAATCGCCTGTGCGGTCGGCCTGCACCGGTGCGTTGATCACGTACGGCACGCGCTGCTCGCGCAATTGCACGACGCCGCTCAAGCCGTAAGACCAGCCGCGCCGCTCACGGATTTCGGTGTTGATGCGCGACAGGAAGCTCGCGCCCAGCACTTCGTTGGCGGCGTTGAGCGCCAGCGTATCGTCCGAGCCGCGCTGCGGCAGGACGGCGCCAGCATAAATGATCGATTGCGGCGATTGCGGGCGATCGACGATGACGATGCGCGGCTGTTCTTGCGGAATGCCGACGGTGAAGTCCTTGCGCCCCACCGGCGCATTCGCAGCGCCGCTCCAGCTCCCGAACCGAGCCTCCAGCGCACGCCGAACTTCACGCAACGGCCGATCCGAGACGACGAAGATGCGCGCCGTGTCCGGACGGATCCACGTGTTGTGAAAGGCCGCCAGCGCATCGCGGTCGAGGGCCGCCACCGAGCCTTCGCTGCCGAGGCCCGAAAGCGGCCGGCCATAGGGGTGGGTCTGGCCGTAAATAATCGGCGGCAGCGTCCGTTGCGCCAGACCGTTCGGCGATGTCGCCTCCTGCGCCACCAGCGCCAGTTGTTGTTCGCGCAGACGCTCCACCTCTCCCGCGAGGAAATCCGGACGCATGACGATGTCAGCGTAGAGATCGAGCGAGAGATCGAGATTGGCCGACAACGCCGTCAGCGAAACAGTCGAGCGATCGAGCGAGCCAAAGGCGGAAATGTTAGCGCCCAGCCGCTCCTGCTCTTCGGCGATCTGCATCGCGTCGCGGCCATCGGCCCCGGCTGTCATCACCGAGAGCATCAGACGCTGCGTGCCGAACGCATCCAGCGGATCGGCGGCGATGCCGGCGTCGAAATCCATAGCGATGAGCGTCGCCGGGATCGCGTCGCGGTGCGCGTAGACGATCTCGATTCCGTTCGAGAGCTGCGCCCGTTCGACATCCGGGAAATCCAGATCGGCAATCTCACCAATTGGCGGCATCGGATCGCGCGGCGTGACTTGCGGCGGCGTCGTATCCGGCGCCGGACGCGAGGTGGCGCTTGCCTCTTGATACGGCTCGCGCACGCCAGGATCGATGCGCATGGCGTGCACTGGGCGCGACAGCCATTCACTCGCGGCGCTTTGCACGGAGGCCGGCGTCACTTCGCCATACTCAAGCAGATTGCGGCTGAAGAAGTCGGGGTCTTCCGCCAGCACCGCGCCATTGGCGAGCGCTACGGTTTTGCCGCTGAAGCCGCCGATTTGTTCGATATTGAAGAGGCTCTGCGCCACTTCTTGGGTGGCGACACGTTGCACTTCCGCTTCGGTTGGACCATTGGCGACGAAGTCCGCGATGATCTCATCCAAGCGGCGCGACACCGCATCGACGTCCTCACCCGGCTTCACATCCACCGTGACCAAGAACATGCCGAGGCGCTGAAACGACAGCACGCTGGACGTGACCGAAACCGCGGTCTGCTCATCGCGCACCAGAATGCGGTCGAGCCGCGAACTGGCGAGGCCGCCCAAAACTTGCGCGGCGACGTCGAGTTCAACCGCATCCTCATGCGTCAACCCCGGCACCGTCCAAGTGCGATAGAGCCGCGTGTTCGACACGCGATCCTGCATCACGTCATCAATGCGCGCGTCGAGCGTCGGCACATCGGCGGCCGCCGGAATGTTATCCGGCCCGCGCGGGATCTGCCCGAAATAGCGCTCGACCAGCGGGCGCGCTTCTTCCGCGTCAATATCGCCGGCCAGCACCAGCACGGCGTTGTTGGGACCGTAATTTTCGCGGAACCACTCGCGCATGTCTTGCACCGAGGCTTCATCCAGATCGGCCATCGAGCCGATGGTGGAGTGCCGGTACGGGTGCCCTTCCGGGAAGAGGCGTTCGAGAATGCGATAGAAAGCGAGGCCATAAGGCTGGTTATCGCCCTGGCGCTTTTCGTTCTGGACGATGCCGCGTTGCGCATCGAGGCTGGTCTGCGTCAGCGCGCCTAGCAGATAGCCCATGCGCTCGCTTTCCAGATAGAGCACGCGCTCCAACGCCGGCGTCGGCGCGGTTTGGAAATAGTTGGTGCGGTCGAACCAGGTGGTGCCGTTCCAATTGGTGGCGCCCATGTCGCGCAACGGCTCGATCAGATTGGGCACGTGCTCGGTGCCGTTGAACAGCATGATATGCTCGAAGAGGTGCGCGTAGCCGGTCTGGCCCGCCGGCTCGTCCTTGGAGCCGACATTGTACCAGGCCGCGACCGCCACGATCGGCGCCTTGCGATCCTCATGGACCAGCACCGTGAGCCCGTTCGAAAGCTCGAACTGCTCATAGGGAATCTCGACGCCGGCCAGCAGCTCTTCGACGGTAGCCGGCGCGCCGGCATTCTGTCCGGCGGTGCTGGCGCAGCCGCTCAGCGCTATTGCGGACACCGCCGCCAGGAACAAACGCTTCATCACCCACTCCCATTTAGCCGGCCAATCTAGCGCGCTCTCACCCCGGCGCCACAGCGGCCGTGCGACGAGTGGCCCTGTTTCAGCGATGCCGCGGCATCAGCGCCCCGCACCGCGCCGCTAACGCAACATTAGCCACGTCGGGCGATACTGGCGCCGCCATGGCCACAAAATGGGTCGATAACACCGAATATTTCGGACCGGACCGCCGTCGCGGTTCGCGCTCGAAACTATGGAACGAACGCCGTCATCATGACGATACGGGGCAATTGCCGCCGCTCGGCGCGTTGCTGCGGCGTCTGCGCGTCCAAATGGTCGGCTTGAAGGCTGAGGGCGTGCCGGTGGCTTTGCAGTTGTTTTCAGGCGCTATCGCTGAAGCCAACCGCCAAGGCTTCCGCCGCTGCGCCGCCTCGCTCTACGACGCCGACGCCGCGCTGCGCCAAGGCGGCGCCGCCGCGTCGGCTGAGGCCGACGTTCATCTCGTCGAAGCGATGGACCATGCCGGCGGCAGGCGCTGAGCTAGACTTCGTAGCCGAGCTTGATCGCCCAAGGGTTCAGCACCGGCAGCACAGGCGCCAGCTGCGCCTCGTAGCGGCGCCAGCGCCCGATCGAACGCGTATAAAGCGGCTGCACCACTTGGCGCAGGCTCGGCGTGTTGATGTCGCGCTTTAGTGCGGTTTCACGATAGCGAAGCATCGCAGGCTCAAACGGCAGATCCAGGAATGCCGCGAGCGCGCGCGCCTCGCCTTCAAGATCGGACACCACGTTTTCATAGCGCACCTCATGTACGTGTTGCCCAAGCTTCTCGCGGCACACCTGCATGAGGCGCATGACGAGATCATAGTACGCGGCCGCCCGCGGAAGCTCCAGAAATTGAGCCATGCCAACGCTTCATGGAGAAGCGATGCTGATAGCACGAGAGCACTGCGTCGCGGGGGTCGCGTAGCGCCAAGATAATCTTTGTCTCCGGGAAGATCGCTTGAATAAGCGGCAGCACGACGATGTTGAGCGGCAGCTTGTCGATCACCACGGCATCATCGGGCAAAACGCCGGCGCGTCGCACCTCTTGCCAATACCGCGCGCGAACCGTCTCGATTTCGTCATCGCTCAGCGCGCCCATCGCGTTCATCTTCGCGGCGCTCGTGAACACCGTGGCGAGCGCAACTGATAGATGCTCCTCCTCCTCCAGGCACACGATTCGCGTGTGCGAGGAAAGCACTTGATCCAACAGCGTCGTTCCTGAACGGGGAAAGCCGACCAAGAACACTGGCGCAGGCAGTGCGGACGGCGCCGGCGTCCGCCACGCAGCCATATCGGTGTTCGCCACGAACTGCGTCATCGCCTGCACGCCGGTCGGATGATAAAGGTGTCCCGCCGCGTCGCGCAGTGTCTGGTGTTCCGCCAGCCGCAGCTGATTGGCCGCGGTGAACGCGGCGAACGCGGCGGGCGCGTCGCCGGCACGATCACGCGCATCGCCGATAACGGTCCACGCTAGCGAGCGATCGTCGGGGGCAAATTGCGCTTGCGTCACCGGCGCCGCCGCCGCTTCGGCGCCTGCGCTGTCCCCTTCTCGCACCAGCGCCTGCGCCAGCGCGACGCGCGCAATCGCATTTGAAGGTTCAGCCTGGAGCGCCGCCAGCGCATGGCGCTTGGCGCTCGCAAGATCGTGCCGCGTCTCGAACAAGCGCGCCAGCTGAGCATGAGCCGCTGCATCCTGCGGCGCGATATGCAGCGCGCGCCGATAAGCGGCGATCGCCGCCGTGAAATTTCTCTCCGCAACTTCCAGCGCGCCAAGATTTCGCCAGCCGTCGATGAGCGAGAGCTCCCCAGCGGCTACATACGCCCGGCGCGCGCCGTCCGCTTCGCCTAGCAGCCGCAGCGCCACGCCCAACGCATTCAGAATTTGCGGATCGCCCGGCAAACCAGCGCTCGCCGCTTCCAAGTGCCGCTGCGCCGCCGCCGCATCACCGGCGTCGAGCGCAACCACGCCCAGCACATGCCGCGCCCGCGCATCTCCGGGCCGCCGCAACAAGAGCTGACGCGCAAATTCCGTTGCGCCCGTGCGGTCGCCGCGGGCCAAAGCCTGCGCGGCGCCCTGCGCCAGCCGCTGCGCCTCAGGATCGTCCGGCGCGTTCAACATCGGGGCTGCATAGCAGAAACATGGAGCGGGCGATGAGATTCGAACTCACGACCCCAACCTTGGCAATCGTCGCAAATACTGATTCCGCTTCATTCTAGCTCTTTCCGCTTCATTCCAAATTACCGCTGGCGAGCCGGTCAAGGTCGCAACCCACTGCGCCGCGATCCGCACCTTCTCAAAAACCGTTCGCCACTGCGACGCAAGGTCAGCGTTAACCCGACGACGGGACGTTCAGGCGCCCTAGGCGTCGTGGCCTGTCGCCAAACCTGCGGCGTATGAGCGATTGTGACGAGGGCTTCCCCTAGCGCCTGATCGAATTGCGTCAGCCGGTCGGCCGCAACATCGGCGCGCGGCTCCATGAACGCCTCGACGCGAAACGTAACAACTACACTCATGCGCGCCGAAACTGGCGACATGAGGGGAAGGCGTCCAACCGTTCGCCCGATTTGAAAGGCCCCGCGAACGCGGAGTGTCAAACCTGACCACTCCGACAGTCAAACCCGTTGATTTGCACGGCCCGCAAGGCGGGGTGGTGGCGCACCCGACCGGATTCAGACCTGCCGCTTTCCCCTGCATCTTTGATCCAATTGCTAGTCCTTTAGGACAACATTGAGCAGTTTCGGCCGCCCGTGTTTGTCGCGCACGATGATCACGCGGTCGATCGCCATGTCAGCAAGATAGCGCGCAATGCCCTCTTCAGCCGCCGCGAGGATGCCGCGAAGGTCGTCGTCCGACGCTGCCGGCGAACACTCCAATTCTCCACGACGTTTGCCATCCACTTGCACAGCGACGTGTACGGTTTCGGCGGCGCGCGCGAGGGCGCTTCTATCAAAGAAGGGCCAACGCTCTTTGAACAGGCTTTGTGATCCGAATTTTGCACGCCATAGGAAATCGGCGATGTGCGGCGCGAACAGGCCGAGCATCTTCAAGTAGGTTTGCAAGCAGTACGCAAACGCCGCCTTTTGCACCTCGTTTGTGCGGCTCGCTTCAATGAGCGTGTTGAGGGTCGAGTGCAGTGTGGCGACGGCGGTGTGGAAAGAACGCCGTTGCTGCAATGAGCTCTCAATGTTCGCGGCTTCCGCGTGGATTGCGTCCACCAATGCCTTCGATGGACCCTCCAAATCGCTCGGTGCCGATTGGAGCGCCGCCCAGGTCTCGGTGTTCTGATACAGCGTAAAAATGCGAGACAAGAAGCGTTGCTTTGCTTCAAGGCCGGACTCGTCCCAGTCGCGGTCCCGCTCGAACGGCGCGTCAGACAGAATGTAAAGCCGAAGCGCATCGGCGCCGTACTTGTCGATCATCTCGTCGGGCGTCACGGCGTTGCCGCGAGATTTGCTCATCTTGTGGCCGCCCAACCGGATCATGCCATTGTCGAGAAATTGCGTTACCGGCTCTTTTGTCGGCGTCAGCCCAATCGAGTGCAGGAAGTGCGCCATGTATCGGAAATAGATGAGGTGCTGGTTCGCGTGCTCGAGGCCGCCGACGTAATAATTGATCGGCATCCATTGCTCGGCGCGCGAAGCGCGCCAAGCGCATTGCGCATTTTTCGGATCGAGGAAACGCCACGCATACCACGCCGAACACATGAACGTATCCATCGTGTCCGTTTCGCGTGTAGCTGGCCGCGGATCACCAGCGATCTCGGCACGCAGAAAGGCCGGATCTTGCGCCAGCGGAGAGCGCCCCTTCGCGACGCCAAAATTGACTTCAGCAGGCAAGGTCACCGGCAAATCCGATTCCGGCACCGGATGCCAATCGCCATCCGCATCGCGCACCATCGGGATCGGCGCGCCCCAAAACCTCTGCCGCGATACCGACCAATCACGCAGGCGATACCGCACGACCTTGCGGCCGAGATTGCGCGTCTCCAGAACTTCGACGATCTGCTTCCGCGCGTCCTTGCTCGTTAGACCACTGAACTCGGCGGAATTAACCAGCACGCCGTCGTCCTCGAAAGCTAGTGCAGACGGCTCCTCTTGGGCGTCGCCAGGCGCGGCCACAACAGTCCGAAGTGGCAAGTTCACCGCGCGCGCAAAATCCATGTCGCGTTGATCGTGCGCAGGCACATTCATGATTGCGCCGCTGCCATACCCGCCCAGGACATATGCACTAACGTAGATCGGCACTTGTTGGGACGTGATGGGGTGCACGGCGTAGCATCCGGCGAACACGCCCGTCTTGCCACTGCCCGCCTGACGATCAACCTCGCTCAATTTGAGCGCACTTTCGACGTAAGCGGCTACACTTGCATCCTTGGCGGCGATTGATCCTGTCAAAGGATGTTCTGGTGCGAGCGTGACGGAAGTGACCCCGAACAGCGTGTCAGGGCGTGTTGTGAACACTGTGATCCGCTGATCAGCGTCGGCCAACGCAAAGTCGATGTCGGCGCCCTCTGAGCGGCCGATCCAATTGCGTTGCGCCGCGATGGCGCGCTCTGACCACCCGGTCAGATTATCCAGTCCGTTCCACAGATCTTCGGCGAAGTCGGTGACCCGGAAACACCATTGCTCCATGAGGCGTCGCTCGATAGGCGCGCCGCTGCGCCACCCACGCCCGTCAATCACCTGCTCGTTTGCCAGCACTGTTTCATCGACAGGATCCCAGTTCACCCAGGACTTCGATCGGTAGACCTGCCCGTGTTCATACAGTTTCAGAAACAGCCACTGGGTCCAGCGATAATAGTCCGGCGAGGATGTGTTGAGCTCAAGATCGAGATCGAACGAAAAGCCGGCGCGGCGCAACTGCTCGTCCCGCATGCGGCTGATGTTTTGTTCAGTCCACAGCGCTGGATGAATGTTGTTCTTGATCGCCGCGTTCTCGGCCGGAAGGCCAAAGGCATCCCACCCCAACGGGTGCACAACAGAAGCGCCCTGAAAACGCGCCAGACGCGCCAATGCATCCGAAATTGAGTACACGAGCATATGGCCGAGATGTGCGTTGCCCGATGGGTAGGGAAACATCCCAAGCACGTAGCAGCGCTGGGCGTTGGGGGATTCAAGATTGGTCTTATCGACCCCCTCGGCCTTCCAAGCCGCTTGTAGATCGGCCTCGATGCGCCCGACTTGATCGTGGTATTTGCCGATATCTGACATAGTGGTCCGCCGTGTTGAGCGCTTTGGCTAACCACACTCTAGACTTAGATCAACGGGGGAGCTTCAGCGGCAGCGGCGCAGATGTCGAAACGAGCAAGGCCAGTAATCCCGCGCGCCGAGCCCCCCGAACATCGCTAACCGGGTCGTCGCCGACGTGGAGCGTGCCGCCGGGAGACACACCGGCCAGTTCGCACGCCGCGTAAAACGCACGCCTCTGGGGTTTGGCGGCCCCGATCTCGCTGCTGGTCAGGCCGCCCACGACCAATTGAGAGCAGCCGAGCGCTTGGAGCACAGGCGTCAGTGATCCGCCCCAGTTCGAGAGAATGACGGCCGGGACGCCAATTTCGCTGACCGAGCGCAATAGGCTGAGCGCACCCTCGCGCATCTGCCAATTGCGCGGATCTTGAAAGGACTGGATGGCGCTGCTCACTGCATCGCGTAGGCGCTCACTCGGCGCCAAACCGAGTTGATCGCGCCAAAGCTGAGTGAATTGCTCCCTCCACCCCTCGGCGCCAGACACGGCGGCGTCAAAGGCAGAGCGGCGCACGGCCCAAGCGGGCGGCCTCAACGGACGGTCCACGGTCAGGCCGGCCGCAGACAAGGCTTCGCGCAATATTTCTTCCATAGATCGCCGCGGCGTGGCCAGCGTATCCGCGAAGTCAAACGAAACGGCTTGGATGCGTGTCATGCCAACAAGGCGGAGCGCGCCGCCATGCACGCCGCAGGATCGGCGCCGCTCGGATTATCCAAGACTTCGAACTCCCACCATCCATCGAAGCCCAGAGATTCCAGCCGCCTGCGAAGCGCAACGAGCGGCAAAATCCCATCTCCTGGCATCAACCGAGGATCGAGCGTGCACCCCATAGTAGCCCGGTCCGAAACGTGGAGGATCTCGCACCGCGCTATGATCTCTTCCGGCAAATTCATGAGTTCCGGCCACTCCACGTGAGCCACGTCGAGGACAAGACCGGCGCGCGATCGGGGGAGCATCTCCAGAATCTGGATCGCGTCGGGCACTGAACGTAGCGCCGATATCTGCGACAGGGCGCTGCAAAGAGGCTCCAAACAGATCCGTCCCTCTACCCGCTCCAACACACCCGCGAGCATGTCTCCAAACTGTTGGAGCGTGCCCTCCCACGAAGAGGTTGGGATCACGATCACCGGCGCCAAGGCTTGCGTTCGCGTGAGCAAATCTTCAAGCGCCCCCTCAGCGGCGCGCTCCCGATCTGCGAAGAAGACGTAGACACCGCTGCAGGCCAAACCGCCTAGATTGGCAGGCGCCTCCGCGAAATGTGACGCCGCGAGGCCGACGCCATCGAATCCGGCCTGCTCTATTCGATCGAGGATATCGGGCGCTCGTGCGTGAACTGCGGCGAAGCTGTTGAACGACCACTTCATGCGCCGTCATCCGCCACGCGGACTGTACGGCCATCTTTGATACTCTGCTCCACAGCCATCAGCAGAGCGAGCACGCGGCCATGCCGGCCGAGACCAAGCGTGACGGCGTCCTCATCTCGGATCAAGTGATCGACGAGACGTTCATTGAGCTTCTCTAGATCCATCATCGCGCCGCCGTCGTCGTCGACCTGTTGGTAGTGCTGGTCACGGAAGAGCTTCCCATCAATCACTTCAAGGACGCCGCTCGTTCCTTCCAGGCAAACGCCGGAGAAGTAAGTGCGAAAGGGTCCGCGCAGCCGTGACCACCGCGACAGAATCTGAATGACCTCGCCTTCTTCACCCCGCAGCAAGGCAGAAACGTCGGCTTGGCCGGGAAACGGGCTCCAGCGTGGGTTCCACGCCTGTGCGCTCACTTCAACCGCGCGAAAGTCGGGTAGCCATTCAAGAGCCAGGTCGAGTTGATGGACCATTCCCTCCCACAGACTGGGAAACGCCATCTCACGTCGCCAAGCCCATCCGGGCGCCCAGAACGTGCCGTCGACTTCAACATCCAATCGGAGATACCCCGGTCGGCCGATGCGCCCTTCACGCACCTGCCGCTGAAGCGCGATGAACGCCGGCAAAAATCGCTTCTGCATGGCGACGAACGCCATCCCGCTCTTTTCGCTGACCGCGCGATCTATGGCGCGCGCTTCCTGCGCGGTCCACGCCGCCGGCTTTGCTAGAACGAACCGCCGCGCTCTGTCCGCGATTGCAGCGATCCTGTCTGCGCGCTGCATCGGCGGCGTGCTGTCGATCAACACATCCGCACTGCCCTCCCATGCCGCCAACGACGGAAAGCAACGGTCACGCGGCGTGCGGAAGACTTGGCGTGCGACCTCGAGCGCTTCGCGATCGGTGTCGATCAATGCGGCCACGCGCATTCCTGACGCAGAGATCGCCGCGCGCCAAGTTTGACCAAAACCGCCAACGCCAAGCAGGACAACGTCACGCCAAGTCATGCGACAGTCCGCCCAATCTGCCCGAGGATAAGTTGCACAGGTTCAATCATGAGACCGGCAAACTCCGCACATACTGCAAGCGTTTCAAGCGGCATCTCTAGCCTCGATGATCCAACTTTCCAGAAGAAACGCCGTGCATGGCCGCGCTCTAAGTCCCACCGCGTCGCCTCCGCATGAACCCACGTCGGCCGGTCAATCCATTCGATCGCGCCGACGTCCTGAGCGCGGACATATTTCCAGGTTCGTCCGGCGCCGATCGGCCCGCCAATCACTTCGTACTGAGCGCTCAGTTCGCGCCAGTGATCGGTCACGTTCACGCAGCCAACAAGCAGCGCCGCCGCGGGCTTGACCATTGCTTCGTCAGCGGCCACCTGACGCCAACGTTGCAAGCCTACAGAATGAAATGCGCTAACGGCGATCGTCCTGCCAAGGTCGTCAAACTCTTCTGCGGACACCGGAAGAGATGAAACAAATACCGCGCTCGATGGACGGTAGAAAGCATGGGACGCCGCGATCGCGCGTTCGAGACAAACGCCAGCGATCGCCGCAACCCTCATGACGCGGCGTGGGGTCGAAGCCGGACGCCGATCTGCTTTTCCTTGTGCCCAATCCGAGCCAAGACCTGTTCGAACTGGCGTTCACTGGCGCCATGAACGCCGATCACGTCACGCGGCTTGCCATGAAAATCCGACCCGCCCGTTTCCAGCATGTCCAACGTGCTGGCCAATTGCCAGAGCCGCAGTCGAGTGTCGTCATCGTTGAGCCGATGCGTGACCTCGATTCCATCAAGACCCTCGGCGTGAAGGTGCGCCACAGCCTGAAGGATCGAGTCAAACGTGCCGGACTTAACACCGATGTTCCGGACCCAAGCAGGATGCGCCAGAACAGTGACGCACCCAAGCTCCTCCGCCCAGCGCACGAGTGAGACGCAATCGAGGCCAGACGCCGTCTTTCTATCTGCGGAAATCTTGCCGATTAGCTCGTTTTTCGCGTGATCGACCGACACGTTCGCCAGGCGCGAAACCGCCTCTGCGAGAGGAGTCCGGTTGTAGGTCAGCTTCCGCGCGGACAATTCCGACACCGGATCGCTCACGCGATAGATTTCCTCGATCGGCGGCAGATCGGGCCATTGCGCCAACAGGCGCTCATAAACTTCGGAGATGAAGTCGATCTCCGCGTTGTTTGCGCCGGCGATCCATTCATGGAAGGCCGCGTCAAGCACGCCCGGACCGTAGACCAAAACGTGCACTCGGAACGCTTGCTCGCCGTCGGGCGCGTAATAGTTGGCGCTCACTTCAGTAGCGGGAATTGGGCAGTCCAGTCCGCACTCAGCGGCATAAGCCTGGAGCGCCGGCCAATTTGGGTGAACGCCATTGTGCTCCGTGAAGACTGCACGGCGTACGCCACCGGCTAGCAGCGCATGCACAACCTCACTCGGACAAAGCATTCCATCGGACACGGTGGAGTGCAGATGCATGTCGTGATCGTAGCGCACCGGCGCGGGCGTCGTCCTTGCTCGGGCGTCGGCGGCGGGATAGCGGCCTGGACGATCCACTCGAACGCGACTTAGCGAATCAACCATGGCCGCACGATCAGCGTCGAAGATAAAACTCGAGCTCGACAACCAGCTGGAATAGAGCAAGTTGTTGGGCATGTGGATGAGGCGCCTGATTTTGCGATCAGGATCAGGAACATCTGCGCCTCGGTCTACGCTGATCTCAGTTGCTCCGTGGCGGAGTATGTAGAGATCATAGTCCGCCTCCTGCCGGCTAAAGGTCTCGGTCCACCCTTCGGCGCACAGCGCATCTCGCAGCTCAGCTGTCGTCAGATCATTCAGAGCGGAATTGGCCTCAGCATAGGAGCTTGAAAGCGTGTAGCGCTGCGGCAGGTTGCTTGGGAGACGGAATACGAAGTCATTGACACCCAGTCGCCGGCCCCACTCAATGTACCGCCGCACACCCTCAACGTCCGCCACGCCGTCCGGAAGCATGAAACAGCTCAATCGCGTGCGTATGGCGGCGGCTAGAACGGCCAGTTCGGCGTCGGCCAATGAGGCGCTGTCAGGCATGCGCATCAATGCTGCGTTCAGTTTCTGGTCGATCGCGGCTCGGCTGAGCGATACTTCGCCCAGGCCCTGCTGAATCAACGCGTCGAGCAACACGCCGCCATCGCTCCGCCGCTTCAGGACGCGCGAGCCATTGGTGTGCAGGCGTTTAAACCCCGGCAATGTCCGAGACACCTCGATAGCGTTCAAGAGCTTTGCCGGCAGCAGCGTCGGTTCACCGCCAGAAAACGACACGTTCGCAACACCGCCCGCCTGGGCGAATGCGACCGATCGTTCGAAGGAACGCGACGCCTGAGCGGCGCTCGAGTTGACGTCAGGAAAAAACGTCGCGCCGTTGAAGCAGAAGCTACAGGCCGCATTGCAAACGGCGGTCAAGTTGAACGTCAGTGTCGCCTTGCTGCTGACGAGATAGTAAGCGCCGTCAAACGGCGTCACCGTAATGTTGCGATAACGTACACCATCAACGACGACGCCCTCGTCGCCAATAAAGCCGGCGTATGAGCCATGCGCCAATTCCTCGGCAGAGAACGCCTTCTGCCAGGGCGCTCGCTTGCGATATGGATCGAGCGGCGCGTTCATGCGCAACCAATATCAAGAATCGCGAGCGCTTCGCGCTGAACAGATTCGATTGACTCACGCCGATTGCGCGCGATGAGGGCGGCGAGCAAGCTGTGATGCGGCGCACAGACAACGCGGACCGATTCCAGCGGAAGCGGCTCCAGACTTCCAAGGAGACATTGTCCCAGTGGGGCCTCAGAAACGCGGTAGGCCAGTATCTCGATCACATCGCTCGTCGATGTCTCCGCCGGCAGGTCAGAGATCATACATGCTGTGCTGCGCGTCTCCGCCAACGTTGTGTCGAGACGGCGCGCCAATGTTTCGACCATGGCGTCGCTTGGCCCTGCGCCCGCTAGAACGAGCGTTGAACGACCCCAGAGGCCTCCAGCGCGTCCTTTTTGCTCAGCGAGCCAACCAGTGACGTGCGCCAATCTGCTGCGCAGGCCGCTTACGCTGTCGATCGCTTGACCGAGGTCCCAGACCATCATCAAGTGCTTCGCGTCAGCGCGTTCTGGTTCGGTCCGCCACGCCTTCACGCTCATCAGCGCGCGCGTCGATGCGACCCGAACGAAGAAGCTAACGGAATCTGCGCCAGGCCGCGCAGAGAATACTTGCCCCCCCATGGCGAACGCTTCCTTCGCTAAAAATTGTGCCCTAGACATAACTCCAGATTGTAGGATGGCGTCACATCCCGGGGGTGTCGAGGTGTTTTTTTCCGGGGGAGCCGAGTTCGCTGACGGCCAATTGAACATCGTCGCCGTCGTCGGTTGCGGAAAAATCGCCCAGCTCAAATATCTGCCAGCATTGAGCGCCGCCGGCATCGAGACAATCCTGCTCACCGACCACTCACCGTCTCTGGCGGCGGCCGCGGCCTCCGCACTCGGACCGAGTGCGCATGTCGTTTCAGATTTGTCGCAACTCATCGAGAGACAGCCGCAACTCGTGTTCGTTCTGAACCACGATCACTTCGAAACGGCGCGCCGCCTGCTTGATTCTCAATGCGCCGTGATTTGCGAAAAGCCGCTATGCTGGCGCGCGCGCGAGGCAGAAGAGCTGGTGAGCATCGCCAGACGGCGCGAAGCGCCGCTCAGAGCCGCCTACTTCCGCCGCTACGATCCTCTCGTACAAACGGCCCTTGACGCGGTGGACTCCCGCGGTCCGCCACAGACTATCGTCATTCGCCAGCATGCGGGCCTCGCGGCAAAGGCGATCGCGTTTGCCGACCTAAAGCCTCCGGCTGAAGACCGGCAAGGAATAAAGGCCGCATTGGAATCAGCCTGGGAAAGGCGGCTCTCCGCGTTGCCCCCCAAGCCCGCGCGCCAAGCCGTCAGGCTGCTCCTGGAGTTGCTCATTCACGATCTCGACTTGCTCGGATGGATCGCACGTCGGGCTTTTCGCGTCCGCGACGCATGGATCGAGCACGACGCATCTACGATGAGCGTACGTGTTGAACTGGAGAGCGACGAAGGCTGGAGGTGCTCCGTCACGTGCGCACCGCAATTTAGCGGCCCTCACGCGTGGCGACATGAATGGGACCTCGGATGGGACGAAGAGAAGCTCTCGATCCAATTCGGCAATCCATTCGCTTTCACAAACGAGGGTACGGTGGAGTGGCGGCGCGCAGATGAATCGGTTGAACGCCTTCATGCGCCGCTAGCCGACCCGTTCGCACTCATGATATCCGACGCCTTAAGTCACACGATTGGCGAACGCCGGCCCCACCAATCAGCCTTGGATGCGGTGCAGACCCTGAGCCTGATCGAAGCCATTGAAGCAAAGCTCAAGACAGGGGTTGCGGCATGATTTGGGCTGTCGGCGAACTCGCGCTTCACGTCTTTGTCCCGCTATCCCCTGACGAGCCGCTGGCGCTTCAGGGCCATAGTCACGTTCAGCTTGGCGGCGGTGCTGGAATGATCGCCAGAGCAGCGGCGGCGTCCGGCAAGCCAGCAGGACTGATCGGCGTGGTCGGCGGCGACGCGACCGGCGATCTCATCGCGCAGCTCGCATCTTCCTCGGCGGCGTCCAGCCTCGTTGCGCGCGACACCGAGAACGGCAGTTCGGTCGTGTACTTGCATGCCTCGCGCGAAAAGCTAGAGCGCGTGACATTTGCACCGGGCGGACCGCGCATGGCTCTCTGCTTAGAAAGCCTCGACCATATCAAAGCGGGAGCTCCCGTCTATTGCCCAGCATTTCCGGGGTATGACGAAGTCTTGCGCGCACTCGCGGCGCGGGACGTTCAACTAATCGTCGACATAGGATTCGCCCCCTGGCTCGGCGACACGGCGCGATTGCAGCGAGCTACCGAGGACGCGCCTGACTGTGCATGCATGATGATCAGCTGCGCCGGTCTGTCGCCGGAAGAGATTCAAGCGCTCGCCGAGAGAGCGGCGCGAAAGACAAGCCGCGTCCTGGCCACAGCTGGCGCGCGAGCGGCGCTCATTCGCGACCGCGAAGAACTCTTTTGGCGCCAACCGCCGCCTGCAAAAGTGGTGCGCTGTGACGTCGGCGCGGGAGACATCGTGGCTCATACCCTCCTGCAGGCTCTCGATGACGGGACGCCATTTGTCAGCGCCTGCGAAAGAGCCCTCAGCGCAGCGAGCGCACACGTGGGACGTTGGGGCGTCGAGGTCAGATCATGACGACAAATCCGGGCGACTCCGACGCCGACAATCTTCAGCGCATCCAAGCCGACCACGCGATAGAAGAAAGCGTGAAGGCCGAGATCCGCGCGCTGTGTGTTAACGCCGCCGCGCCGATCTCGATCATCTGCATCGACATCGACAAAATTGCAGTCATACGAGCGGCGGGCATCGCGTCGAAGCTTCACGTTCTCAAGCAGCTCGCCGCGCGCGTTCAAAACGCGATCCCTGATGCGGCGCATTTCTACGACATCGGAACGCGCGACGAATTCGTCGTGGTTCTACGAGAAGCGACGGACGCGACCACAGCGGATACGGCAGAAACCGTGCGCGCTGCGATCTCAAAATCGCCGGTTCACACACCGGACGGCGCGGAGCATACGCTAACCGCTTCGCTGGGGACCGGAATCTGGCCCGTCGACGCCGTGGACCCGGAATTTGTCTACGCCCTTGCAAAAGGCGCCAGCGCCGCCGCAAAGGAGGCCGGGCGCAATACAGTCGTCGCTGCGACGCCGTGCAACGGTCTCGCTCAGCTGTCTTTCGACGCACCGCGGCAACGCATGGATTCGCTTCGGGCAACGAGCGCGAATCTTATGCGTCCGATGTCGACGCTCGTACTCGACGCGATTGATCTGGCTTGCCAGCGCCACGCGGGGCTCGAACAATTCCACAAAGGGCTGGAGTTCGCTTTAAGCCGTCATTTGCGGCAACACACCGGACTAGGAAGCACAATCATCGTTAGCGGTCCGCCGGGCAGCGGCAAAAGCTCGCTTGCGAACCAATTGCGCAGCAAACGTCGCTCCCGTGTGTTCGCTGTGCGGCCGCAGCTGAACCACCTGCGCAGCGCCGGCGCCGAGCTCGCGGCCGAGATCGACGCCATCCTCGCCACTGAAAAGTTTATTCCGGACGCGTTGGTCGGAAAAATGCTCAGTGCATACCTGCACGAAACGCTCGCGAGCGACGACATCATTCTAGAAGGCGTGCCGATCTCGCGAGGCCAAGCATTTGTCGTTGAAAAGGCGCTGATCAACTCACAAAGAACGATTGATCTAATCGTCTTCTTGAACGCCGACCCTGACACGGTTCGCCGCCGGGTTGAGGCGAGACGCATCTGTCTCGATTGCGAGGCGACGACGCAAGCGGGGCGTTCCTATAGCGACGGGGAAACCACGTGCCCCGATTGCGGCAAGCCACTCACGCGCCGCCGCGACGACGAAATGCAGCACTTGGAGCGTCGCTTAGCGCAATACCAGGCAGAACGAAGCTTAGTCAGCGCCGCGCTCGGACACTATCCCACATTAGAGCTCAACTCCGAGTCGCTCTCTACCGTGGAGATCGCAACAATCGTTCTGGGCGCCATCGACCGCGATACCGATGAACATCCCTAGCTCGACAAACGCCAGCGTTGCATTGGCCTTGAGCTGCGACGCGATTGGATTCGACCTCGACGATACGCTGATTGCGACATTCGCAACCGCCTACGCGCGCGTATGCAGCGCCGCACGGAGCCTGCAGCTGAGTCCTCCGTCAATCCAGCAGTTTGAAGACATATATGGCCGAGTTTCGTTTCCGGAGTGCGTTCTGGAATGGTATAGCAACGTCGATCTTGAGACCTTCGAGCGCGCCTATCGTGAGCACTCGCCGCGGCATCCCTACCGAGCGCTCGTTGACGGAAAGGCGCTTCTCGAAATGCTACGCGCAAGACGCAAGAGCGTAGGCCTCATCACCAATACGCCGCGCGAAAAAATCCCCGCGAAACTCGCAGTCGTCGGACTCACGACCGAGTCATTCGATCACGTCATCAGCGCCGATGACGTCGGTGCGCCAAAGCCCGACCCAGCAGTCTTGCACGCATGGATCAACGCGAGCGGCCGAGATCGCAGCGCACATTGCTACATCGGTGATTCGCCGGCGGACCAAGCAGCTGCTGCGGCTGCAGGAATCAAGTTTGTCGCCGTGCAAGCGAGGGATCGTATCGAGGCGCCGACAATGACTTCCGTCGCAGCATTTCTTGAATGATCTCCATCGGTGAATCGTGAGCTTCATGCAACGTCTTTGCATACTCCGACACCTGACGCGCGTAAGCCCCTGAAACGACGGCAAGCGGCGGAAGCAATTTCAGAAGCACGCGTCTGCGCATACGCCAGCTCCGGAGCCGCTCCACAATGCCCTCACGCTCGTCTGCGCGCGGGGCGATTGCGCCACCGCAGTTTCGACAAGCCGCCCCGCTGTCGTCCTCACTGGCGTCATCGACGCCGCCGTCGCAGGTGACACATACACGCCGCGCCAGCGCGCGCTGGCGAGCGTCGGCCGGTGACAAAAGCACCCAGACCGGCAGCAAAGCTTGCTTGGTCGCGTCCGACCAACGCAAAAGGCGACGCGCCTGCCCCTCGGTGCCGGGGACCCCTTCAAGTATCGCATGGGGCTGACGTAAGCCTGCGCTCATCGCCTCCCAAACGAGGTCGTCTGACAACAGCGTTCCTAAAGGCGGCAACGCAACGCCGCTCATGCGAAGTGGCTCGAAGTGCTTCCGCACTGAGAAAGGCCGCGACGCGCGCGCCAGCGCCGTCGCCAGCGAACTCTTTCCAGAGCAAGGCCCGCCGAGCAGAATGACGACGGCGGAGGCAGGTGCGGCGAACACCGCGGGGGATATCGCACGGATCACGAGCGGGGGCTCGTTCCTCGAACGAGGTTCGCCAACTCAGCGCGAACAATGGTTGCCGCTACACAATCTGCGTAGGCCCTGTCGTCGCATGGCACGTGAAACCAACCAGCGCCGCGAGCGATAGAATCTCTTAGTACGCGCTGCGCTGCGTTGGCATGGGCCTCCGCGTTGGCGACAGCCTCTTCGTCAGCGGCGCTGTGCTTCCAGCGCATTGATGGCGTTGACCGTCGCCCTGATATCCTCGCCTCTTGCTCCTGTGCGGAAACATGCAGGTACAGTCTGCAAATGCGCACCGCGAAGTCGGAGAGGAGCGCTTCGAACGCCACGATGTGCTGCAACAGATCCACCGGATCCCGAGCGCCTCTCAGGATTTCGTGTTCAACATCGTCATAATAGGACCGATTGAACACAGCGACGCTGCCTCTCTCCGGCATCGCCGCGTGATAACGCGCCAAAAAATCCCGCCCTCCCCGGTCCGGCTCCGGGCGCCCGAAGAAACTGAACGTCACGCCGCGTGGATCGGTCGCGCCCGCCAGCATCCGACAGGTCCGGTCTTTGCCGGCGGCATTCGCGCCATACAAGATCACCAACAACGCTCCGGCGCGTGTCGCCTGCAGTTCTTGGTGCAGCGCAAGCGTATCAGTCGCAGCGCTGGTGCTGAGACGCATCGATTCCGCGACGTCCCAATCCGCCGGCGGCCGAGTGTCGAAGTCGGCCAAAACCACATCGGCGGGCAATTCACGCATCACAGCTGGTGCGGCCGAAGCGTTGCAGCGACTGTCGACACAAGGTCTTGCGTCACGACCTGGACCCGCGCACTCGCGTCAAAGTCTTTCGCCGCGTCGTCTGAGACCAATAGCGGCAACGCGTTTGCAAGCGAATCGACACGATCACGCTGCTCAGCGAGCATCATGCGAACCGACATGTGTGCAACGTAAACAGCGGCGTCGTAGCTTTGTAGCTTGGAGAGTGAGCCGGCGTCCTCAAACGTCCGTAGAATGTAGTCCTTCACCTCTTCTGACTGACACGCCTCGATCGCCGGCGTGAGCCATTCTCGCGTTGTGTCGAGAACGTCTTGCGCGCCCTCAGCAGACACGGTCCCGCAGCCATGCAAGTGACAAATCAGGTCTGCCAAATCGCCACGCCCGATCTGACGCAGACGGGCAAGCATCCATTTTGGCTTCACAAAGCCAATTGAAGAGGCCGAAGTGACACAGACACACGCCAAATCGGCCAATTGCTGCAGACAGAAAACGGCAAATGGCGAGGCAGATGCAGCGCCCGCTTGATCGGCCCAGAACTCGATGCTCTTCGCGAAGCGCTTCGACTCGGCCGCATCAAGACACGCCACGCGCGCCTCCGTGCGCGCCTTGGAAAACTCACCGGACCGATCGAACAATATAATCGCGCTGGTCAGCCGCCCGCGCTCGCGCAAGAATTGAAGATCACCCGCCGCGCTTGCCAGCATTTGATGGGCAGTCCGCCACTGGATCGTCTCAACATCGAAGCGACGGCCATCAAAGCACGCGCTTTCAATCTGCGGCGCGTTGATCTCGCCACCTTTTGCAGCGTGCAGAACCAGTAGATCGACATCAGAATCCGGTCCGGCTAGGCCGAGTGCAACCGACCCAGTCAGCAAAACGGCCCTGACGTCGGCGTCCGCCGCCAAGGCTTGCGCGCACCGCGAGGCACGCTGCTCCAGCGTTCCGCTCAGCCGCCCGGCCGCGCGCCAATCCACGTTAGCTGAAAGGCGAAGCCACTATGCCGGCGGCGATGTCCGACTCGATTTCCTGGGTCAATTGTTTGAGCTTGGCGTCCGAGGCGCGACCACGCTCGATTCGAGCAAAAACCTCCACTGACGCCAATTCAGTGAGGTTAGAAGGCATCGGCAGTCCTTCGCGCCGAATGATCGATGCTTTCGCCATTGCCTCGGCATAGGCGATTTGCTTGTCGCTCAGGCCGAGATTGTAAGTGTCAGATAAGATTCGGTAAGCTTCATAGATGTCAGCCATGTGCCCCTCCGGGTCGGCGCAGGCAGTCTCGCAGCGCTGGATCAACAGGCGTCTGCGTGGACCGCTGACTCCACAAGCCGGCTCAACCCAAGCTCCAGGAGCCCCGGGGAGATACTAAACGCTGGAGTGAGCCGTATGCAATCCCTGATTACGGAGGTGATTACGCCGCGCTCAAGGCACAGCTTGCCGACCAGCGCCGCGCGCTCCCTGCTATCGAACTCGATTGCTGCAAGTGCGCCATAAGCGCTCACGCGATGAACGCTTTTGAGATCGGTCAAAGGCGAGAGTATGCGTCGGCACGCGCCCTCAATGTCGCGCTGACGCGCAAACACCTCTTCGGCGATCATACGATCAATGGTGGCGAGCACGAGCCGACACACGGGCGCTTGTCCGGCGGCGCTATCGGTGCCTTTGACTGTGCGTACAACATCGCCATACGCCTCGAGACACGCGATCGCCGCGAACGGCAGCCCACTCTTCCAGGACTTGCCCAGGCTGATGATGTCAGGCGCGCAGCCCTGGCCTTCAGCGTCTGACCAGAACCCCGTCCGTCCGGACGTCAAAAACTCATCGGCCAGCAATAGGATTCCGCGGGGGGCCAACACGTCACGCTTCAAACTATGCAGCCAGCCAGGCGGCGGCCTTACAACCGCCTTTGACAAAATGGGCTCGATCACCAGGCCCGCGATCCGCGAGCTTCCCTGCGCATCAATCGCCTTGGCGACATCTTCCAGCGCCAACGGCTGCAGACGCTCACCGACAGGGCGGCGGGCGTCGTAGCCAGGATAAGGCAATTGGAAATAGCCCTCGATACGATCGCCGTTACATGGGTCCATGTCGCTCAGCGAAGCCGTGGCTTTGCTGTAGCCGTGAAAAGATCCGTAGAAGCCGCAAAATGCGTTTCGACCCGTGATCGCCATGGCGTAGCGGAGCATGCCTTCATTGGCGCCGGTCCCGGTGGAATAGAACTGAATGTGCGAATAGCCGGGATAGAGCGAGGCGATCTTGTCGGCTAACTCGTCGCGATAGCGATTGGTGTATAGCCCGAGATTCAGCGGCGGCTCACCGCTGAAGGAATCTATCAGCGCGCTCGCGTCGTGGCCAAAAGGAAGCGACGTGTTGGCGTAGAGATCAATGTATTCGCGGCCTTCGCTATCTGTCACGGTCGCGCCACGCGCCGATACAAACTTCACATCCGCGATGGTTTGAATGCGGCCCACCGCAGGATTGTGATGCATCGCCCGCCCCGCCCTGCTGCGCCTTAGCAGCGGCGCTCGAAGTCGTTGAGGATACTTAGCCGACTTTGACCGTCAAGGTTGCAGCGCTCGAGAACGGGATCGCCACCCTGTCGTCGCTCCAAGCGAACTGGCGCGCCCGACAGGATTCAAACCTGTGACCTCTGCCTTCGGAGAGCAATGTCCGAAGTTGCGAAATGGCCGCGTCGTCCGCGGTCCGTTGTGGCCCCGATCTTCGCTTTCACGTCGCTATGCGATGAAACTTCCACATCCGGTGGCTCGGCGCGCACGAAGCTGCTCCGACGCTGACGTCCTCTGCACCTGGGTTCGCTCGTGGCTGTGTCCCGTCCAACATCCGCGGAGCAGATACTCACAGGAAATCTCGCTCCGGACAACGCCACGAAGGTTGGTGGCAAAGTGGTAGCAAACCTGTGGAAAGCGCCCCGCAGGGGTCGCCTGCCACCACAAAAACCCAATGAAAACTGGAGCGGGCGATGAGATTCGAACTCACGACCCCAACCTTGGCAAGGTTGTGCTCTACCCCTGAGCTACGCCCGCATCCGTGGGTGCCCCGGATCAAGTCCGGGGCTGAGGGGCGCTCATATCGCAGAGCGCGGGGGTGTAGGCAAGGGGGCGACTAACAGAGCGGCTGAAGTTCGCAGCGTTCGAAGTCGCCCTCTCGTCAGGTGCCAGCGGTGGCCGGTCTCCAACCACAGCTTGCCAGGTTTGCGGCAGGCAAATGCCGGCGACTTGGTCTTCCTCGGCAAGCCTCACTCCCACATGCTGTAGCCATAGGTAGCCCTCCTCACGATATGGGCCGGCGCCTGCCGTGGCCGCCCAGCGCTCGATTGCTGCGACAGAGGGGGCGGCGCCGCTTGTGCAGAACTGATCACGTAGCGCGCGGAGTTCACCTGCTTCGGCCTTCATTGAGCGAAAAGTCGATCCGGTATCGGAGACAAGCACACCTTCGCTCACCATCTGTCCCAGCCAACCGAAGGCGAGGACGACGTTCAGCAACACAGAAACGCCAAGCGCAATCGGGAGCCAGCGGATGCGCATCCTACTCCCCCGGCTCCGCCTTGCGCGGCGCTTTCAGCCGGCGGCGATTGATGTGGCTATCCGGCGCGACGTGGCCTTCCGGCGTGCGGCCGCGGAAATAGTCGCGTTGCCAGCCGTGCTTGATGGCTTCCTCGTCCTTGTCGCCGAGCTTGTTCAGGAAGTTCGTGCGGCTTTCGCCCCAGGCATCGTATTGGCGCTTTAAGTCCGGGTCGTCGTGGATCGATTTTATGATCGGCTGCACCGCGTCCATCTGCTCATGCGGGATCGGCATGACGAAGCAGAACGGCTCGTTCTTCTTGAACGAGATCATGCCTGGCCGCGTGAAGCGCCAGTTCATCGTGAACGGAAACGGCAGCCAATAGGTCTCGACCACGCCGGTGAGCGGCTGAATGCCGTCCTTGATGTGATTAGGCGGGCCGCCGGCCCAGAGATCCCAGCCCGGCTCGGTGCGGAAGAGATAGCCGGTGTGGAAGGTCAGCACGCCGCCGGAAAAATGCGACACGGCCCAGCGCTTCAACAGCGCCGCTGGCGTGTCGTCATCGGGATCGAGGCGGATGTCTTCGATCCGCGCGCCGCCGTTCCACGTCGCGGTGAAACTGACCGGCGAGAGCAGCGCCCAACCCGTCGTGTTCGCCACCACCAGGGGAAGGCAACGGTACGGATGGCGGTCGGAGAATTTGTCCATCCACTCGCGATCAGGCGATCCGGGCACGAGCTCGGCCGGTTGCGGATCGACTTGGTAGCAAGTGAGTTTCATCGCGATCCTAAACGTCGTCTTCGCCGGCGCGGCGGGGCGTGGCCAATCTACGCTTGTGGATGTGATCGCCCACTGCAGCTTCGCCGCGCAGCGTCTTGCCGGCAAAGTAAGTGCGTTGCCAGACTTGCCCGGCAGCTTCGGGATCGCCGTCACGGAGGCGCGCGACGAATTCACTGCGGCTTTTCATCCAGTCCTGGGTTTCCGCTTCGAGCGCGGGATTGTCGGCAAGCGCCTTGATCACCGGCGTGCACGCATCGATGGCCGCGTGCGGCACCGGCATGATCATGCAGAACGGCTCGCCCGCTTCGAAGCTCACCGTGCCCGGCGCGGTGAAGCGCCAATTCATCGTGAAGGCTTGCGGCAGCCAGCTGGTTTCGACGATGCCGGTCAGCGGCTGAATGCCATGCTTGATCCAGTTCGGCGCGCCGCCCACCCAAGTGTCCCAGCCGGACTCGGTGCGGAACAAATAGCCGGTGTTGAACGTGACAACGCCGCGCGCAAACATCGAGCCGGCAAAGTGCTTGTGGACGTCGCCCTCGCTTTGGAACGTGACATCCGACAGCGCCGGCCCGCCATTCCAGCTGGCGGAGAACGCCGCCGGCGTCAGGATTTCCCAACCGGTGCAATTGGCGATGGTGAGCGGCAGGCAGCGGTAAGCGTGACGATCGGTAAAGTCGTCCATCCACGCCCGCTCGGGCCTTCCCGGCCGAATTTCAGCCGGGTAGGTTTGCAGCGGGTAGCAAGTCAGTTTCATCGCAGCGAACTATACGGACAAATGACCGCACCGCCACACGCCGCGACGCCCACGGACCCCGCGAGCCAGGCGGATCTCTTCTCCCTGTTCAGCCGCTTGGACATCGCCCACCGCACCACTCAGCACCGCCGGGTGTTCACCGTGGAGGAAGGCGCCGATCTCAAGGCCCAGATGCCGGGGGGCCATTCGAAGAACCTGTTTCTGAAGGACAAAAAGGGAAGGCTCTTCCTCCTTTGCGCGCTCGGCGATACCGTGATCGACCTCAACGCGCTGTCCAAACTGCTCGCAGCTGGGCGGGTGAGCTTTGGCTCAGCGCAGCTTTTGATGGAGCATCTCGGCGTCGAGCCGGGCTCGGTGACGCTATTTGCGTTGATCAACGACCCCGAACATCGCGTCACACTGCTGCTCGACGAGGGCCTTCTTGCTCATGACCCCGTCAACTTCCATCCCCTGCGCAACGACGCCACCACAGCCATCAGTCCGAGCGACATGCTGAAATTCATCCGCGCGCTCGGGCGCGAGCCGGTCGTGCTCCGATTTGATCCCGATGGCGTCCCAACGAGAATTGAACCCGGCGCGCCAACAGCCCATCTTCAGCCCTGAATTTCAGAGGGACTAGGAATGACCATTCTCGAAGGCGGCGCCGCGTCCAGCGATCTCGTGACCGAGGGTTCCGACCAGGGCTTCATGGCCGATGTCGTCGAGGCCTCACGCGCGCAGCCGGTGATCGTCGATTTCTGGGCGCCGTGGTGCGGCCCCTGTCGCCAGCTCGGCCCGCCGCTGGAGAAAGCGGTGCGCGCGGCCGCCGGCAAAGTGAAGCTGGTGAAGATCAACATCGATGAGAATCCCGGCGTCGCCGGCCAGCTTGGCGTGCGCTCGATCCCTGCGGTTTACGCCTTCGATCAGGGCCGGCCCGTCGATGGCTTCATGGGCGTGATCCCCGAGAGCCAGATCAAGTTGTTCGTCGATCGCCTCGGCGGCGCCGACATGGAGGAAGCAATCGAGCCGCTGCTCGAACAAGCGGCGGAGAGCGTCAAGCTCGGCGACGTTGGCGGGGCCGCGCAGGGCTTCATGGCCGTGCTGCAGCTCGACCCCACCAACACCAAGGCGATCGCCGGCATGGCGCGCATCGCGCTGTCGAGCGGCAACGCCGAGGAGGCGCGCGAGATTCTCGACATGACGCCGCCGGAGAAAGCCAACGATCCCGAGATCGCCGGCGTGCGCGCCGCGCTTGAGCTTGCCGCCAAAGGCGACGCCGGCGACAGCGACGAACTCGCAACCAAGGTCAACGCAAACCCCGGCGATTTGCAGGCGCGTTTCGAATACGCCGAAGCGCTCTCGGCGCGCGGCGATCTTGAAGCCGCGAGCGACCAATTGCTCGCGATCATCGCCAATGACAGGGACTGGAACGAGGGCGCAGCGCGCGCGCAGCTGCTAAAGGTTTTCGAAGCCGCCGGCCCAATGTCCGAAACCACCAAGCAGGGACGCCGCAAATTGTCCGCGATTTTGTTCTCATGAGCGCGTTCGGTTATCGCAAGCCCGGCGACCTGCCGCAGGCAATCCCCCTGTTTCCGCTGAACAGCGCGATTTTGATGCCGCGCGGCATGCTGGCGCTCAACATATTCGAGCCGCGCTACCTCAACATGATCGACGATGCGCTCGGCGGCGAACGCCTGATTGGCATGATCCAGCCGGCTAGCGGCGCAGAGGGCGAGCCTGTGCCGCAATTGTGCGACGTGGGCACGGTGGGGCGCATTACCTCGTTCAACGAAACCGATGACGGGCGCTATCTCGTCACGCTGACCGGCGTTTGCCGTTTTGATCTTGAGCAGGAGATCGACGGCGGCACGCCGTATCGGCAGGCGATCGTAAGCTACGAGCCGTTCGCCGATGATTTTCTCACCTCGCCCGGGCGCTCAATCGACCGCGCCGGTCTCATCACATCGCTGAAAACCTACGCCGCCCTGCATGGCTTCCAAGTGGATTGGGACGCGGTCGAACAGGCGCCGACGGAAACCATCGTCAACGTCGCCGCCCAAGTCTGCCCCTTCGACACCGCCGCCAAGCAAGCGCTGATCGAAACCATCACGCTGGAGGAGCGCGCCAACGCGCTAATCGCGCTTTTGGAATGGGATTCGGCGTCCGACGATTCGCAGAGGCCGATGCAGTGAGCGAACCCGATCCGAAATTGCTCGAAGTGCTGGTGTGCCCGCAAACCCGCACGCCGCTGCGCTACGACCGCGAGCGCCAGGAGCTGGTCAGCGCACGCGCGCGCCTTGCCTACCCCGTGCGCGACGGCGTGCCGATTATGCTGATCGACGAAGCCCGCGAACTCGGAGCCGACGAATGATCTTTCACGCTTCCCGGCCAAGCGTGCGCAGCACGCGCCGAGCCGGGACCCAGGGGCAAACTAAATGCCGGTGGCCCCTGGGTCCCGGTTCTTCGCCCGCGTTCGCGGGCGCGCGCCCGGGAAGCGTATGTGGAAGAAAGCGCTCCGCATGACGATCACCGCCGCCACCCGCCCCTGGCCCACCGATCTCGTTTTCGACCGCGAAGCCAAAGCGCTGATCGTCGCCTTCGACGACGGCGCGCACTTCGACATCCCGTTCGAGCTGCTGCGCGTTGAAAGCCCCAGCGCCGAGAACAAAGGCCACGGCCCCAATCCGCCGCCGCCCGTCACCGGCAAGGCCAACGTCAACGTTGTGCGCGCCGACGCCGTGGGCCGCTACGCCGTGCGCATCAGCTTCGACGACGGCCACGACACCGGCCTCTTCTCCTGGGATCTGCTCTACGACCTCGGCCGCGACAAGGAAAAGCTGCTCCGCGTTTACCGTGAAACCCTGGCGCAACGCATGCTGCGCGACGAAGCTTAATGCCGACCAGGGATGACAAGGCGCAGCTGCGCGAACTTCAGCGCCAAGCCATCGAAGTCGCCCGCCAGAACGGCGGCCTCATGATCTACATCGGCGCGCACAATCAGCGCCCTGGCGTCCGCTACGTCTGCGTCCAATGCAAACGCGCCAACGACCTCGCGCGTGACCCAGGCGCGAGCAATTTGCGCTGTCCCGATTGCGAGCCGGACGGCTGACAAACTTTCATGCTTAATTCGCGCCGCTTCGCGCGAAGCTGATTGGTGCTCGCCCGCGCTGCACGTAGTCTCCCGCGCACCTATGCCTCTCGTTTCCCCCTCCGCACTCGATGGCGAGTTTGATGTCTGCGTCGTTGGCGCCGGGCCGGCGGGCCTCGCGTGCGCGCTCGATCTGCACGATCGCGGCTTGCGCGTCGCGCTGCTGGAAGCGGGCGGCGCAAATCCTATCCCCGGCGAACCGGACGTGCGCGCCGCCGAGATCGCGCATCCGCAATTTCACGACCCGGTCGACATCGTCGCCGCCTCTGCGCTCGGCGGCTCGACGCATTGGTGGGGCGGGCGCAGCGTGCCGTTCGATCCCGTCGATTTCCGCCACTGGCCGCTCACGCACGATGAGATGCTGCCCTGGTGGGAGAAGGCCGCCGAGTTTCTCGGCAGCCGCGCCGTCAGCGAAAGCGCGCCGCCGCCTGCGTTTCAAAAGCTCAAGCGTTTCGACGCGCTGCGCGACGAATGCTGGGGGCCTGAACTCAACATGGCCCGCCGCTGGCGCGCGCGCATCGCCGCAGCGGACGGCCCCGCCATCATTAGCGGCGCGCGCGTCACCGGCCTCGATCTCGACGGCGCCCGCGTTAGCGCCGTGCGCGTCGGCGAGCGCCGCGTGCGCGCCAAGCACGTGGTGCTGACCAGCGGCGGGCTTGGCAGTTTGAAGCTCTTGCTGCTGATGCAGCGCGAACGCCCGGCTTTGTTCGGCGGCGCAGATGGCCCGCTCGGCCGCGGTTACATGGGCCACCTCACCGGCACGATCGCCGCGCTCGCGCCCGCCGACACAAACGACGTCGCCGCCTTCACCACGCGCCCGCTCGGCGACGGCGTTCACGCACGCAGGCGCTTGCGCCCGTCAGCGCAAACAGTGCGCGACGAGAACATCGTCAACATCGCGTTCTGGCTGGAGAACGGCGACGCCGCCAATCCCGCGCACGGCAACGCCACCGCCTCGGCGCGCTATCTCGCCACCCGCATGCTGCGCCTCGGCCGCGGCGAAGGCGCGCTCGGGCCC
>JACMMP010000121.1 GCA_014378995.1 Hyphomonadaceae bacterium
ACGCCGCGCGACAGCATGCCCTCGATGTGCTCGGGTTTAAGAATGTCCCCCGTTGTTTGAATTGAAATATGCGGCCCATGCTCACCCCAGCGAGCGCGAATTTCTTCAAGGACCGGATAGAACAATTCCTCGCGTACGCCGTCTATCAGCAGTTCGCCGCCGGCCATCACCAACAGCGTGTGTTTGCGCGAGCCCTTTGTGTCAGTAAAGCTCATATCATCAGGCAGGTTGGCGATGATCCGCCGATACGCGGCTTGCCCCTCTCCGACGACGCGCTTGAGGTCGTCGCGTACATACGGCCGAAATCGATCATCGTAGCAATGCGGGCAGCGCCGGTGGCACGCCCACGTCAATACCCAATAGATGGCTTCCATCGTGCACTCTTACTTTACAATAGCGGCGCAGCTGATCGCCCGCGGTCTGTCGGGTCAAGTATGCTTTTGTCGACCTAGATGAAACCAATCAACGCGCTGGCGCGTACGCAAACAAGGGAAAATAGGAGCGCCGGAATGCTTGCTCGTAAACTGTTCGGCGCTGCAACCCTCGCGCTGGGCTTGCTCGCTTCACCGCTCGCGGCGCACGCGGCCGATACGGCCACCTATGACCGACTTCTGACGCGCTATGTGATCGCCTCGCCCGATGGCATCAATCGCGTGCGTTATGCGGCATGGGCGGGAGACGCAGACGACGTCAATGCGCTCAATGCCTATGTGGCGTCACTCGAACGGGACCGCCCATCGAACATGACACGTGACGAGCGGTTGGCCCATTGGATTAATCTCTACAACGCCGTCACGCTGCAAATCATCCTCGAGAAATATCCCGTGCGCTCCATCCGCGATATCCGCAGCCGCACGCTGGATCCGCGCGGCTTGATCGGCCCATGGCGCACCCAGCGCGTCACAGTTGAAGGTCGTCGCCTCACCTTAGATCAGATCGAAAATTCGATCCTACGCCCTGAATTCAATGAGCCACGCATTCATTACGCAATCAATTGCGCCTCAATTGGCTGCCCCAATCTCAGGGCGCGCGCTTGGAGAGCTGAAACGTTGGACGCAGACCTGACCGAGGCCGCACGCGCCTACGTGAACCATCCGCGCGGCGTGTCGGTCGATGCGCAGGGACGTGTCCGCGGGTCGAACATCTATCAATGGTTCGCGGCAGACTTTGGCGGCAATGCAGCCGGCGTCCTGGCGCATGTGCAGCGCTACGCGTCGCCCGAGCTTCGCGCCCGCCTCGCCAGTGCGACCACGATTTCTGGCTACGCGTATGACTGGGCCTTGAACGACGTGGATTGAACGGAGCGCGAATGTGAAAACTCAACGAGCACCCTGGGCGTGAGCAAAATTCATCACTGAGGTGCTTCAAGATTCGATCTCGCGGAAGAATATTCGATTAGCACCATCGCAGGTCGAAGAAACTTCTATCCATTTTCGCAGCGGGCGAGTTTTCACACAGCCTCGGCCAAACGTAGTCAGGGAGCAGACTTGCACGGCCGGCCTACTCGCTCCAATGCAGTCACACGCTTAGCACCCCAGCAACGGCGAGATCTCGCCGAAGGCAGTCATACGGAGGCTTACCGCTGCGTCGAGCGAAATCAGGACGGCCGCTGATTGGAAACTTGCGTCAAGGCGCATCCAACACTTCGCGTATTTTCCGCGCCAATTGGTCAAGACCATAAGGCTTGCTCAAAAGGCTGGTGCCACGATCGAGGACGCCGTTGTGAACCACTGCGTTGCGCGTGTAGCCCGTCGTAAACAGCACCTTTAGCCCCGGCCGTAACGCGGCAGCCTCGTCCGCGAGTTTGCGTCCGCTCATCTCGGGCATCACGATGTCGGTGAAGAGCAGCGCGATAGGCGCGTTGCTTCGCAATGTGTTTAAGGCGCTCGACGCACTCGCGGCTTCAATTACAGCATATCCGAGCTCGCCCAGCATCGCAGAGGCGATCTCCAGACGGTGGTCATTCAACAAGCAGAATTGTTTCCGACGCTTTACCCCGTGGAACGTCATACTTCATTGTCGCCGGCGCGTGAGCGGCGTCGACATAATGTCGCGGAAGATAGACCTTGATCGTCGTTCCTTGTCCGACTTCCGAGTAGATTTTAACGTGGCCACCCGACTGCTTCACGTAGCCGAAGATCTGGCTCAAACCGAGACCGGTGCCTTTGCCGACGGGCTTGGTGGTGAAGAAGGGTTCGAATGCGCGATCGATCGTTTCTTGCGCCATCCCTGAACCGGTATCCGTAACGGCCAGAAGCACATACTGACCCGCCCCGACCTCGGCGTGCGCGCGAGCGTAGTCGTCATCGAGATGCGCGTTGGATGTCTCGATCGTGATCTTTCCACCATCGGGAATCGCATCGCGCGCAAGGTCGCATGGCTCCCTATATGACCGAACTGAAGTTCCAGCCCCAGCCTGCGAGCGCCGCCGACCCGGACCGACCGGCCGCTTGATTCAGACTTTTCGGGTGGCGAGCGCGCCTTTGAGGGAGGGAGACGGATCCAAACTGTCGGACCAGTTTTGGCAATTCCGTCCCCTCCCGCCCCGTTCGCAAGCCGCGCGCTTTTGTGGCGGGGCGAAAGCGAGACCCGACCGCTCGGAGAAACTAGTTAGCGTTTGGTGTCGCGTTTGATGAAGCTGATCATGCCGTCGGATTCCATGCAGGCCTCTCGCACTTCGGAGATGTCGGCGATCCCTTCCTCGCGCATGTGGGTCATCAGTTCGTCCTTGGTCACCAGCTCCGCCCGCATGTTCCTGGCCAACAGGCGACCGTCCTTGATCAGCATCACCGACATCGGGTTGAAGAAACGCTCGAACCTCGGGGACCGATAGCTCAGCCATTCGATGGTCGAACTCCAGCACAGCACGGTCGCCACGAGCACGGCTCCCTCGACCACCGACAGGTAGTCGGCCGTGAACCCCGGACCAGCGATCTCGGCGATCAGCACGACGACCAGAATGTCGGTTGTGCCAATCCCGCCCGACTGGCGTTTGACCACCAGCTTCAGCAGAACGACAATGACGAAATACATGATCGTTCCACGAACGATCATTTCCAGCACTGACCGCTCCGGTATGAAGATGGCGTGCCAGTCGATGCGCCAGAGCATGTTTTCCATTGTGCTCGCGCCCTCCAGCATCCGACTGGGATGTGCCTCTTGTTCCCAAGCTTGCGTCGGGATCGGAGCAAAGCACTATCGGCGCGGACGGTCCATCAAACTAGCGAGAACCGCACCCACCGGGCGCCATGCCAACAGCGATACTTACCTCTGAACTCCAATCGATGAACAAGACCAGATGGAACGCGGCACGACGAAGTTGATTGGGACTAGTCTAACGCCGCGCGCGGTAGTGGTTCGGGCTAAGTCCGGCCACGCGTTTGAACATGGTAGAGAATTGGCTGTGACTGCGGAAACCGCAAGCTTCGGCGACTGCCGCCAGCGGAAGTTGGGTTTCGCGCAACAGGACTTTGGCGTGCTCCAGGCGCCGGTGGATGACGAAGGCGTAGGGCGCTAAACTGGTGGCGCGACGAAATCCTCGGCTGAAGTGAAAGACGCTGACGCCCGCCACCGCGGCCAGTTCGGAAAGGCCAATGTCCCGAGCAAGATTAGCTTCCACGAATTCAATGACCAGACTGACTCTGAAAGGCGCCAACACGTGTGGTGCGGAAGCGCCGATCGAAGGAAGCGTCGAATGCAGCTGCAGCAAACGGCAGACGGGGGTGTGTGCGAGACCCTCCCAATATAAGCGCCCGCCGCCCTTCCCGCCGTCGCCGCGTAGGCGCCTTTCCTCACCGGCTTGTTGCCGCGCATCAAGACCGGCCACGATCAGATCACGGCGATAAAGCGTCGCTTACACTGAATCGGCCCGCCTTTCGCGTCGTGGTCGCGCCTAACCGCTAAAGTCACTCCAAGAGCGCCTTTGCCGAAGAACGTGAGATCAGGGGCCATTCCTCAAGTGGACGGATCGGCGCTGCTGACCTCGAAAGCTAAGCTGGTCTAGGCCCAGCGCGAACTTCCGTCCTCAGTTCGAAGCCAACTTCCCGCCCGGGTATTTCGCAGTGATGTAGCGAACAACTGCGTATGGCGAGGCGGGTAAAGGATTGATCCGCATTCACCACCCAGCACACGGAACCGATGTCCGCTGCTCACGTTCGAGTCAAATCCAATACCGATGCGGAATTAGGTCGAGCTCCGCCCAACGCTATTTAGAGGAGTGCGGTGATGCCGACAAACTCAATCAGCTCAGATGCAAATGACGTGACTGAAATCATCTCGGCTTGGCCAGATCGCCCACGGCTCGGGGCGCAACTGATGATTGGAAAGTATGGCGCTCCGCAAGAAGCGACGGCCGACCAACTCGTCTGGCATGATCAAGGGGCATACAAAAAAATCAACGTCACGCGAGCCGAACATCACCACGATTTTCCAAAACCGCATATGGATTTCATGGAGCACACTATTAACTACCGAGTGCCGCCAGAGCGAGCGGCCGCTCTCGCGGAGTACGATGGCAGCTGCACGTTCGACCGAACTCGTGGCGAGCTGTCAGCTCGCTGCGATCTTGAGGGCCACAACATCCTCACGCTCAATCTCGCGCATGACATCGTCACAGGAAAAATGACCGCTCAGCAGGCGCGAAAGGCGTTCAGCGAGATCGTTACCGACGATATTAAAGGCAAGTATCCCGCATACACCACCGCGCTGCAGTTTGATCCCGAGGGCAGCGACGTCGCAGAGTTTGCAGATACGTCCACAATTCCGGGCTCGCCGGAGCGGCCCGATGGATTGACGGATACAAAGGGCGATAAAATCGATGGTGAGGTGCTGGGTTTCGTGGGCGCGGCGGATGAACTTGAAGTGGTCGCCGCAATCGCGGCTAGCGGGAAAAACCTCAAGCCCGAGATAGCCGAATTTGCGCAGATGCTTCATGAAGCGCACGGCAAGCACCTGGAGGCGACTCTCCTTCTCGGCCAGCGCATCGGCGTAACCCCATTGGAGACACCGGCGGTTGATTCCTTCCGTCAGAAGAACGCCGGCCAGCTCGCTGATCTGGCGACGCTGGATGGCGACGAGTTTTCCGATGCTTTCGTGGAGGCGAAGGTTAAGGGACACACCGAACTTATCGAGATGCTGGATAAAAAGCTAATTCAGTCGGCAAACAGTGCAGATGTAAAGCTGCACCTCAGTGAAATGCGAACCCATCTGTCTAGCCATCTGGCCCAGGCAGAAGCGATGCGGTCGCATCCCGCATAGTTCTGCTTTTTGTAGCCGAGCGCTCATGAACTGCCGATCGCCAGTTCGGGCTGAGTGCCCGAAATGGGCCAGTCGTGCGCCATCAATGCAGGACATGCTGCTACTACCTGTGCCACAGGACGGGTTTTACCAACTGAAAAATGGACGCTCAGAGTTTATTCAATCCGCTCGAACGACATGAGCGGGCAAGCGAAGATCACAGTGTCAATTTTACCGAAGGGCCGGCGCGCTCCAATCTAGCCGCTCGCGGGCTGCCCGCTGTCGCGCCATCACCAAAGACCGCCGTTGGTTCGCCGCCGTTTCGGCGGCACGTTTCAGAGCACATGCGAAATCAGCAGCACCTTCCAATGGCCGACGAGGGTGAAGCACCGACGAGTAGAGGTGGCCTCATTGACTCTAATCACGACGGCGGGCCGCTCAAGTACGGTCATGAGCTTCCCTTCGCGCGTTGACGCAGAGTGTAGAAGATAACCGCGATACCAACGAGCATCATCGGCACGGAATAGGCCTGACCACGTGTCAGCGGGCCGATGAACGAGGCGTCCGGTTCGCGGGTGAACTCCACTAAACCGCGGCAGATCGCATAGCCAATGAGAAAAGCGCTGGCGAGCAGACCGTGGCGGGCGCGGATGGCGGCGCTTCGGGCCATGAGATTGATGACGACGAACAGCAGCACACCTTCCAGCGCGGCCTCATAGAGTTGGCTCGGGTGGCGCGGCACGCCGCCGGCAGCGGGATTGGGGAACACGACCGCCCACGGCGCATCTGTCGGACGCCCCCAGAGTTCGCCGTTGATGTAATTGGCGATGCGGACGAGGAAGATGCCGATCGGCGACACGCACGCCATGATGTCGGAGAAGCCGAGGAAGGGGATGTTGCGCGGGCGGCAATAAAGCAATGCGGCTATTACGACGCCCAAGAAGCCGCCATGAAACGCCATGCCGCTTTCCCACACCGCGAACACTTTGAGCGGATTGGCGAGATAGTATTCCGGATTGTAAAGCAAGATGCTTCCAAGGCGCCCGCCGATCAGAACACCTGCGATCGCCCATAGTGTGAACGCGTCGAAGGCACCACCCGGCACGCCATATTCCACGTTGCGTCGTGCCAAACGATCAGCAGCCCATAGCGCAAGTGCCAGCCCTGCGAAATACGCGAGGCCGTACCAGCGGATATCGACTGGACCGATGCTGAAGGCGATGGGATCGATGTTTGGAAACGGCATGGCGTTATCCTAGAGGGTCATCTGCTCCGCGCCAATTCCGCCGCGGGCCGACGACCGCAAAGGGCCAGCGTCGGTCGGCGAGCGAATTTTCGCGACCGGCCTACTCTCTCCAGAGCAGTCAATCGCTTAGCTCCCGCAGCAACGGCCTGATGTCGCCGAAAGGCGACAGTCACAGCTAGCGCGATACGGCCGCGACAAATGCAATGAACTCTGAAGATGGTTTCACTGTGTGGTCGGCAACGTAATGCCTGAACCCTTCTGGCCACGTCCAATCATTGAACGTGTATTGACCCGAGCCATTCTGCTGCCCGCAGACGCGGCAACGCGAAATACCCGCTGCGTATACGATTTCAGCGACCGCTTCGAGCGCAATGAGCGACGTCAAAAAGTCTTGTCGACCAGCCCATTCGTTACCCGGTATCGGCCACGGCAGGTGCGACGCCTCGTCCACCGACCGCCGCCAAAACCCCTCGCATTTTGTCGGTTCGCCGCTCATCCCTTGGCGCTTACGCTTGAACGTCCAACGTCCGCAATGGACCACGGCCCGCTCTAGCGTACGAAACCACGACCGGCTGGGCCGCTCAAATGCTGCCGTCGGCAACGTGGTGGTTGCTAGGGCCGGATCTCGCCGAAGGCAGTCATGTTGCACAGGCTGGTCGTACAGGATTTTCGGCGCCTAGGGCCAACTCGGCGAAAACACTGGGTGAGCATGAACAGCGCTCCCACAGCCCAACACACGACGATAAAACCCGTCGCGGCCCACCACGGATTCTACCGGCCGTCTCCCCATGGTTCCATTTAGCGTAGGAGCTGGATTAGCTCAACGCGTAGAAGGCCGCGCACGTAAGCGCGAGGACGGCGATGGCGAAGGCCAAGGCAGCGAACAGCCCAGCGCTTGGTCTTGGTAGGCGCATGGACAGGCGCGAGCCGCTGCCGTTCCACGCGTTAGCGGCGCCCGCGCCTTCTTTCGCGCCCTAGCGCCTTTAGGCCCATCCGGATTTATTCCGATCCGGTTTCTCGGATGGCAGCGGCTCGTGGGGTTGGAGACCATGATGTAAAACTTGCTCTTGGGCTTGTGTGTCGAAGAGCTGACCGCACACGTCGCAAAGCCGGCGCTCCGCCGTCGTCGCAATGCGTTCCTTCACGGCCCTGTGTTTCGGAAAGGGAGGGAGCGGCGGGAGCTTCGACATACGCTCGATTTAGGGCGCCTGAGCTGTAAGGTCCGTTACGAACCGCGCTCTATCAAATGATAATTTCGAACGTGCGTTAGCAATGGCGGTTTCAGACGCGCGCGGCGCCAGCCTGCTTGCTTCGGACCGCGATCATGGTGGCCATGGTCTTGAACAATGGTTGCATAGCGACGGGTTTCATCAGGAGCTCGTCGGCGCCGCCAGCCATACAGGTCTCACGAATGTGCAGCGAAGTATCCGCTGTGACCACGATAATTGGCCACTGTGCCTTGTAATCCTTGCGCTCGCGAATCCGCTTGATCGCCTCCAAACCGTCCATCCCTGGCATGCGCAGGTCCATGAGCACGACCGCGAAGTCGCTGGCGTCGATCATTGCGAGACCAGCTTCAGCACTGGGCGCTTCTTCGACGGTGATGCCGGCGACGCTCAGCATGTCGCGAACGACACGCCGGTTCATCGGATCATCCTCAACAAAGAGCACGCGCATAACTAAAACCTGTCTGTGGCGGCGATCCTACCAATTCAATGTTAAGAACGGTTTAGCGCTTAAGCAGCCTCGGCAACCGGGAACTGTTCAATTGCGGTGACGACGAGGGTGACATCGATCTCGCCTTCGAGCGCTGCGTCCGCGCCGCAAAGACGCGCCGCCGGCGCGGTCAGATGGGGGCTATCTCCGATCAGCACGATAAGCTTGGCGCCCGCCGCCGTTTCGCGAAGCCTCATGAGCGCGCCCATCGTCTCGGCCGGGTCGCACCCCAGCGAAGAAGCCGATACCACCACACGGCGATATCTGGCCGTCTCGAGTGCGGCAAACGCTTGATCCAATGTTTCGACCAAGCGCGCGCCCTCGCCTGCGCACGCTTCGTAGAGGCATTTGACGAACGGGTTGGCTTCGACAACGAGCGTATCGTCAACTGTCGTCGCTGCTGCCGCGGCCTTCGCTGTGGCGCCCGGTTCTAAGCGCAGACGGAAAGTGAAGGTCGAACCCACGCCCGACGCGCTCTCGACGGTCACCTCGCCGTCCATCGCGCGAGAAAGGTTGCGGCAGATTGAAAGACCAAGACCGGTGCCGCTGTGCTGGCGAGTGGTCGAGCCATTGACTTGATGGAACGGCTCGAAGATCGCCTCGAACTGATCGGTCGGGATGCCTTCGCCGGTGTCCTCCACGCGGATTTCAAGAGCGTCTTGCGTTTGCATAGCGCAGACACGGATGACGCCGCGCTCAGTGAACTTGACCGCGTTAGACAACAGATTGAACATTACTTGGCGCAGGCGCTGCTCGTCGGCGACAACCGGCGCGCACGCATTCAAGTCGACCTCGAAAGCAAGACCCTTGGCTTCGGCGTTCATGCGCCAGAAGCGGCAAACGTCCTCAAGCGCATTCTTGGGATCGAGCGGTATGCATTGGACCGTCAGGTTGCCGGTCTCCATCTTGGCAACATCCAGGATGTCGTCGACGATGGCGCGCATGCTTTCCCCGGCCCCGTGCACGACTTGAACGCGCTCGCGTATGGCCCCTTCGACTTTCGGATCCTGCAGCATCACCTGGGTCATGCCGAGGATGCCGTTGAGCGGCGTCCTGATTTCATGGCTGGTGGTCGCTAGAAATTCCGACTTTGCCTTAAGGGCCTTCTCAAGCGCCACGTTGCTCACGTGCAATTGTTCGTTCGCGGCCCGCACTCGGTTGCGGCTCTTGCGCATGGACCAGTAGCCGTAGCCAAGCGCGCCGAGGACAATCAGCGCGATTGCAAACGCACCGAAGAAGATCAGAGACCGTTGGCGAGCCTCGGCCTCGAGCGTCTGCGTCCGCAGCTGCGAAATTTGCAGCTCTTGATTGGCAAAATCGAACTGCGCGCCCATCAGCGCTAGGTTGGCGGACGCCGCCACGTCGCGCGCCTCATCGTCCAAGCGCTTGAACGCTTCTAGGTGCCGCAGCGCCAGGCGCTGGTTTCCCAAAGCAACGTAAATGCGGTGTGCGCTGCTGTGAAAATCGCGAAACGGCATGGTCGTTTGCGTGAGGTCCTGGCCTTCGAACGCGCGCGCCATGAAGTCGGCGGCGCGTTGGGCGTCGCCAGATGCAAACGCCGCTTCACCGCGCACGCCCCACAGGAAGGGCTCCCAGCCGGCCTCCTGTACCGAAAAGCGCAGGCCTGCGCGTGCGGAGGCGTCAGCCTGCCGCGGCCGGTTTTGCGCTATCTCCACGGCGGCGATGTTGGTCAAAATCCAAGCGCGCAAGTAGGGGCTGTCCATCTCCTCAGCGATGGTCAGCGCTTGACGATATCCAGCTTCAGCCTCTGCAAACGCCCCCATTTCGCGTCGCACATCGGCGATATTGTTGAGCAGCGAGAGGTCGATTGATTGATCCCCGCCATAGGTCTCACGCGCTTGTGTGTAATAGTCCAACGCACGTTGGAAACTGCGGGCGTCGGCGTAGATCGAGCCGATTTCCTGAAGCACCATGGCTTGGCTTCGGCGTTCTTCGAGCGCCTGGTAGATGTTGTGCGCGCCCTGAAAACTCGCCAGCGCTTGAGCATAGTCGCCCTGAAGCCGGGCCGAGCCAGCGCGCGCCTTCATGAGGTCCGCGTGGAGCTTAGTGTTGGGCGCAAATTCTGCGGCGGTCTCAAGCGCGCGGTCCAGTACCAGGATCGCTTCCTGCTCCCGGTTCATCCGGTTCAAGGCTTCGCCTTGCAGCCATTCGGCGGTCGCATGATCGATTGGCGCGCCCTCGGCCGGCAGCAGCGCCTCAGCGTCGTTGGCGATGCGCAGTGCTGCGGCTGGGTCCGCCATCATCGCCGAACGCGCCTCGGCGATCCTTGCCTCGAAGGGGGATGTCGCGTCCGGGGCTTGCGCATACGCCGCTCCCATGGATGCGAAGAGGGCAAAGCCAGCAAAGAGCACAGCGCGCATGGTGAACAATCCGTTCTCGAAGAACGTCATCATATGCGCGAGGCTTTAACATCACGCAAAAGGCCGCCCTCTCGCGAGAGCGGCCGATTGCTGAAGAAATGGCTTACTCAGAAGTTGAGGCTGAAGCGAGCGCCCAACATTTGCTGGGCGTCCGCGCCTGCGCTGGAAGTATCGAGGCGGGCAATTGCGGCGATCTCGCCTTGACCTTCAAACAGTGGGGCGGCGTAGGCGCCTTCAATGAAGTATTGCCGGGCGCTTCCGCCAAGCTCGACGCGCTGGGTGACAGCGCCGAAGGCGCCGGTGTCACGATCGACAACATCGATGCTGGTTACGTTGAGGCTGCCGCCGTCGACGTGAAGCGGCTGGCCGATGCGAAGGCGAGCGTGGTCGTTCGCCCCAAAGACGCCGTTGAAATCAAACGCCGCTTCGAACGCACTCACATCAACGCCCTCATCGCTGATCGCCAGCGATTGACCGGCGCTGCCGCGTATGCGGCCGAACGTGGCTGACAGCGCCACGCCGAAACGCTCGCTCGGCGTCCAATCGAGACCGAAGGTTGCGGCGTCAGTTTGCGTGCCAGCGGCAAAGTCGTCGGGATTGACCGATTGCAGACCAAGCAGACCGTTGGTTTCGCGCAGATACGTGTAAGCGGCCGAGACCGAGAAGCCACTCTCGCCCATGGATTTGCGCAGTAACGCGTGCGCGGCCGCACTGCGATAAGGCGCAAAGCGTTCGAACACCGGGCGCTCTTCGCCAGTAAAAAAATCAGCTTCGTAGGCCTGCGACCGCCTCTCGGTGACGCCCCCGCTCAGCGAGAAGCCGGCGCCCAGGGCAACATCTGCAGCAACATAACCGCCGCCGGACGCAAAGCCCAGAATCGGGTTGGCGCCACCCGTGCCGGCCGTGAAGCTCGACGCCTCGAAGCTATCGTGACCCGACAGCGCAACGGCGCCGTAACCACGCCCGGCAAACAGCGTGAAGCCGCCCTCGCCTGCCAACATCATATCGAAAGCGTACGGCAATTGCCCGTCGCGGACGAACTCGCCCGCCGGCAATGGCGACAAGCTCATGCGCACATCCCAGCCAAACGGATTGGCCACTTCGCCGGCAAACTCGCTGGCAAATCTGTTGCGCTTTTTGATTTTTGCGGACGCGCCGGCGAGGCTTGCGGTCAAGACGCTGCCGGCGTTCACACCCGAAGAATTGACGCTCGACAGGTTCGCGGTGAGCGGAATGCGGAAATCGCGATAGGTCGCCCCGATGTCTTCGTAGACAGTCACGAAGCCATCTTGCGCGCCCAAGAGCGCCACGGCGTCGCCGTCAGCGGCGAGGTTCACGTTCACGCGCTGGCCGCTCGCACTACGCTGGTAGAGGCTGGCCATGTTGATCGGCGCTTGCGAGGCTGCGATGTTTAGCATGCCGCGGCCATAGACCGGGTCGACGCCAGGGGCGCCGAGGTCCGTCGCCGTCATCAAGATGATGTCGGCCGATTCGCCCGCGTGATCCCGTAGCCAGGGCCAGTGGCTTTGCAGGAGTGCGATCGCGCCGCTTACCATCGGCGCCGAGAACGAGGTGCCAGATTGACGGGTGAGCCCACCCTGACCGTCTGATGTCAGGATCCATTCGCCCGGTGCTACGATGAACCGGTCCATCAGCCGCTCTTGGCAAACGCCATTGTTCATCAAGCAGGCCGTGCCGGGCGTGTTGGAGAAGGGAGAAATCACGCCGGTGGGACCCACGGATCCCACGACGATGAAGGTCGGATCGAGGTTGAAATTCCAGTTGATGTTTTGAGTTTGCGCGACGCCCTCATTGCCCGCGGCGTGCACGAACACTGTGCTTCCCAGCACGCCTTTGACACTTCCGTGCGAGTAAAGCCCCATCCAGTCGGGAGCGAAAGTGGAGCCAGGCAAGCCCAGCGAAAAGTTCACGACGCTGGCGCCCGACTGCTTCAATCGCGCAACGCCGTCGGCGATATCACCCCAGTTTGTTGTGCCGCTTGCGTCAAATGGATTATAGCCAACCAAGGCGGCGTTGGGCGCAATGCCCATGGCGCCGCGGCCATCGTGATCGGCGACGAGCAAGCTCGCGACTGCGTCGCCATGGCCTTGACCGCCGTTGTTGTAACCGCCGCGAAGCCAGGCCGACACGTCATCGGACATCTCGGCGCCGGTGACGGAAAAATCGAACATCCCAATGGTAACGCCCTGCCCGCCGCCTGCGTTTTGCGAGAGCGCTGGGTTCCAATTGGTCGTGGCCATCCAATGATCGACATGGTCGCGTCCTGAGAACTCCATCAGCCCGTCATACCAAGCGAACAGGAAGCGCGCGCGATCGACATCGCTAAAGCCCTCGAAGGTCGAAGGGTCGGTAGGGTCGATGCCGTAGCGCGCGAACACGCCTGCGGCAAAGCCGTCGCGGAAGGATTGACCGGTCTGTGCTTGAACGGCCGCGCCCCAGAAGGTCTCCGAGCGAGTGATGAGATCTTGGAATTGAACGCCCAACGCGCTGGCGGCGGCCGGGCTAGTATCGACGGTCCTCCAAGTGGCGGAAAGATTGTCCATCGCCGGGCCGACATCGGTCCAGAACGAACCGACGTTGCCGTAGAACGGTGAGATGCGCCCCTGAGACGAACTCAGCGCGCCCCAAAATTGCGTGATGTCGCCCGAGAACGGAGACATGCGGCCCCAGAACGGATCGACGTCGCCAGCGAAGGGGCTGAGGCGTCCCCAGAGTGGATTTACATCGCCCGCAAATGGCGAGAGGCGACCATAAAATGGACTGATGCGGCCTTGATGAGCTTGCAGCACATTGCCTTGTGCGGTTTGTGCCGCTGCGCTTCCCGCGCTCAGCGCCAGCGCGCAGACGGCGCCGGCCGCGCTTGTCATCAGCTTATTCCGATACATCGCCCACACCCATGCATTTCTAGCATTGTTCAGGGTAGAATACGGGCGATGCTGTTAATGTTGGGCCCTACGCGGTTAGTGAAAATGAACGCAACCATACCAAGTTTAACACGACGTTGACTCTGTTCAGCCGTTACGCTCGATGGCCGTGCGCAAAAACGACGTGACGTCGAACGGCGCTTGTTGGTCGGCGCGCTCCGGCGCGTTGAGAAACGCTGTGAAATCCGGCAACGCCATGGGCGACCCGACGAAATAACCCTGTGCGCTATCGCAGCCCATAACGGACAGGAGCGCTAACGTGTCAGCGTCTTCGACGCCTTCAGCCACGACTTCGAAATCCAGAGCATGAGCGAGCTCTATCGTCGAACGGACCAACAGTGGATCTCGGTGACTGCTTGTTAGCTTGGAAATGAACATCCGATCGATCTTTAGTTCATGTACCGGCAGCCGCTGAATGTAGGAGAGCGATGACATGCCCGTCCCGTAATCATCGATCGCGACCCTGATGCCAGCCTCTGCGAACCGGCGTAATTTGATGATCGCCAGTTCCGGATTGTCGAAGATCGCTGACTCGGTCAGTTCGAGCGAAATCGCTTTTGGCGCCTCAGCAATTTGCTTCAACAAGCGGTCGACCAAGCCAGCATTGCTTGCCACGGTTGCGGATAAATTGACCGCAAACCGGATGCGATGCCCCGCGGCGGCAAGAGCCGAATGGTCCCTGATAGCGCGCGCTACCGCCCACTCTGTCAGCATTCCAATGTCGCCGCTGTCCTCAGCCAGGGGGATAAATTGATCGGCCGGCACGGTGCCAAGCTGAGGACTAGTCCATCGCATCAAAGCTTCAGCGGATTCGATGGTGCGTTGCCTCAGGCGCAACTGCGGCTGGTAATAAAGCTCGATCTCGTCGGTGGCGATGGCGCGCCGCAAGGCCTCCACCAGGTGATTTCGCTTAGTGGTGTCCCCGTAACCCAGCTCTTCCAGCCTGGCGCGATTGTCGAGCCTGCGCTGCAACCGCCCCTGCTCGGCCATGGCGCGCCGAAATTCGGACCGTACGCGCAAATGGACCGCGACGCGCGCCATCAAGACTTCGAAGTCGATGGGTTTGCTGACATAGTCGTTTGCGCCGGCGCCGATCGCGTTGAGCATGATTTGACGGTCGCCCGCCGCTGTCACCATGATCACCGGCAGTTCAGCGGCGCTATAATGCTTGCGGATCGCCTCGAGTGTTTCAAGCCCGTCCATGACCGGCATGGTGAAGTCTAATAGTACGAGGTCAGGCGTCTGCTCTTTCAATAGCCTCAAGGCATCGGGCCCGGATGAAGCCCGGGTGGCCGAAATGCGCCGCACGCCTAACCGGCGAGAGAGCATTTCAGCGGCGTCCGCGTCATCATCGATGATTAAGACCCGTGCTTGGGGACCTTCGTTGGTGACGCCGAGCATGAAATGGCTTTCTAGGAGCAGAAGACGATTTATCGGATCATGACTTACCGCTTATAATTCGTTCTTAATACGAGGTCAGAATCCTTCTTTCAGTGCTTCGCTACCGATCATCGTTTCAAAAGCGCTAACGCCTGTGCTTCATGCTCCCGACGATGTTGGGAGATCTTAAAGAACTCGCGTCCAAGCTCGCGCCAAGGGCAAGGCATACAGAAACCATGGCGCCGACAGAGGTGGTTGCCCCGCGTGCACTCCTCGCGCGCGCCTTCCGATCTCTATCGATGTATTAGCACGCCATCGCGGTGTTCGACCACGAGGAGTTAGCAATAGCTTAACGCAACGGGCGCCATCTGTTGCGGTGCGATGTTTGGGAAACGCCCCCCTCCGAGTAGCGGTTTGGCGGACCGAGTGCGCCAGCTCGGCCAGGCCAAACCGCGAAGCATCGAGCCAACAACCAAACCGCGTGAGCCGCGTGAGGCGCACTTTCGCGAAGGGACCGTGACTCTCAATGGCGGAGAACGCCTGAGGGTAGTGATCAAAGACTTGAGCGCCAGCGGCGCGCGCGTGGAATTTATTGTCCACCGGCACCTTCCTGCGATGGTGACCCTCTCCGAGCCCACGCGAAAGCTCCGCCGCCAAGCCCAAGTGGTATGGCAGGGAAACGGGGCGGCTGGTCTCTGGTTCGTCGACTAGCCGGGGCTCGGTTTCCTCGCCGAGGCGCGCCACCCCTCCGCTGCCAATCAACGCAGGACCCGACGCACGCGTGAAGGTCTCAAATGGGCCAACCTAGGTCATAACGCGAATTTCCGCGAACGGCGGGCTCGATCCAATCCAGCCGATCGCTTAGCAATCGAAGCAACGGCGTGTTCTCGCCGAAAGTCGCCACTCAGTGACCAATCTCGCCAGTTAAGTTGGTATTTGCTGACGATAGGACGCAATTACCTAACGTGTAGCGAACGTGAGGCTCGAGAAGATCGTTTCGTATTCTGCGCGGGGGTCGCCCTCTAGCGGGCGTGACCACACAACGTTCAGCAAGTATGCGCCAGCGCCAGGAATGGCGAATACCGCGCGCCCATTGCGATCTGTTCGGGGCGCCGCGAGAGCATGAGCGTCGTCAAGCAAATTTGTTAGCGTGACACGAGCGCCTGGCAACGGCGTTCCTCGATAATAGACCAGCACCGGCAACCTTTGAGCGCCTGTGAGAGCAGAGGGGTTACGCTCGGGGACTATCTCAAGCGTTAAGCCCAGCGGCCGCGTAATGTGTGCGCTCGTCGTCTCGTCCGCCGAACCAACCTGCACGATCGCTTTGGCGCGCCGGCTATAAATCTCGCGCCCTTCGCGCCGCGTTGTTCGCGCTTGCTGGCGATGGCGCAGGACTGCGGTCAATCCCTCGTCTCGCGCATAGGCCTGAAAGGGGGCGCTCGGCAAAGTGCTCACTGCCTCGCTGGACTCGAGCGCGAAGATGTAAAACCCAGGTTCAGCGAAGCGGAAAGTAGCTTGGCCGGCGACGTCCCGGCCGCCAAGCGCGGTGCGGGCGTCCACGGCGCCTGCAGCGCCGATCGTACGCAGAGTCGTGATGCGGGACGCGGCGACGCCCCAGGTTTGCCTGTCAGCGCCATGTCCCACGTACATGAGCGTGTCGATGTTAGCTGACGGCTCAACGTGGAAATGTTCTGGCTGCAACCAAAAATCGTGCGCCTCCGCCGAGCCTGCGAATGCAAGCGCTAGCGAAACGCTTAAGCAAGCCGTGCGCAGACTTCTGAATCGCCAAAACCACATCAGATTTGCTTCCCCAATATGGTGGCGCCGGCGACTGCTCGCGGCGGCGGTGAATAATCATCCGGCGCGGCGTCGCTGACGAGCGTGCGCAGTCGCGCGAGGCCAGCACGAATGCGCGATTTCACCGTGCCGAGCGGAACGCGCAACGCAGCGGCGATCTCGTCATGCGTCATGTCGTCGATGAACGCCATCTCCAGCACGCGCGATTGCGATTCATGTAAGCGGGAGATTTCCCGGCGCAAACGAGCGCCAGTGTCGGCATTTTCAACAACATTAATGGCGAGCGGGGCGGGATCCGGAGTTTGGTCGGCGCCGTCCATCGTAGTGAACCGGGCGGGACGGACGCCGCGCATCCGGTCGATTGATTTGTTGCGCGCGACGGCCATCAACCAGGTGATCGGACTCGCACGCACGGCGTCGAAATGGTCTGCGTTGATCCAGATGGTGAGATAGACTTCTTGAAGCACCTCTTCCGCTTCAGACTGGCTCTTCAAAATTCCATTGCACGTTCCGAGCAATTTCACCCGGGTCATTTTGTAGACTTCGTTCATCGCGCCGGAATCTTTTGCCGCGACGCGCACAAGGGCCGCAGCAAGTGCTTTCCGACTGAATCGCGACGCCCTAATCGGACCACTCCTGCCTTGCGTTCGGTCTTTTTTACGGACGAATGCAGTCAGTGGATCGCGCAGCGGCTTTAAGCTGACACGCGTAGCCAGCGTAGGAGTTCGCAGCGATGTCACTCAGGAACTCGTAACGATTTCGCGGCGGGAACTTTGGTCCGGCTCGGGAACATGGACACGTTGGCGCGCTGCGTGGCGGCAGTCACAGCCCCGAAGCGCTTCAACACGCCGCTACCCTCCCCTTAAACTTCGCACTTACCGTAATGGAACTGCGTCTACCGTCATCTGTTCCGCGATTTCTTTCGTATTTTCTTAGAGGCGGCGAAGACGCCGCGTCGCGAGGGTCGCATGATCAAGGCGCGCATCTTCCCGTTGATCCGCCGGGCTCGTCCGCTTGCGGTGTCGGCTGGGCTGCACGGCGGGGCAGTCGCGTTGCTACTCGCGTTCGCTGCACTGGACGCGCCGATCAGCGCGACGCCGAGTGCTGCGGCGACGGTGTTGCTTGGCCCTGGCGACGTCGTGGCCTCCGCGCCCGGTACAGCGACGTTCACATTTGAAACAGTAGACGCGTCATCGGAAATGCCGGACTCCGAACTTCCGATCACGCTTGAACGCGTCGTCGCGGAGGCGCCGATTCAACCGAATGGGGAATTGGACATCGCTGCGCTCGACGAGCCAATCGACTCTGAAGAGCTGCAAACCGATCTTTTGATGGCCACGCTCTCAATATCTGAATCTGCGGCGGGCTCGCCTGCCACAGCAACGCCGCTACGGAGCGATGCCCTGTCAGCCATGCATGGCGGCGGCGGCTGCAATGTCGCCGACTATCTACGCGCTAGTCTGCAAGCCGATCAGCGGATTCTCGACGGGCTAGCGAGGCTGCCGCGTCAGGCGCGCTCCGTCGCGAATGCCGTGATGGTGTGGGATGGCGCCTGGGTCGAGGTGTCCGTGACGGCTGCGCCGATCTCACAAATGCTACGCGCTTCGATCGAAGACATTTTGCGAGCGGCGCCCGTCTCCTGCCAGGAACTCCAAGTCACAGGACCGACCTTCATCATCCTCGAAGATCCAAGAGGCGCGACGGTCCTCGTCCTTGGATCAGGCGCCTGGCGATGGGGCGATCTCATTTAGTTTTGGTTTTTTGTTGGGCGCTCAATCCGGCCGCTTATCGATTGCGTATTTGTAAGCACAAGACTTTCGACGCGGCGACCTGGGGTCGCGCGCGCAATCAGGGAGGCCCGCGATGGCGCATCGTATCCGTTCAGGTTTGGCGACGGCGTTGGCGGCGGTGCTTGCACTAACGACATCGGCAGCTCTTGCATCCAGCCATCGCGAGGCGCCTGCGATCACGGAATCGCCGAAGGTCGATGGAACTGACCTCTATGTATTCCGCAGCTATGAGCCTGGGCGCGATGGCTTCGTTACGATCATCGCGAACTACCAGCCTCTGCAATTGCCGTATGGCGGTCCCAACTATTACACCATGGACCCAAACGCGATCTATGAGATCCACATCGACAATGACGGCAACGCGGTCGAAGACCTGACCTTCCAGTTTCGCTTCACAAATACGCTTCGCAATGGCACCGGCATTACGCTGAACGTCGGCGGCCGCACCTTGCCGATACCGCTGCGCGCCATCGGTCCCGTGAGCCAAGCCAATGATCCAGACCTTGGCGAACTTGAGAGCTACTCGCTAACCCTGGTGCGCGGCGACCGCCGTTCAGGGACACGCTCGAACATCACCAACGCTTCAGGTGGAGGCACAACCTTCGCCAAGCCGCTCGACAATGTCGGCAACAAGACAATTCCCAATTACGCCGCCTACGCCAACCAATTCATCTACAGCGTCAACATCCCCGGATGCGCGACGGCAGGCAGAGTATTCGTCGGTCAGCGCGCCGAGGCGTTTGCGGTCAACCTGGGCGAGATTTTCGACCTCGTGAACTTTGTGCCGATCGAAGGCGCCAGCGCACCCGGCGCCAATAACACCGGCGGCTTTCCGGGCGGGATCAGACAAAGCCGCGCGAACGACGATTTAATCGGTACGCACAACGTGACAGCTCTCGCTTTGGAGGTGCCGATCGCGTGCCTGCGGGGCAACGGCAACGGCGTTATCGGCGCCTGGACGACCGCGAGCCTGCCGCAAGCGCGTATTCTCGACCCAACCCCAACCTACGCCGCGCCTGATCTGCAAGGGGGCGCCTATGTGCAGGTGTCGCGCCTTGGCATGCCGCTGGTCAACGAAGTGGTCATCGGCCTCCCGCAAAAGGATTTGTTCAATGCGGCTGAGCCTCCGGGCGACGCGGCGCTCGCCGACTACGTCAACTACCCGACGTTCCCGGCGATCCTCGATGCGCTCTTCCGCACGCCGGTGAACGCGGTTTTGAACCCGGACGTCGCCAATCTCGCGCCGACCAATTTCCCGCGCAACGATCTGGTCGCGACCTATCTCACTGGCATCGCTACGTTGAATCAGCTGAGCACGGTGACTCCTTCGGAGATGACGCGCCTCAACATGGGCGTGCCGGTTACATTGCGGGCCAATCAGAGCAATTTCGGCGTCGTGGGCAATGACCTCGCCGGCTTCCCGAACGGCCGCCGGCCGGGCGATGACGTCGTCGACATAACGCTGCGCGTCGCAATGGGGCGGCTCTGCCATCCGGTGCCGATCAACAACACGCAAACGCAACTCGGCTTGTGCACGCCGCAACAAGCGCCGGTAGGCTTGGTTTCCTTCACCGACGGCGCCCCGCTCAGTGCGCGCGATCTGCAAAACGTGTTCCCATATCTCAACACGCCGCTTCCCGGCTCGCCCGACGAAGCACGGAACTAAGCCCATGAAAAATGCGATGTTGATTCTGGCGCTCGCACTCGGCGTCTCGGCGTGTGGCGGCAGTGGCGGCGGTGGCGGACTCCCACCGCCACCACCGGCGGCGCCGCTCGAAGACACGTTTGGCGCGGGCTTTGGCGCGACGTTTCGCGCCGACCCCAATTCCAATCCGCGTGACCCAGCCGCCGGCGACATCGTTCCGGTCGATCCGACGAAGGACGCAACGGGCGTGCCGTAACGCTAGGACGCCGTTCGCGGCGCGCTTGGTTCTAAGGGCGAAACACGATGTCGGTGACCGTGCGCTTGCCGTCGCGCCGCCCCAACTGCACGGCGACCTGAACTACGCCCGTAACGTAATCAATGATCTCACTCCGGCTCATGTTCGCGCCGCTCTGCAGCACCATGAGCGCGATTTGATTCATCGCGCTGTCCGGATTGTCCGCGTGCACCGTAGTGATGGATCCCGGATGGCCGGAATTCACCGCGCGAAGGAAGCTGAAGGCCTCCGGCCCGCGCAGCTCACCTAGAATGATGCGGTCCGGCCGGAGCCGCAGCGACGCCTGCAGCAGGTCCTCAACGCCCACGCGCGCCTCGCCCAACACGCCGCGCGCCGCGACCATACCGACTGCGTTGGGCTGCTCGATGCGCACTTCCGGCGTGTCTTCGATGACAATCAGGCGTTCCTCGCGCGGGATTGCCTTCAGCAGCGCGTTTAGAAACGTGGTCTTGCCCGTTGATGTGCCGCCGGAGACGATGATGTTTTTGCGGTGACGGACCGCCGCGCGAAGGAAGGCCATGACGTCGTTGGCTTCCAGAAGCGCGGCCATGCTGCGATCGGCGTCGAGCGATCGCGCAGAATCGCCTCGCCGTGTTTCCGCGAACGCGCCAGCGCGGGCGTAATCGTCGAGTGAGAAATCGTTGACGACGTGTTTGCGGATCGCCAGCGCGAGGTCACGGCGTGTCGCTGGCGGCGCCACGATCTGCACTCTGGCGCCGTCGGGAAGCGTCGCAGCCAGCAACGGATTCTCGCGATTAACGCCCTGGTGCGTCAGCGCCGCAATTTGAGCAGCCAGCCGCGCGAGCGCGGTCGCCGTCAAGCCCGGCGCGGCATGGCGTTCCATGCCGCCATGGATGCTTTCGATCCACACCTCTTCGGGCGCATTGACGAGGATGTCGGTCACATCCGCGCGTGCCAGCCATGGCCGCAGCGGCTCAAGATAGGCTTCGAGATAAACGCCCGCTGCGTTCGGCGCGTTCACCGCGCCCGTCCCCGCGTCGATGCCTGCAAGACGCTGGCAAAGTCCAGATCGCGCACCACGAAGATTCGGATCGGCGTGCCCTGCGGCACCTCGATGGTTGGCGCTATGTCGGTCGGCGAAAGCACGGACGAGCCCAGGCGGGCGGCGTCTTGACTCGAACCGATGACGATCTGCGTGTTCGGTTGATCGCTAAGCCCGGCCGTCGCGGCGTTGACCACGGACAGCAACAACGCGCCGCCGAAGCGCTGGAAGAAGTGGCGATCGACCTCCCCTTCCATGCCGCCGCGGCCGAGCGCATCGGCGCCCGGCGATGCGATCTGGATGGAAACGCCGTCTGGGGTGATCACGCGCGTCCAGATCACGAAGGCCCTCGACTGACCGAGCGACACGCCGCTCGAATACTGGCCGATCACGCGGCTGCCGCGCGGGATCAGCACGCGCGAACCGTCAAAACTCCGCACGTCGCGGCTGACCACGGCGCGGGCAAAGCCCGGCAGATCCGAGTTCAGCGCGGTTTCAAGCACGCCGGGAATCATCGCGCCCTGTGGCACGATCGCACTTGGATTGCGCAACAATGTCGCCTGCGCATTTTCCGGGTCATCGGCGCCGACGCGCGCGGCGAAGCGCTCATCTTGGTCTACAAAACCGTCATCGGCTGAAGCGTCCGGGCCAGCCGGCAGTGGCGCGGCGCCCAAATCGTTTGCATCGATGAGAGCTGCTGGCTCCCCCGCGGCAGGGGCAGCGCCCCGCGCACCTAGATCGATGACGAGCGCGGGCGCGCGGCGGCGCTCGATCATGGCGCCTGAATCGGGACCGCTCGGTTGCGCGAACGAGACTTGCGTGACGATGGGCATCGGCGCCGCCGTCGAGATGAAGAGCTGCGAGGAAGAGGCATTCGCGAACTCACCCGAAGCTGCAGCTTCCACGGCGGCGAGCTCAGCTGGGAAATCCGGGGCCACTATGGCGGCGCTGGTCATAGTGAGGCCAGGCAGCGCCGCCGCTGCTTCACCAGACGTCCGCTGCGCGGCTAGGCCCAGAAAAACAACACAGCCCAACGCAAGAGCGGCGCCGATAACTATAGCGCCATTGCCGTCACGGCCGTCCCCGGCCACCAGCGGCGGCGCAAGCTGAGGCAGGTCATCCACGGTCTCAGGAGGCGGCAAATGTTCGGCGTCGTGTTCGTGATCGGCCATCTCAGCCTCCTTGCTCGGCTTCGCGCGCCGTGCGGGCATCGTTCGGTTGCGGCGCCGACGCTCCGACGCCTGGTTCGCGCCAGCCTTGATTGATGATCGTGGTGACGTCCGAGCCATTACGCAGCCGGAAGCGCCGCGCGAGGTGCTCGACGATCAGATAGCCGTCGCGATAGCCGTAATTGGCGATGGCTTCCGACCCGTCGTCCTGCAGCAGCAGCAACGCCGGTGTCGAGCCTCCGTCCTGCCACTGGAAGTAGGTGAACTGGCCGTCGTCGAAAACCGTCGCCGGCAAAGCTGCGCGCGATCCGGTGTAAGTGTACGCCGTATTGCGTCGCTCGGGCGGCGCGCGCCGGTCGGTCCCCTGCACTTGCGCCGGCGCAGGCGGATACGTGAAACGCAGCACGTAAGTCATCTCACCAGCGCGCGCACTACCTGCGCGCCGCGCCGTGAGTTCGAACGTGTAACGCCGGACATCCGTCACCACTGTCATGTTGGTGGACGACGCTTCGTCGATCGGTTTGACGAATAGAAGCGTCGCCGCCCGGTTAGGCGTGACCTGCCAAGACAACGCATCGCCGATGGATACATTCTCGATGCGCTCGCCAGGGGCGAACTCGATCATCATCTGATAATCGAAATGCCCCACCAGTCGCACGACGGCGTCAGGATCGTAGAGGACCGAGCGAATCCGCGGGTCAGCATCGCTCTGCGCCCAGGCCAACCCGATGCTCAACCAAGTTGCGAGAACCAAGCCGAGAATGTGCTGCAGCCGAATCATGGGGTCGCGCCCAACGGAGAGTCGAGGCGCACCGAGCCGGCGGTCGTGGCTTCGGCGTCGCGCCGGTATTGCAGAACCTGAAAGCCCAGCGGGTTGATGAAGCGGTCTTCCATGCGCATCGGCGCGTCGCTAAAACCGTACGACAAAACCGCCGCATATGCGCGTTGCTCACCCATGATGGCGCCGGCGTCTCTGCGGACGGTCTCGAACCGAACCAGCGCCGAACCTTCCGATAGCAACGAAACGCTCTTAATGCGCACTTGAAGGATCGTGGTCGCGGGATAGAGGACGATGGGGCTTTCCGGATTAGCGCGCGCAAGCTCGCGTTCGTAGGAACTCCGCGCCGAGCCGCCGGACCACAGCATCACTTTCCTGTAGTTCTCGCGCAGATCGCTGGCGTCGAAGGTCTCCCGCGCCAGCACGTACTGGATGACGAAGGACTGCATCATCGCGGCGTTTTCGCTCAAGGCGCCGCGCTCGATCCCACGGGTCGTTTCCACGTAGCCGGTCTGACGATCGACAGTTATGGTGTAGGGCACGGTCGTTTTGAGCGGCATCATGAACACGATGGCCAGCGCCAGCAGGAGCGCGAGAGCAATAGCCGCGCCGGCCACGATCCAGGCCGTGCGGAGAGACGTGCGCAGCGCCGCCACGCTATCGCCCGCCCACGTGGTCGGCACCTCGACACTTAGGTCAGCGTCGCCTGGCGGCGCACGCAAGAGCGGCGTTGGCTTGTTCACGGCTTTCTCCTTGCGCGGGAGGCGCGCGGTCCGGCGCGCCGCCTGACCTGCGCGCCCGCAGGTGCTGCGCTCGCGCCAGCTGGTTGAAGCCAGGATTTGGCTTCAAGATTCGCGATGACGGTGCGCCGATCGTAAACGGACTCACGCCCAGGCAACATGAGCGACGCTTCGTGCCGCGTCAGTGAAGCGGCGGCCGCAGCGATTTGCGCCACGCGGGTTTGCGCGGCCTCTGTTTGAATAGTGGCCGACTTCTGCGCGGAGGCGTCGTCCGCGCGGGCGGCGCCGGGCTGTAAGCGGAAACCGGCCGCGATGAACCCGCCGGCCGCGATCATGCCTAGAGAGACGCCGGCGAAAACCAGCACAAGCGTGAAAATGCCATAGACCGGCGCCAGCGATAGATCGTTGGCGGCGCGCATGTCGGCCAACTGAAGGAGCCAAGGCTCCAGCATATTCAGGGCGAGCCCGAGCAACACGGTCGTCGCCAGCGGCGCGAACGCAAACGCCAAAGCCGCCCGTAGCCAGCCTTCGAACAAGCTTCTGGTGCTCTCAAAAAGCGCTAGCGCAATGAAGATCGGACCGATGGCGAGCAAGAGGCCCAGCACTATTTTCGCGGCAAGCAATACGCCAAGGCTCGAAAACAAGAGAATGGTCGAAGACATCGTCAGCGCGAAGGCGCCGAAGCCCGCTCCGCCCAACAACGGCGACGCCGCCATCGGCGACTGCGCGGCGTAGCCTTCGGCGTGACCGCCAAGAAAATCGATGGTCTGCTGGAGGCCGTCGAACACATTGCCGCGAAACACCGAGCCTTCAGGCTGCACCGCGCCGAGCATGACGTCCGCCATCGCTTGCGGGCCATAGAATAGAAAATCGTACACCAGGCGTTGGTAGACGCTCCATTGCGTGGTGAGCGCCAGCACGATGCCAAGCTTCGCGGCGGTCAGCGCCAAGTCGCCAAGGCGCAGCGCGCTTTGGCCCAGCATGAGTCGATAGCCTATGATCGCAACGAAGATGACAAGCAGGCTCGTCAACAATCCCGAAAACTGACTCGACGGCTGAAACAGCGCCGAGTAGCCGCTGACGACGAGACTTTGAATGTTGCAATCGACCACGCTAAGCAGCCCGCGCACCAGCGGATCGTCTGGGCCTGGCGCGGGGCAAAGCATGGCCATTACGCCTGCTCCAGCAGACGCGGCAACCAGTCGCCCGGCGCGTCGCCCCATTTCTGGCGCAGCGCGTCGAGTTGGCGGACTGTGGATTCCCGGCCGGAAAGCACCGTCAGCAGCTCAGGCATGCCGGAGAGATTGAGACGTGCGACCACGCTGTCGGCGCCGTGCTTGATGAGGAAGCAACGGGCCGTGTCCGGCAACGTTCGGATCAGGTCGAATTCATGCCGCGTAAGACCAAAGCCGCCGCAATACTCACCCTCCTGCGCCTTTGGATTGACCATGAAAATTTGCGTCGCCGCCTGCTCGATGATCGCGCTGGAGATGCGGCTCGACAGAGCATCCTGCGCGCTCTGCGTACAAAACCCAACGATCCCGTTGCGTTTGCGAAGCGTTTTTTCCCAATCCTTGATGCGCTGCACGAAGACGTCGTCGTCGAGCGCCTTCCAACCCTCATCGACCACGATGATCGTGGGCTCCCCGTCGAGCCGCTGTTCGACGCGATGAAAGAGATACATCATCGCCGGCGTCCGCAGCGCCGGATCGTCGAGGATTTGCGTCATGTCGAAGCCGATCGTGCGCTGATCGAGATCAACGCCGTCACTTGCGTTGTCGAACAACCAAGCAAACTCGCCGCCGCCGCACCATGGCGCGAGCCGCGCCGCCAGGTCGTTGGCCGTCGGCCGCTGAGAGCCGCGAAACAATTCGGCAAAGTATCGCAAGCGGCGAAATTCAACAGGCTGCGCGAAATTCGCGTCCACCGCCTCCGCGATCAGAGCGATTTCATCGGCAGAGAGCGTCTCCCCGTTCGAGCGCACCAGCTGTTGCGTCCACTCATTGAGGAAACGCCGATTAAGCTTCGTATCCGTAAGTAGCAGCGGGTTTAGAGATGACGGATGCCCAGGCCGCAACACATCGTAGCGTCCGCCGATGGCGCGCAAGAAAATCTCCGCGCCGCGATCCTTATCGAAGTACACGATGCGCGGCTTGATCTTCTGCGCCTGCGCCAACAGAAATCCGAGAACCACCGTCTTGCCCGAGCCGGACGGCCCGATGATTGTGAAATTGCCGAGGTCACCGTGATGGAAATTAAAATAGTACGGCCCCGCCGAAGTCGTTTCGAGAACCGTTATGGCGGGCCCCCAATGATTGTCCTCGGGCTCTCCGATTGGAAAGTTATGGCCGCTGGCTAGACTTGAAAAGTTGCTCGTGGAGATCAAAGCGCGGCGGGCGATGTCGCGGAAATTTCCGGGAAACTGCGCCCAGAATGACGCCTCCAGGTTTGTATCTTCGCGAACAGCGATGACGCCTAGTTCTGTAAAGGCCGATTGCACGTCGGCCGCCGCCTCGTTCAATTCATCGAGCCGATCGGCCTTCACGGCCACCGTAAGGTGATGCTCGCCAAACGCCGCGCGTCCGGCGGCGACATCGTCCTTAGCCACGAGCAGGTCATGGCGAAGGCTGAGCGCATCGTCCTCGGCCGAGCGCATGCGGCGCGCCGCCAGATTCATGCGGTCTAGCGCCATCTGCCTGTCGACGAACGCAAAGCTCTCCGTCAGCACCATTTCCCGCGGCAACCGCAGTAGATCGTCCAGAATGCCGGGAGACGTATGTCCCGGATAATCCTTGACCGAGAGCATGGCCCCAAAGGTTCGCTTCGCATCGCCAATGGCGGAAAGTTCGAACGCATCCGCGCCGAAGCTGATCCGGCGATAGGGCAGCGCCAGGCCAAGATCGCCCGCCGGCGGCCGAACGATCCGGTCTTCCCCGTTAAAGAGCTGTGACAGGAAAGCTAGGGGCTCCGATACCGGGCCGTGCAGGCTCGCGCGCATCGCAAGTAATTCCGCGCCGTACTGGCTCAACGCCGCAACCATCGCATTGCGCGCCGCATTCAGCGCGCTCAGTTCGCGCGCCCGCGCGGCGGCCGTTTCGTGCTGATCGCTGGCGCCGCGGAATGTCCGAACCAAGCCATCAAGCAGCCCCACCTTGCCGCCAAGCGGGCGACGTATCAGCGTCAGATAGAGATCATTGACGTAAAGCTTCCTTGCGCCGAGCCGGCGTCGCCAGGCATTGTCGAGCTCCTGGCTGAACGCGTCGTCGAACACCCCGGTATGCTCGGCCTGCACGCAACGGCGGACGACGTGATGATAGATGGCGAAGCGCGGATCGGCGAGCGACCGCAGCATCGTCTCACGAACCGATTTCCGGTAATTGAGTTCGTCCGTGTCGGCTGTTTCGAACGGCAGTCCGCGCAGCCGTAGCGTTTGCATCAAGCGCCCGTCGCGCGTCTCGATCGTCGAATCATCGATCAGCCGCGCGTATGGCAGTCGCGCGCCCGCCGGCTTTTCGCGACGTGGGTCGGGGCGTTTTGACGTCGGCATCCTCATGGGGCGCTCGCTTGAGCTAGGGCGCATACGAGTTGCAGCGCCAAAAAGAGAAGTTTGGGACGCGTGGGCAACGCGTCATGCGCGTCAGCCAAAGGTCGAAAAAACGCGGCTCGCGCAGGCAACCGAGATAGCCGACGGCATGTGCGATCAGCGCAAACACAATCACCCAAAACGAGCGGGTGATGAGAAAGAGCTCCACGGTCACAATCGCGTTCATAACGAAGTACGCGTAAGTCACACCGCCGAACATTTGCGGCCGGGTGAGCGCATTGAACACGGGATCGCGAGCCAGTTGCGCCATGTGCTCAGAACCCCTGGCTAATCGAACGGATGCCGCCGACGATGGTCGCCGCGCCGAAGACGACGAAGGCGCCCAGGATCACCACTGCGCCGCGGCGCCAGTCCACTCGCCCGGTCAACATCATGAGGCCGGTGGCGGCGACGGCGATGACCGCGAGTGCGGTGGCGACATTTCCGAGCAGTGTGCCTTGCAGCCAGTTCACCGCGTTGAGAATGACATTGGAGCCTGCTGGATCGAACTGAACAGATTGCGCGAGCGCTGCACCAGGTGCCGCCAAGCACAGCCAGAAGAGCCCGATTTTCGCGGCGGCTAGCGCATCGTCTTTGCGGTTCATGTGACTTCCCTTTGTCAAGGCGCTACGCGTTCGCTCAAGCGCTGCAGCACGGCGGCGACGTAAGCGCGTGTTTCCGGATAAGGCGGCACGCCGCGATAGCGATCCACGGCGGCTGGGCCGGCATTGTAGGCCGCGAGCGCAAGCGTGATGTCGCCATCGTAGCGGGCGAGCATGTCGCGCAGATATTGCGCGCCCCCGCGAAAATTTTCCGACGTATCGTAGGGATCGACTCCCAGGTCGCGCGCGGTGGCGGGCATGAGCTGCATTTCCCCGATCGCGCCGGCGGGCGACACGACGCGCGGACGCAGCCGCGATTCCTGCCACGCGACAGCCTCGATCAGCGCCGCGCTAAGCTCCGCTCTCTCCGCGGCATTCGTGAGCGCGTCCATCGTCGATGACGACGGCGGCGAGCGGTGCGCGCTTGGAGGCGTCGCCCGCACCAGCGGGACGACCCTTTCACCTATATAGACCGCGGGACCATCGTGACGCGTAACCGCGCCATCGACGCCAAGCTCCAACACCTGGGCATGAGCCGCCCCGACCACCACGAACACGGCAATGATCGCGCTGATAAAACGCATCGGCGACACCCCGCGCCGAACATAAGTTCGGTTCCACCCTAGAGACGGGCGTTTCAGGTGCAGGCAGACCTCCACCTGAAATGAAATACGAGAAATCGCTGAGGTCGGATTGGACCAGGTTCAAAATTATCGAGCGGAAACGCGAAGTCCGCATGATAGGCGACCGCGCGGAACCTCCCGATCAGATTGAAAACGCCGGATTCGATCCAAACGAAGGCTGAGCGACGTCTTTGGGCCAGGGATGCCCGGGTCGCCACAATCCCCGGAGCGGCAGTCGCGCTCCAATTTGACCGTTCGCGCCCTCTGGACGCGACCTCACGTTCATCGCCGAATGACAGTTATTAGGGCTGTCGGGCTAACCTAGGCAACGGCGGCTTACGTTGCGCCAACATTGCCCCTCTCTCCGTCGTGGTTAGTGTAGCGCTGCCCTCGCACCCTCCAAGGCTCCCTGTATGAAGCGGTTTTCCGTACTGTTTGCTCTTGCTCTCGCCGCTTGCTTGGGCGCCGCTGAGCCAGAAGCGTCTGCTGACGATGCAGCCCCTGTTGTGCGCACAGTTTCGACGGGCTCACTTTCAGGCCGCACTTCAGAAGGCGTCCACATCTGGCGCGCCGTCCCCTTTGCGGCGGCGCCCGTTGGCGCCTTGCGCTGGCGCGCTCCGCGTCCACCCGAGCCGTGGGCGGGCGTTCGCGATGCTGCCCGGCCTTCACCCTGGTGTCCCCAAATCTTGTCTGCACTAGACGGCGTGAACCAGTCTCGCTGGGGTGAACTCGCGGGGCAAGAGGATTGCCTTTTTCTTGATGTCTATGCGCCTGCAATGGCAGCTTCCGCCGCCGCCCAAGCGCGTCTCCCTGTGATGATGTGGATCCATGGTGGTTCAAATGTTTGGGGGCGCGCTGAGCAGTACAACGCCTCCGAGCTCTCTCGACGTCACAATGTCATTGTCGTGGTGGTGCAATATCGTTTGGGTCCGCTGGGTTGGTTCGCACACCCCGCTTTGCGCGAAGGTGGCGAACTCTCGGAGGATGCCTCGCCCAATTTCGGAACGCTCGACAACATCCGCGCGCTCGAATGGATTCGAGATGAGATTGCAGCCTTCGGTGGCGACCCAAACCTCATTACCATTTTCGGCGAAAGCGCTGGCGGCCAAAACGTCGCTGCTCTCCTGGCAAGCCCCCGCGCAAGCGGCCTCTTTCATCGCGCCATCGTTCAGTCAGGGTCGTTTGACACCACCCCGCTGGCGGAAGCGGAGGGCTTGGACTCAAACGCACGTTCGGATTCTGGAATCGCCGTCGCGGCACGCATGCTTGCAGACGGTAACGTCACAGGCCAAGCGCTTCGCTATGTCCCGCTAGAAGCGATCTTCGCGAGCTATGATACGTCGCGCGGTGCGTTCGATCCGCCGCGAGTCATCGCCGACGGCATCGTTTTGCCCGCTGGCGGTATCGAAGCAGTGCTTGGCAACGCCGAGACCTATAACGACGTGCCGGTCATGCTTGGAAGCAATCGCGACGAGACCAAGCTCTTCAATGCTCTCAACCCCGAATTGACGCGCCGTGTTCTGTGGGTGTTTCCCCAAGCTCGCGATCCCGATCTCTATGATGCGTTCTCAAACTACCAGAGCCGCATGTGGCGAGCATCCGCGGTGGACGATCCTGCTGAATTGATGTGGGCCGCGGGCAATCCCTCCATCTACACCTATCGTTTTGACTGGGATGATCAGGGGAAAATCCTCTTTACAGATCTGGGGCAACTCTTGGGCGCTGCGCACTCCATGGAAATTCCGTTCGTGTTCGGTCATTTCAGGCTACTGGGCAGCTTTGATCGTTTCGCGTTTACGCGCGCCAACAGGGACGAGCGCCTCGAACTGTCGGCCGCAATGATGAGCTATTGGGTGAACTTCGCCAGAACCGGCGCACCCGGTCGCGGCGTGGATGGCAGTTTGCCGGAATGGAACGCCGCTCGTTCCGCCGCTGGCGACGCCGCCATCATGATCCTCGATGCCGCTTCCGACGGCGGCATCCGTATCGCCGACGATGTGGAGACGCCACAGCGGATTGTTAGAGATCTTTTCAGTGATCCCCGGTTGGGGACTGATGCAGAACGATGCCGGGTCTTTAGGGCAACAGAGCGCTGGAATCCCGAATTGGTCGGGATGGACGGAGCCCGATGCGCAGGCGCAGAAGGGGTGCTTGCAACGCAGTAGGTCACCATCAATGCCACATGATGGATGAGCGACTGGCAAGTCGCGACGTTGCGCCGATTTTGCCGAATGACCTAGCTCTGGTGGATGCTCTTGAGTGCGCCTCATGGGCTTCAGTGGCGGCACGGCGGCCGCGCAAGAGAAGCTCGTGAGAGGTTCTAAACTGAGAGGTCGGTGGTGCGGCCTCGATCGGTCTTTGATGCTAAATCAGACTGTTTGAGTTCACGCAGCTGATACAAGCTGCTCTCGATCGCTGAAGCCAAACTGGGACAAGTCTGCTCGTGGACTACGGTGTGAACTGAACCATCGGCCAACGGCTGATTAGGGCCAATCTCAGTCGTCACGACAAAAACCTACGAACGGCCGGAATGCAGGGTCAATCCTGTCACTCGTTGGTGTCTCAAAAATCCCACAAACGGTCGTTCGCCGCGCGACGATGCAAAGCGGACGTTGAAAGGCATCACGACGCTTGACGCTTCAGTCGTCATCCCAGCTGTTCCGAAACATTAGAGCGCCGGATGGATGATGAGGCGCTTTCGAACGGATCGTGCGACTGAAATCAGCATCCGCGTCATCCCGGTAACTGACGAGCGCAATACGATACACCAAAGCAAGCACGGAGCGGAGATCATTCGTGCTTCAGCAGACCCGCAAAGGATTCGATGTGCCCCGAGCAGTGCTCGGTGAATTGTAAGACGCTTCCCATGAGCGCCGTCTCGTCGCTCTTGGCGAAGGAAGCCTCGTCAAAGGTATCAACGACTTGCTGAATATAGACCGCCATCAAGGGAGTGTGTGCGCGAGGACCACCGCTCGCTGCGAAAGCGTTGCGCAGTCGCGACTTCATTTTGGTAACGCGTGCGCAAACTTCGGGCACATCAACACCCTCAGCCACCAGCTGTTTTGCGATATCACCCATACCAACGGCGATGTTGAGCAGGCCTACAAACGCTGCGACCTCGCGGCGAAGCACTCTCTCATCTGAGCGGCGATCTGCTTTGTTGGCGCGGCCGTTCTCATAGACGGCGACTGCCAGCGCAGCGCATAAGGCCAGCAAGGACAGCAGACCTTGGTTTGCTTCGAGCCACGGCAGAAGGGGGGAAGGTAATACTTCGCGACTCGGGATATCTGCATCCGAGCCAATTTGCGCCTCTTCGGTTTGTAGCGCTGAGGCCTCTGGAACCGCTGGAGCGGGTCGCGCACTGCCGAGCGCAAACAAGAAAACAGCGACGACGAAGATGATGATTGTTCGCATCACGGCCATTCCCGAACGATCCTATATCGGCTCGACCTTTCACCACAGATCCACCGGCTTCGGCACGTTTAATCCCAGTTGCAGACATTCGCAGACGATTGCCGGTATTGATTCCGTCATTGCGCTTGAATGTGTACTAACGGTGCGGATATCGCCTTTCAATTCTTGTTCAGCTGGCGGGAGGCGTCGGCCGATTGCAGCGTAGGCTAATGCGGGATCATCTTAGTTGCGCCGCAGAAACCAGGGCCCGATGGTGGGCTCAGAGATCACCTGACATTGTTCGCAGGCTGCACCGCCCTCTCGCGCGGGAACTCGCGAAGTACGACGCATTCACACTGCTGGTCGCCGTGTACGCGTACGTGCAGTATGCTCAGTTTGAGAGCCCGTTGCCTCCGTTTCTCCATTTTGAGGCGCTCGACACAAAGCCAATGCGGCAGACCGGATTGTCGGAGTGGGAGTTGGACGTCCTGTCTCGCGAGACACTTGCGTACTCGTCGATATCCGGTGGGCGAGCAGTCACGAGCCACTCCGACGTCGCTACTCTCATCAATCTCATCAAACGTCTTGAAGAAAACATTTGGCGTGCTTACCCGCACGGCCAACGCGACATCATTCTTGAGCTCAATCGAAGTTCGCATCGCCAATTTCCTTGGCAAAGACCAACAAATCATCCCGCAATCGCGCGCTACTACAAAATTTATAGCGACCCGAAAGTTGAAGAGGTGCTGCGTAGGGTAACCGGCCTCAACACAGTCGAACTCTTTCGCGTTGGAATTGGCCTCACAGGCCATTTCCTAGAGAAGCCCGCGCTGCCGATACCGGCACCTGCAGCGCTCCGCGTCGACTCTTCGCAGATCGACAATTTTCTGCGAAGATTCGCGGACACAATCGTCAATCTCCGCAACCACATCGAAGCGAAAGCAGCCTTTGGTGTGAACTGGGCGTACGTCTCGAACCCGCTTCGAGATCGCCCACTTGTCGCCGTGATGATCAACGGTGGGCCACATTACCTGTGTCCGATTCCGAGCTTCCTGCTCCAGCGACTGACGTCAGGCATCTATTATGAGCTGATCAGCGACGACGGTTTTGCAAATCCCTTTGGTGCATCCTTCCAGCGGTACCTCGGTGAGGTTCTCGTAAGGGTGCAAGCGAACGCATCGGTGCCGTATGCAATCTTCCCCGAGCGCAACTATGGGCCGGCCTCGAAGCGAAAGGATACGGTCGATTGGATCGCGACAGATGGCAGTGCGAACCTGTTCATTGAGGCAAAGGCAAAGCGCCTTGCCGTTCAAGCAAAAATCGACCTTGAGAGCCGCACCGCGATGGAATCACAAGTCTCTAAAATGGCGGAGTTTGTTGTTCAAGTTTACAAGACAATTGTTGATGCGTTGGATGGCAAATACCCGGAATGGAAACCAAATGCGCTCCCGATATATCCGATTGTTGTGACGTTGGAGGAATGGTTCCCGCTGGGTCCAATTGTTCATGGCACACTCAAGAATCGAGTTGTCGAGCTAATGGAAGAAGCGAAGCTCGACATTGGTATGCTCAAAACCATGCCGTATTCGCTTGCTTCTTCCGACGACTTCGAAATGGCGATTCATGTGATGTCAAAGCGCGGAATAGACACCGTGATGGCAGAGCGCTGCTCTGAAGAGAAAAGAGAGTGGTTGCTCGCCGGCGTGCTGACTAACTCATTCGCCGACGAGCTTTCGGACGCAGAGATGTTCTTTCCCGAGATATGGAAAGAAATCATTCCGGAGACTATGGGCGATCAATGAACAGCGTGAATCCCTCCACTTAGGCGAAGTCATTTTTTCGTTCCGGTTCTACGAAAGGAATGTACGACCGTCGCATGGTCGCGTACTCCTGAATCTTGATTCTGAAGGGGCCCTTTGTGCCTTTCCCGATCGACACCGTTAGCGCAAGCTCGCCTTGCGGCAGCAACGATACGGGCATGTAGTCATGCGCAAATGTTGATTGCTTCTCGTTGCGCCAAAGCCCGAGGTGATTTCTCCGCTGCAATTTTACGCGCGCGATGTGCGCAGCTTTTCCCTCAGCGAGTTGAAGGTCACATTTCCAGCTCGTAGACCTCACGGTGGGCAAACCTTCGCCACCGAATTCGCCGAGGGACGGATGCTCCGGTGTCCGCAGAACGAACACAACGTACCACCTCGTGAGAGCAAAAGCCGCGCCCACGATTATTGACAGCGCCAATAGCGCATTGCTTATGGCTTCGATCCAGTCGCCAAAAGAGGTCTGCGCTGATTGTGCAATCATTCTAAGCGTCAGCCACAAGTGCACGCCATTCGACGCGCCACTTTGGCTCGACTTCCGCTGCCAGGTAGTAGTCGGGAAACTGGCGGTACAGAACAGCCGATTGGCTGTCGACGCACTCCGGCCAGAACCCGTGACGGCAGAGATACGTCATCAGCTCGCGATGCCAGGTTGGCGCACGGATTCGCACTCCGATCGTTTGCGGCAGGGTGGTTCTATTCATGCACAACTCCATCGCAGGTCATATCAGGCCCGAAACTTGCCTAACGAGTCGTTAAACTCGTCCAAGCACGCGGCGGTGAGGACAATCGCGCCAACACGGCACCTCAGCGGTCGTGCGCCCTACTTCGCTGCAAAGCGGACGGCGGCGGCGAACCCGCGCCCTAGAATCCAGCCAACGCGCACGTTAAAGTGTTGCTTACCAACACGTGAAAATGTGAGCCATGCTATACACACCGGGTCAACTGATGGACGCGCTCGCTCTCTCGAAGCAGCAGTGGCGCACGTTCAGAAAAGCGTTGCCGCAATTGAACTCAGGGCCCGGTCACGCCCCCTGTTTCTCCGCTGGGCATCTCGTCGCGGTTGCCGTCGCACAACGTATAATTGAGGCAACATCCGGATCACTCGCCGCGCTTTCCGGAGCGTCGGAGCAACTATTCGCCGTCCTAACCGCCGCATCTTGGCCGCATCTCGAGCGGTCCCAATTCGACGACGTCAATGGGTCGCCTCACGCTCAACGTGCTTCTCTCGTTTGCCCAGTTCGAACGTGAAGTCACTGGAGAGCGGATTCGAGATAAGTTCGCCGCATCGAAAGCCAAAGGCATGTGGATGGGCGGCACACCGCCACTGGGTTACGACGTCCAGAACCGCGCGCTCATCATCAACGCATCGGAAGCGGACACCGTTCGCGTTATCTTCCAACGTTTTCTCGAAACTGGGTCGGTGCATGCACTCAAAACAGATCTCGACAGCAAAGGAGTCAAGTCCAAGCTTTGGACCACAGCAGGCGGCCTGCAGCGCGGTGGTTTCGCGTTCTCGCGCGGCGCGCTTTACGATTTGTTGGGCAACACCACTTATCGCGGTCAGGTCGCGCACAAGGGAAAAGTCTTCGCCGGTCAGCATGATCGCATCGTCGATGATGCGCTATGGGATGCGGTCCAGACTCTGCGTGATCGCAATGCCAAGCAGCCTAGGCGGTTAGCATCAGGCGCGAAGCTGATCGGCAAGGCGTTCGACGATCGCGGCAACGCGATGGCGCCCACGAGCGCGCACAAGGGAGGGACACGATATCGCTACTATGTTTCGACAGCCGTCACCCGCGGCCGAGCTGAAGATGCTGGCAGCATGCGCCGGGTACCCATGGCGGCGCTCGAAGACGCTGTCGTTGCTGAGGTGGCGCCCCTGCTCGCGCGACGGTGGCTTGCTGACCAACCGGTCGCATCGCGGGCGCTAGAGGCGCTCCAGAAAGTCGTCATCTCGGCACGCGCGCTCAGCCTTGAGCTGACCCCCGAAGCAATTGATCTCGATGCAGCGCCAGAGGCGGATCGATCTGAGGAGCGCGTGCTTCTAATCCGGCCGATTTCCTTTGCTAAGCCGCGGAACTCAACGACGCTCATTTCCGGCGGCGGCGCGCGCGAAGCTTCCAAAGTCGATCGCGCCCTGATCCGCGCCCTCGCCCGCGCCCATGCCTGGACCAAGAAGCTTGAAGCCGGGACCGTCCGATCAGTCGCTGCATTGGCCAGGGAAGAGAAACTCTGCCCGATCTACACTCGCAGCATTCTGCCTTTGGCCTTTTTGGCCCCTGATCTTACTGAGCAGATCTTGGAAGGGCGGCAACCTCGAACGCTGACGCTCACCGCCCTGCTGGCGGACCCGTTGCCGCTCGACTGGGCTAGCCAACGCGCCCGGTTTGCCGCCTTCATCTAGCCGCTAGAGATGCGTTCGAGGACTGTCTGACTAGCGTCAGGCCCCCGCTGCAAACTCGTCTCCGCACCAGCGCCCCGCAAAATCTTAGGTTTTTGATTCCGGCTTGGAGACTGCCGCGGTTCTGGCCCTTGCCGACCTCGTCTTTGTCCCTGCGTTGCGGTCTCTGCACTGCGATCGGCGCGCTATCGTTCGGAGACTAGGCCAACTTTTTCCCGCGACTTTTAGGGCGGTTCGCGAGACCGAAGGATTGGTGGAGCCTAGCGGGATCGAACCGCTGACCTCCTGCATGCCATGCAGGCGCTCTCCCAGCTGAGCTAAGGCCCCGTAAGCGGCGCGCCGCGCATGGCGCACCCCCGGTTTTGGGAAGGGCGGAACTTACGCGCCGCCCCGATACTGTTCAAGCTTGCTGCGCGCGGGGCGTCAGCGGCTTTCGTCTTCGTCGCCGCCTCCGATCGGGCCGAGTTCGTCCTCGGGGAACTCTTCTTCGTCCTCGATCATCGGCACACTGTCGTCGTCAGCGGCGTCGTCGCCGAGATCGGCTTCTTCTTCGGAAAAGCCCTCCGGCAACTCATCGCCAGAAGCAGCGGGCTCCGCTTCGTCTTCCTCGTCCGCCAACAACGGCTCGGCCTCTGCTTCGGCGTCGATTTCCGGCGTTTCTTCGACTTCTTCGTCCTCGTCCTCTTCGCCGGCCTTCACTTTGGCCTTGCCCTTGGCTTCGAGTTCCTCGTCTTCGTCCTCGTAATTGGGTCCATTCGCCGACACCTTGGAGCGGGTGCGGCGCACGCGCACGCCTTCCTCGGCAGGATCGAAGCTCGTCGTGCATTTGGGGCAGACAGCCGGGCGGCGGCTCAGATCGTAGAACTTCGCCCCGCAGTTCGGGCACAATTGCTTCGCGCCCAAATCGGTCTTGGCCAAAACGGCTCTCCCTATGCTCGGCGTGCGTGGCACGCACCTCACGCGCGGGGCGCTCGCTTGCCACCTTAGGAAGCGCCTGTCAAAAGCTTTGTCATCTCAATCCAGCGGCTGCCAATCAGGTGCCTTCCATGCGTCTCAAGGCGCGATTCGCCGGGCCGCTACGGGGCCGCGCCCGCCCACCCGGCGACAAGTCCATTTCCCATCGCGCGCTCATTCTGGGCGCGCTGGCTCATGGGCAGACCGAAATCGAAGGTTTGCTCGAATCCGAGGACGTTCTGTGCACCGCGGCCGCGGTGCGCTTGTTCGGCGCCAAGGCCGAACAACTGGACGAGAAACGCTGGCGCGTCACCGGCGCCGGCGGCTTCAGCCAGCCACACGAGACGATCGATTGCGGCAATTCAGGCACTGCTGCGCGTCTGCTGATGGGCGCGGCGAGCGGCTTCAAACTCAGCGCGCGCTTTGACGGCGATCAATCGCTGCGCAAGCGGCCAATGAATCGCATCGTTGCGCCGCTCTCGCAGATGGGCGCGCGCTTCGACGCCGCCGACAACCGGCTGCCGCTGATCATGCACGGCAACGCCTTGAAGGGGATAACCTACCGCTCGCCGGTCTCCTCCGCTCAAGTGAAGTCGGCAGTGTTGCTGGCCGGTCTCCACGCGGAGGGCGAGACAGTGTTGATTGAACGAGAACGCTCGCGCGATCACACGGAGCGGATGTTGGGCGTGTTCGGCGCCGCTATCGACACGATTGAAATTGACGGCGGCCAGCACCCGCGCGTGCGCGCCAGTGCGCTGCACGGCGCCAATATTTACGTTCCTGCCGATCCGTCCTCGGCGGCGTTTCCGATCGCCGCCGCGCTGATCCTCAACAATTCGGAAATCAGCGTCGAAGACGTGCTGGTCAATCCTTTGCGGCTAGGCTTTTACGAAACGCTGCTCGAGATGGGCGCCAAGCTCACCTACGAGGAGCGCCGCGATCCGATCGGCGAGCCGATCGCCAATATCGTCGCACACGCCAGCAAGCTGAATGGCGTAAACCCGCCTGCCCGGCGCGCGCCCTCCATGATCGATGAGTTTCCGATACTCGCGATCGTCGCCGCTTTCGCTCATGGCGAAACGCGGATCGTCGGCGCCGCCGAACTCCGAGTGAAGGAAAGCGACCGTATCGGCCTCATGGTGGAAGGCCTCAGAGCCTGCGGCGTCGATGCCGAGGAGCTCCCCGACGGCCTGATCGTGCGTGGCGGCGGACCAAAGAGCGTCCGCGGTGGGGCGAGCATCCGCACCCAGAGCGACCATCGCATCGCGATGTCCTTCCTCATCCTCGGCATGGCTTCCAGAGAGCCCGTGACAGTCGATGACGCTCAGATGATCGCCACGTCCTTCCCCAACTTTATCGAATGCATGCGCAGCCTGGGCGCCGACATCCGCGAAGTGTGATAGGGAGCCTCGGCTTTCACTCTTCGCGCTCCTCTGCAAGTTCCCCAACACAGATCAACGCGACGCTGCATAGATCGCGGTGAAGTGAAGGCACTGGCTCAGCCGCAGTGCGTTTGAGGTCGAGGAGCACATTATGAAGATCGTTATCGCTGGCGTGCTGCTGATCGCGGCGTTTACGGCTGAGAGTGTCGACCACGCTCGAACGGAAGCGAAGTCCGCCGCAGCTTTAAGCGCCGCAGAATTAGCGGAGACCGATGCAAGCAACTTAGAGAGCCAACAGAAGGTCGAAGCGCCCCGCCCCACCTAAGTCTCGGCTAACCGCCGTCTAAAGATTCAGCGTGTGGTTCGCGCGCTTCATTGCGCGCTAGGACCGAAGTGGCGGCTAAGTCCCCGGTGACGTTGCCAAGCGTGCGGAAAATATCTGGGATCACCTCAACGGCGAGCAAGATTCCCAGTAGCTCGAACGGAATGCCCAGCGCCATGGATATTGGCGCGATCGAGGCGACGAACGAGATTTGCCCCGGTAATCCCACCGAGCCAATGCTGACTCCAAAGGCCACCACGATTGCCCCAGCGATTTGAACCATCGTGGGCTCAACGCCATAGAGATGCGCAACGACGAAGCACACGGCGAGATTGGCGACCGGACTGGTGAAGCGAAACACCGCGACCGCCAACGGCAGCACGACATCGGCGACGTGAGCGGGAATGTTCAGCCCGCGCAGCGCAGCTTCCAGCATCGCCGGCAGCGACGCCAAAGACGATTGCGTCGATGCGGCGATCGCCCACACGGGTGCCGCTGCGGCCGTGAAGCGCGAAATCGGCTGTCGCCCCCACGTCACCGCGATGAGCCAGGCAACGATGGTGATCGCCAGCGTCGCCGCAGACACGATGGTCACGTACTGCACCAGCGTCCCTGCTGCGCCAAAGCCGGCGCGCAAGCCGACGCCTAACGCCAGGGCGAACACGCCGATCGGCCCGGCCAGCAAAATCCAGCGGACGATGACGATCATCGCTTCCGACACCGCCCGGAAAAAGCCGACGAGCTGATCGCGCATTGCAGCCGGGAGCCTCGTGGTGGCGAAGCCAAAGAAAATGGAGAACACCACGAGCTGCAGGATCTGATTATTTGCAGCCGCGCTGACCGGGTTGGCCGGCGCCAAGCCCTGCAGCCACGCAACGAAGCTCGGCGGCTCCTCGATCACGACGGCGTCAGCGCCGACGCTCGCGATAAACGCGGCGGCAGCCTCGCGATCGAACGGCCAAAGCGCGAGCAACCCCTCGGTCACGGCGATGCCGAACACTGCAGCGAACACGAGCAGCACCGAAAACAGCAGCATGGCGCGCGCGACCAGACCACCCGCTTTGGCCGCGTCCGCCACCGAAGCGATGCCGGTGATCAGAAGCGAAACCACGAGCGGCACCACCGTCATGCTCAGCGCGTTCAGCCAAAGCCCGCCGAACGCTTCGACTACGCCCGCGGCGCCCGCCAGCTGCGGCGCCTCCGCCCGCACCAACGCGCCCGCAATGATGCCCGCAATCAGCGCAGCGAGCACAAATAAGCTGATCGATTTCAATGCCGCCCCTTAGTCGATCCGAACCAGCGGCTGGTATCGCAGGCAGCTACGCTACGCCAGCTTTATCAGACCAGCTCTGTGGTGGGCGCGGGGGCGGCCTCAGACTCAACGCGGACTTTGGCGCGTTTGAACGCAAGCACGCCGTCTTCGATCAGACCGTACCGCAGATCCATCAAATCGTGTGCATAGCTTTGGTTCTGCTTCCACGGCGCGCGGGAGGTTTGCTTGGGCAGCAAATGCGCCACGCGTTGGAAATAGCCGGAGGAGAAATCCACAAACGGCTTATCCTCGAACTCCGCCGGATCGAAACGCGGCGTGGCGGACGCCAGATCGTAATCGTCGAGATAGTTTATCAGCCGGCAGACGTATTCGCTGATCAGATCCGCGCGCAGCGTCCAGGACGCATTAGTGTAGCCGAACACGAAGGCGAGGTTGGGCACGCCCGAAAGCATCGTGCCCTTATAGGCGTGCGCATTGCCGGTCTCGATCTTAGTTCCGTCCACGATCAACTCAGTCCCGCCGAGCATCTGCAGATTGAGCCCCGTCGCGGCGACGACGATGTCAGCCTCCAGTTCGCGGCCGGACTTCAGCTTCAACCCATTCTCGGTAAAGCCCTCAATGTGGTCGGTAACGACCGAGGCTTTGCCCTCGCGGATCGCCAGAAACATGTCGTTGTCCGGGACCAAGCAAAGCCGCTGCTCCCACGGATTGTAGCTGGGCGTGAAGTGGGTCTCGAGATCGTAGTCCGGCAATTGCTCGCGGATGAGCCCAAGCAGCCGCTCCTTAGTTTTCTGCGGCCGGTTACGCGCGATGCGGAAGAAATATTGCTGGAACAGGATTTTGCGAAAGCGCGTGATGTCATACGCAAGGCCCGCTGGCAGCCGCTTGCGCAGCCAGTTCGCCATCGCATCTTCCGCCGGCAGCGAGACCATGTAGGTGGGCGAGCGCTGCAGCATTGTGACGTGCGCGGCTTTGTCCGTCATCGCCGGCACCAAAGTTACGGCCGTGGCGCCCGAGCCGATCACCACGACACGCTTGCCGCTATAGTCCAGGTCTTCCGGCCAGTGCTGGGGATGGATGAGCTTTCCCTTAAAGCTCTCGACGCCCTTCCACTCCGGCAGGTAGCCCTGGTCGTACCGGTAATAGCCCGCACACATCTGTACGAACTTCGCGGTGCAGCGCTTTGCGACGCCTTCGTGCTCCACCTCGATCGTCCAGCGTTCGTCCTCGGACGACCAGCTGGCGCGCGTCACTTTGTGTTTGAAGCGAATCTTCTGGTCGATGCCGTACTCCCGCGCCGTCTCCACCACATAACTGCGGATGGAAGGGCCGTCGGCGATCGCTTTCTGCTCGGTCCACGGCTTGAACGAATAGCCGAGCGTGAACATGTCGCTGTCCGAGCGGATGCCCGGATAGCGGAAGAGATCCCAGGTGCCGCCGATCGCCTCGCGGCCCTCAAGAATGACGTAGCTCTTGTCCGGACACTGCTTTTGCAGGTGATAGCCCGCGCCAATGCCGGAGAGGCCCGCGCCGACGACGATGACGTCAAAATGTTCACTTTGCATCGCGTGAATCCGCGCGCACAGCGCGCCGTGTCAAGGTGTACCTTGCGGAACAGGGTTGAAGTGCGCACGGACCCGCGCGGCCGAGTTGGCACGAGTGCTCGGCAGTCCAACCGCTCTCATCGCCAGGCCCCACCAAATAAAATGTATAGGCCGCGTGTGTTTGCTAAACAGCGCCATGATCATCGCGGTGGACGGCCTCACGGCATCCGGCAAAGGCACGGTGGCCAAGCGATTGGCGGCCAGATATGGGCTGAGGCGGCTGGATACGGGCGCATTGTACCGGGCGGTGGGGCTTGCTGTGCTGGATGCCGGCGGCGCGCCTGACGATGAGGCGGCGGCGGTGGCTGCCGCCGAAGCGCTGGACCTTGAGGCCATCGATGAGAACCGCATCCGCTCGGCGGCCGCCGGCATGTCAGCTTCGAAGGTGGCGGTGATCCCGGCGGTCCGGGCCGTGCTGCGCAAGGCCCAACGCGCTTTCGCCGCGGATCCCGCCGGCGCGGTGCTGGACGGGCGCGACATCGGCACCGTGATCTGCCCGGACGCGGACGTGAAACTCTTCGTTACCGCCTCGCTGGCCGAACGGACCCGCCGGCGCCTCACCGAGCTCGACGCCCGCGGCGAGACCGTCAGTTTCGCCGACCTGGAGCGTCAGATCGCCGAACGGGATCAGCGCGACATGAGCCGGGTCGATTCACCCCTACGCCCGGCCTCGGACGCGCACTTGCTGGACACCACTGATCTTTCTATAGAGGCGGCGGCGGAGGCCGCTTATCGCATTGTCGATGCGGCGCTCGCGCGTTCCGGCGCCTAAGGGCTCCCTGACGCTTTGGCGCAACTAGCCCTCGCCACGAACAGGACGGCGCCATGGTGGCGCCGAGACCGCCGGAGCCAACCGGTTGGCCCTTGTCAATGTTGGAGTAAGTACACGTATGGCGTCTCAAGCCCAGAACACCCTCAACCCCACACGCGACGACTTTGCATCGCTACTGGACGAAAGCTTCACCACCCGCGGCATGATCGAAGGCCGCGTCATTCCCGCCACCGTCGTTGCGATCGAAAACGACTTCGTGGTGGTGGACATCGGCCTCAAGACTGAAGGCCGCATTCCTCTCCGTGAATTTCTGATCGACGACGGCGCCGGCGCTCCCAAAGTGAGCGACATCGTCGAGGTCTATCTCGAGCGCATCGAAAACGCTTTGGGCGACGCTGTAGTCAGCCGCGAAAAAGCGCGCCGCGAAGAAGCCTGGACCCGTCTCGAAAAATCGTTCGCCGCGCAGGAAGCCGTCAACGGCGCCCTGGTCGGCCGGGTGAAGGGCGGCTTCACCGTCGATCTCGGCGGCGCCAACGCGTTCTTGCCAGGTTCGCAAGTTGACATCCGTCCGGTCCGCGACGTCGGCCCGCTGATGAACATCGTGCAGCCGTTCGCGATCCTGAAAATGGACCGTCAGCGCGGCAACATCGTCGTCTCCCGCCGCGCCGTGCTCGAAGAGAGCCGCGCTTCGGAACGCGCCGAAATCGTCGGCCAGCTGAAGGAAGGCGAAGTCCGCGAAGGCATCGTCAAGAACATCACCGATTACGGCGCGTTCGTGGACCTGGGCGGCATTGATGGCCTGCTCCACGTCACCGATATGAGCTGGAAGCGCGTCTCCCACCCGAGCCAAGTGCTCAACGTGGGCGACACGGTGAAAGTTCAGATCGTCAAGATCAA
>JACMMP010000122.1 GCA_014378995.1 Hyphomonadaceae bacterium
GCCGCCGCTCGATCCGGAGCTCGCGCCGCCAAGCGCGGCCGCGACGCCAGCCACACCGCCGTCGACGGAAGGCCCCGCCTCCATCACCCCGCCAGCGGAGGAGCCGGCGCAAGAGCCATCGGACGCGCCGGTGAACTAGTGCTTGAGGCCCGGCGCTCCGAACGGAGCGCCGGGCTTTTCCTATTTCAACGCTCGCCCTTGCATTCATGTATATCCCAGTATATACCGGGCAAATGACCATCGCCAAGTCCAAGACTTTTAGGAGCGGCAACAGCGAGGCCGTGCGCCTCCCTAAAGAGGTCGCGTTCGGTGACGGCGTCGAACTCATCGTCGTGCGGTCCGGCGATGTGGTGACGCTCTATCCCGCAACGCTGACCTTGGCCGAGATGGCGGAGCGGTTGGCCGGGTTGCCGGCGCCCTCCTCAATCGAGCGACGCGACGAAGAAGAGCTTCCCGAGCGCCGCAGCCTCTGAAGCATGGCTTTCCTGATCGACACCAATGTCGCCATCCACGTGCGCGACGGCGACCGGCCCACGACCAGCAGAGTCGCGGCGCTCAAGGGCGCTGTGATGATATCGGTCGTCACGCGCGTTGAGTTGGAAGGCGGTGTTTACCGGGAGCCTGCAAACGTGGTTGCGCGACGCGCAAGGCTGGACGTGATGCTCGCTGCGATCCCCACGCTGGCGTTCGACGAGGATGCAGCCACGCGCTACGGCGTGATTGTCGCCCATGCGGGCTATTCGCGGCGCAAGCTGCTAGATCGAATGATCGCGGCGCAGGCGCTCGCGCACAAGGCGACGCTCGTCACGTTCAACGCCGCTGACTTTTCCGACGTGCCTGGCCTCAGACTTCAGGCATGGTGAGTCAGTACAGCCGCCCGCCCTCGAGTGCGGGGCGGTCTACGTTGAGCAGCACGACGTTGCCGTTGCGATCGGGGAAGCCAAGGCAGAGCACTTCGCTCATGAACTTGCCGATTTGCTTCGGTTCAAAGTTCACGACAGCGGCGACACGGCGGCCGAGCAGTTCGCCTAGGTCGTAATTCTGCGCGACCTGTGCGCTGGATTTCTTGATCCCGAGCGGATCGCCGAAATCGATCCACAATTGGTAGGCAGCCTTCTTGGCTTCCTCGAAGACCTTCACATCGACGATGGTGCCGAGGCGGATATCCACCTTCAGAAACTCCTCCATCGAGATCAAAGGCATGCGCGCATTGTTTTGCGGATCGTCAGCCATTGGCGTTTCCTCTTCCCCTATTGCCCGAGCTTTGCCGGTTCTGTGCGCGGGCCTTCCGGTCCCATCACGATTTGATCGACTTCGAGTTGGGCGTCCTTCAGTTGGCCCTCGCAGCGCGCCTTGAGCGCGGCGCCGCGCTTATAAATTCGAATCGAATCCGCCAGCGGCACGTCGCCCCGCTCAAGGTGCGAGACGATTTTTTCCAGCTCAGCCAAGGATTCCTCAAAGGAAAGTTGGGAGGGATCGCGGTTTTCGATGCTCATGGGGGGAAAGTATGGGCTGAAGCGGCAGTCGGCAATCGGCAGTCGTCAATTGGCGCGGCAGTTCCGCCCCGACTGCCCAACGCCGCCGGCGCTCATTTCACTTTTTCGTACCGGCGGTAGCTCCAGTACCTGTCGCCGCCATCTTCGACCTCACGCCAGCCCTGGGCGCGGAGGATCGGGCGCATCATGCGGTTGAACCAGCCGTGGGCACACAGCAGCACGTTTTGGCCCCGCAGCGCCTGTGATGTCAGCGTGGCGACGGCTGCCTCGGCGCGGATTTCGGCGTCGGCGCGGCTTTCGCCCTTTTCGTGCATGCCCATCCACCAGGCGGCGCGGGCCCAGACGCCCCAAGCGCCGGGACGGTGCTTGCCCCAGAGCGGCGGCGGCGGCAGCGGGGCTTCCACGAACACCGGGTCGGTGACGATCTCGCGGCCGCCGGCGACCATTTGTGCAGTGTGGATCGCGCGCTGCAGCGTCGAGGCGTAAATCACGTCGCTCTTGGCCGCGAGTTCAATCAGCTTTTCCGGCGGTCGCTCTTCGGGGTGCAGGCCGGCGAGGTCATAGCCCGCCCACCACTCGCGATAGCCGCGGCGGTTGATGCGTACGCTCCTGTCAGCATGCGGCTGGCCGTGCCGGGCGATGACGATGGAGCCAACGCGCACGGCTGAACGGCGATCCAGCGTCTCATTGGGCGCCATGGTCGTCGTCATTCTGACCTTTCACGCGACCCCAGCCCTATCCCCTGAGCGGGTCTCAATCGCGTTGGAGCGCCGCCACATATGCCGCAGCAGATCCGGCGAGCGCGGCCAAGTCGTACCCGCCCTCCAGAGTCGAGACAAGCTTGCCGCCACAGTGCTTTAGCGCCGCGCGGCGGAGTTCCCGCGCCGCCCAGGCGAAATCCTCAGTCTCAAGCTCCAATTGGGCGAGTGGATCGGCTTTGTGGGCATCGAAGCCGGCGGAAACGAAGATGAGTTCGGGTGCGAACGCATCGAGCGCGGGCAACACTTTTGTCTCCATGGCTTGCCGCCATTGAACGCTTCCCGCGCCCGGCGGAAGTGGTGCGTTGACGACATTGCGCGCTGCGCCTGTCTCGTTCGCTGCGCCGGTGCCGGGGTAAAGCGGCGCCTGATGCGTGGAGGCGAAGAAGAGCCGCGCCTCTTTTTCTGCGACAGTCTGCGTGCCGTTGCCATGATGCACATCGAAATCGATCACGGCGACGCGAGAAAGCCCGTGCGCTTCGAGCGCGTGCAAAGCGCCAATCGCAACGTTGTTGAAGATGCAAAAGCCCATCGGCGAGATCGGCTCAGCATGGTGCCCCGGCGGACGCACGGCGCAGAATGCCGTCTCGTCCTCGCCCGCCATCACTGCATCGACAGCCGCAACGCACGCGCCGGCGGCGCGGTAGATCGCTTCGCGCGAGCCGGCTGCAATGTAGGTGTCCGGATCGAGCCTCACCCGCGCGCCGCGCGCTTCCTCGAACGCCGGCTCCAGCGCGTCAACGTAACGCCGCGGATGGACCCGCTCAATCGCGTCGCGCTGGGCAAGCGGCGCTTCGCGGCGGTCGAGGGCCATGCCTTCCAGCGCGTCCAGCACGGCGCGCAGGCGCCCAGCGTGTTCGGCGTGACCCGGCGGCGGCTCGTGCGTCAGCATGGAGGAGTGCGTGTAGAGAAGCATGGCGACGATCTAGCGCGCGGCGGCGGCGCCGCCAATCATTGCTGCATCGCCGCCTGGCAATTCATCGCCTCGTAGCGCTGCGACATCGCCATCATGCGATCCTGATCGATGCCTTCCATCGATTGATCGAGCCGGTTCATTTGCGCCTGCATACGCGCCTGATTCTGCGCTGCGTCGCGTTGCGCTTGCGCGACTTGCGCCTGTTGCGCCGCCATGCACCCTAAGCCGACGCCCGGTATAGAACAGGCAATGCTGGCGCCAATGCCTGTCGCCACACTTGGGCGTTGAGCTGCTTGGGCTTCGTCGTGCATAGCCTGCGCTTCGGTTGCAAATTCTGGGTCCAGCTGCGCACTCATGCGCTGGCCAGCCACCGTCATCTCGGCCTGCATCTGCGCGCAATTCATCGTCCCGACCGGCGGCGCCGGCCCAGTCTGCGCAACAGCGCCGCTGGTCACCAGCGCGACGACAGCGGCGGACAACACCATGTGCTTCAGCATCGAACACTCCTTGAGCGCCAACCCCGACCGTAGTCCTGACTCCGCCAGCGCGGTAATTCCAATCAACTCTGAGACGGCGAAGGCCGCCGAGGGGGAGCGCCTCGGCGGCCTCCTTGGGCGCCGCACCGACATCGTTTGCAGGGAGTTACGCGACGATTTGGGCGGCTTGGTTCAGGATGCTCATGGCCACCGGGGCGAACACGGCGCAGGCGGCGATCAGGGCGTAAAACTTGGTCATTGTCGTCTCTCTCAAAAAGCTCGATGGCGTCATCGCTTCGATGAAGAGAGACTAGTCGCAGGCGCCGCCTGCCGCTGTGACTTCGGGCACGATGGCGCAATGCGGGTCAGCTGACGCGCGAAGCCCGTTCGGCGCACGCACGCAGCCTTTTGCCGAAAAAGGGTTGCGCGTCGGGGCGCCAGACCAGCTAGACCCCAGGCTTCCTAGGGGACCACGCATGACTTTCCGCCCATTCGCTCTTATCGCCGCACTTTTGTTTCTGGCGCCGGCAGCGTCCGCGCAGGATCAGAACGAGCGGCAATGGTTCGCGGGCGGGCCGATCCCGCTTCGATACGAGATCGCGGTGACGCCAAACGCCGAGGCGGCGACCTTCTCGGGCGAGGCGCGCATCACGATTGAGAGCAGCGAGACGCTGCCCGCCGTGACGATGAATGCGCTGGGCCTTACGATCTCACGGGCGACGATAGACAATGCCGGCGTCGCTTTCGACACCGATCAGGACGCGCAGACGCTGACGCTCACCCCGCGCAGGCCGCTGCGGCCTGGCCGGCACACCATCCGCGTCGTCTACACCGGATCGATCCAAGACGACGCCTACGGCCTGTTTCGCGTGTCGTATGAAGCCAACGGCCAAACCAAGCGCGCGCTGGCGACTCAGTTCGAACCAGGCGATGCGCGCCGCCTCGCGCCGATGTGGGATCAGCCCAACCGCCGCGCGGTGTTTGCGCTCACGGTGACGGCGCCGAGCGATCAGATGGCGGTCGGCAACATGCCCGCAGAGCGCACGCAGCGGCTCGAAGGCGGCCTCACGCGCACCACGTTCGCCGATACGCCGTCAATGCCGAGCTATCTCCTCTTCCTCGCCGTCGGCGATTTCGAGCGGGTGACGCGCGATGTGGACGGCGTCGAGCTTGGCGTCGTCGTGCGCCGCGGCGAGACGCATCGCACCGCCGAAGCGCTGGAAGCGGGCGAGCAATCGCTGCGCTACTTCACCGACTATTTCGGCATCCGCTATCCGCTGCCGAAGCTCGACATGATCGGCGTCCCCGGCGCCGGCGGCTTCGGCGCGATGGAGAACTGGGGCGCCATTCTCTATTTCGACCAGTATCTGCTGGTTGACGACACCTCGAGCGAAGCTGAGCGGCAGAACGTGTTCGGCATCGTCGCGCACGAGATCGCGCACCAATGGTTCGGCAATCTCGTCACCATGATGTGGTGGGACGATCTGTGGCTGAACGAGGGCTTCGCCTCGTGGATGGCGGCGAAAGCGACCGAAGCGGTGCACCCGGACTGGAACCCCTGGATGGGCCAACTCGCCGGCGGCACGCAGACGGCGATGGCGCTCGATGCGCGCGAGGGCACGCACCCGGTGGTGCAGACCGTCAACACGCTGGAGGAAGCGAACCTCGCCTTCGATACGATCACGTACGAAAAAGGCCTCGCCGTCATCCGCATGCTGGAAGCGTATGTGGGCGAAGTGGATTTCCGCCAGGGCGTGCGCGATTATCTGAACGCGCGCCATTACGGCAGTGCGCGCACGGAAGATTTGTGGACCGCAATCCAAGCCGCCTCCGGTCAGCCCGTGCTTGAAATCGCGCGCAGCTTCACCGGCCAGCCCGGCTATCCAGTGCTGAGCGCGCAAGGACGCGATTGCGTCACCGGACGCGGCCCGACGGTGGAGATCACCCAGCGCCGCTTCGCCATGGACGACGCTTCGCGCACGGAGAGTTATTGGCACGTGCCGGTGGTCGCCCGCCGGGTTGAAGCGGGCGAGCCGATGCGTTTCGTGCTGCAGGCCGGAAGCCAGGTTGAGCGGGTCAGTCTCCTGCCGACGAATTGCGGCCCGTACATTGTCAATGCCGGGCAGTCCGGCTTCTTCCGGGTTCTATACGACCAAAGCAATTTCCGCGCACTGACGACGCGGTTTGCGGACCTCGAGGACACCGATCAGCTTGGTTTGCTCCTCGATTATTGGGCGTTCGGGCGTAGCGGGGATGCGCCGTTCACGAACTATCTCGACCTCGTCAACGTGCTGCCGGCTGACGCCGATCCGCTGATCGTGATGGATACGGCTGGCTCCATGGCCGCATTCGCCGACTACGCGCAAGGTCGGCCAAGCGAAGCGGCGGTGCGCGCGTATGGGCGGCGCACTTTGGCGCCCTATTTCGCGGGCGCGGGCTGGACGCCGCGCGACGGCGAAGGCTCGAACCGGGCGTTGATGCGCGCCAGTTTGATCGCGACGCTCGGCACTTTGGGCGATGAGGCGGTGATCGCCGAAGCGCGCCGCCGCGTCCGCGGTGGGGAGGCGCTGCCGGCTTCGATCCGCACGGCGACGATCAGCGTCTACGCGTATAACGCGACCGCGGCGGACTATGACGCGCTGCTGGCGCAAGCGCGCAGCGCGCGCGATTTCGTCGAACAGCGCCGGATGTGGTTGCTGCTAGCTTCGGCGTCGGACGCGGCTCTGGCGCGGCGAACGCTGCAGCTGACCTTGGGCGAGGACATCCCGCGCCAGATCCGCACGCAAGTGATCTCGAGCGTCGGCGGCTCGCATCCGCGGCTGGCCTGGGATTTCCTCGTCGCCAACCGCGCCGCCATCGAGACCATGCTCGACCCGTTGCAACGATTGGACTTCCCGGCGGGGCTCGCCTCCATAAGCAGCGATCCGGCCATGGTGAGCGAGCTGGAAACTTACGCGCGCGACTTCCCCGAGGGCGCTCGCCCGACCGTGGCGGCGGCGACAGCCGCGATCCGGCTGCGGGGGCAGACGGTGGCGGAGCGCATGCCGGCGGTTGAAGCGTGGATTCGAGCTCAAAGCCGGGGGCGCTAGCAGCACGCGCCAGCAGACCACTCGCCATGGGCCGGGCGCGCCGTTATCGTGCCCGCTGATACAAATTCTCGGGGGTCCGAAAATGCTAGCCAAATTCGTCCGCGGCGCTGCTTTAGCCATTGTTGCGATCTCCGCCGGGGCGTTGCCCGCATCGGCGCAAACGGCCAATCGCCTGGGCTGGCTCGGCGAACTTTCCGGCTCCTGCTATCAGGGCGTAAACGCGGCAGGCGCTGTAGTCGATCGGCAATGCTTCCGCGACCAATTCGGACACTTCCTGCGCGCCAGCATTACGCGAGGCTCCAACTATCGCGGCGAGTCGGTGATGGGCTTCAGCAACGATCGCCGGCGCCTTGAAGTTTACGCCTGGACCAATGGCGGCGAGACCGCGATCCTGACGCCCACCTTCGTCAGCGACGAACTTGTCTTCGCCGGTGAGAACGCAAACGGCGTCGCGACGCGCGCCGTTTGGCGCCGCGGCGGCGAGGGCGCGTTCCAAGTCGCGGACCAACAGCGCACGGACGGCGCGTGGGCGGACGCCACCGTCACCACTTATCGCCGCGATGGCGCAGCTGCCGCGGCCTTCTCGGCCGGGAGCAGCATCGGCGCGGCCGGCAGCGGCTTTGGCTGGCTCGATCAGATCGCCGGCCGTTGCTACTTGCAGGTCGAGCCCCGAAACGATCCGAACAGTCGCGGCTGCTTTGCCTTCCAGTACAGAAATGTGTTGCGCCAGACTTGGTACGCGGGCGGCGCGGTTGGTGAAGCCGTGCTGGTGCGCCACCCGGCGTCGGGCGGCATCGCCTTCTTCCATTGGGACGCACGCGGAAATTTCGGCGTGGGCCAATCCTCGTTTAGCGGCCGCCACCTCGTGTCCATGACGGACACGACCGACAGACGCCGCCGCGTGCTCAGCCGCAGCTCACGCGGCTTCACCATCGAAACTCAGCAGCGCAGCGGACAACGCTGGGAATATGCGGAGCACCACCGCTATAGCGAGCAATAGGCTCAACGCCGTTGCAGGAATGCGCTGAACGCCTGCATCGCCTCTGGCGAACGTAGGCGCTCAGCGAAGATTTCCCCCTCTTCCCGCATGCGCGCGAGCAGCGCCTCGCGGTCGCGCATCAGCCGCTTGGTCAGGCGCATAGATTGCGGCGGCTTCTGCGCCAATGTCTGCGCCGCGGCGCGCGC
>JACMMP010000123.1 GCA_014378995.1 Hyphomonadaceae bacterium
GCATCTACCCGGCCGTCGATCCGCTCGACTCTTCGTCGCGTATTCTGGATCCCAACATCGTCGGCCAAGAGCATTACGACGTCGCCCGCCGTGTTCAGGAAACGCTGCAACGCTACAAGTCGCTGCAGGACATCATCGCAATCTTGGGCATGGACGAACTCTCGGAAGAGGACAAACTCGTCGTCTCGCGTGCGCGTAAGATCGAGCGCTTCCTCAGCCAGCCGTTCCACGTCGCCGAAGCGTTCACCAACACGCCCGGCGTGCTGTGCGACATCAAGGATACCATCCGCGGCTTCAAAGGCCTCGTGAACGGCGATTACGATCATCTGCCGGAACCGGCCTTCTACATGGTCGGCACCATCGAAGACGCGATCGCCAAGGCGCAGCGTCTCGCGGCGGAGGCAGCCTAGTGGCCGTCGCCGGCATGACGCACAGCCAGCTCGCGGCGAAACTCGTCGTCGAGGGCGCGCTGGCTAACATTGCCGGCAACGTGCAAGGCAAGATGCCGATCGAGTCGATCGTTTTGAGTGAGCTCGAACGCGCGGACATTAAGCTGGCGCAAGGCGGCACGACGTTGTTCTTTCCGCTGCCGCCGACAGGCGTCTTCTTCGATATGCACGGCCCGCAAGCCAGCGTCTGGTTCACGGATGCGGACTTCACGCGCGGCCTCGATGTGCTTGAGGCGGCGATGAAAAAGGCGTTTCCGAAAACCAAGCAGCTGACGGACGGCGCGTCTCCAACCGAGAAGAATATCCGGTTGCGCAGCTACGAAGTCGATTTTGGCAATCGACGGCTTGCGCACGTCGAGGTGGAGCATGCTGCGTCGAGTGCGCAGGCGAAGCGTTTTGTCGTGCGCGTCACCGCGCAGGCGCGGAAGGGCTGAACCATGCTGGGCGGCAAGATCAAGCATAGCGAATTGGCGGCGCGGATCATCGTCGAAGGCGCCCTCACCATTCTGCAAGGCAAAACGCCGCCCGGCCAACTGCCGGTGAAGCCGGAAGTGCTGAGCGACAGAGAAGCCGAGGATCTTGGATTGCCGCCGGGCGGCACCGTCCTTTGCTATCCGCTCGGCGAGAAGGGCGTGTTCTTCGACATGGTCGGCTCGCGCATGGTGGTCTGGTACAATGGCGCCGACGCCGACCGCGCGACAGGCGTGCTCGATGCGGCGCTGAAGAAGGCGTATCCGAGCACTAAGCTGGTGATCGACGCTGAGCACCCGCAGCAGAGCGACCTTCGCGTGCGGGCCTACGATGTGAAGCTGAGCGAGGGGCTGATGGCCACGATCGAGGTGAGCTACGCAAAGCCCGGCGCATACGCGGCGAAATTTTCGGCCATCGTCGTCGGCATGGCGATCAAGCACTGAGGACTGAAATGGCCGAGAAGCTTCACTTTGCACTGGTGTCGCCTGAGCGCGAACTGTTCAACGGCGACGTCGATCACGTCGTCGTGCCGGGTTCGGAAGGCGAGTTCGGCGTGCTGCCTAATCATGCGCCGGTGATGAGCGTGATCAAGCCAGGCGCGCTCAAAGTGCTGAATGACGGCGGCGAGCGGCGCATCTTCGTCAATGGCGGCTTCGCCGACGTGACGCCGGAGGGGCTGACGGTCCTGGCCGAAGAAGCGGTGGATCTGGCTGACATAGAGCCGGCGCAACTCGAGCAGGACTTGAAGAACGCAAGCGAAGACCTGCGCGACGCCAACAGCGACGCTAGCCGCGAAGCCGCGCAACGCGCGCTGACGCGCCTGGAAAACATCCGCGCGGCGATGGCGCGGTAGCGCGCGAAATCAAACATCTTAGCGCGAGGTTTGTATTGCGCTGACGCGTGAAGACGCAGCACAATTGTCCCATGCTGCATCCGCACCTCTGGCCCGCTGTCATCGGCGCTGTGCTCGGCTTCGCGCTTGTCGCTTGGGCGTGCGTTTGGCTCTTTAAGCGTTGGCCGAAACTGCGCCCGCGACTGCGCTGGAGCTTATTTGCGCTGATCGGTGTGGCCGAGATCGCGATCTGGCTAAACATCTATGCCTGGTTCATTGAGCCGAACACACTGGTTGTGCGCGAAGTCGAGATCGTCAGCGAGGATTGGCATGGCGCCCCGCTCACCATCGCGGTGGTCGGCGATACGCATGTTGGCGGTCCGCACGTGGACGCGGCGCGGATGGGGCGCATCGTGAGGCGCATCAACGAGCTGCGGCCCGAGCTAGTCGTTCTGCTCGGCGATTATGTCGGCGGCCACGCGCCGGAAGCGGAGCGTACGCCGGCTGACAACCAGGAAATTTTGGGCGGCGTCGCCACCTTTGCGGCGCTGCGGCCGCGCTACGGCACGGTCGCCGTGATCGGCAATCACGACAGCTGGTATAATCGCGCGAGTATTACAGCGGCGCTGCAGAACGCCGGCGTCGGCGCACTATGGAATCGCCACCTCGTCATTCGCCGCAGCGGCGGACCCATCGTGTTGGCCGGCATCGCCGATGCGTGGACGGGCGATCCAGATTTTGCCGCGGCGCTCGATGGCGCGCCGCCAGGCGCCGATACAATCGTACTCAGCCATTCGCCCGATCCGTTCAGCAACATGCCGGAGGGGCCTGCGTTAATGCTCGCGGCGCACAGCCATTGCGGGCAGGTGAGCATTCCCTTTTTTGGCAGGCCGATCCTGCCGATCGAGACTAAGCGTTATGCGTGCCATCTTGTCGAAGAGAACGGCCGGCGCATGTATGTGACGGGCGGCATCGGCACGAGTATTTTGCCGGTGCGTTTTTTGAATCCGCCGGAGATCGTGATGGTGAGGATTAGGGGCGCCACGCGGTCTGCGGGGGCGAACGAACCACATTAATCGACCACGCGTGGCGTCGTGCTTCGACAAGCTCAGCATGACGCCAACTTACAAAACATCGCCACACTACAGCGTCAGCCTGGCCTGTCGAAGGTGACGCGGTCAGCGGCGCCTCAAGCTCCCGCGCTGTCGCCCCAGCCGAACAGCGAGAGCTGTTTCTTTTTGGGCGTAGGCTTGGGGCCGATGCCGCGCGCCTCTAACCATTGCAGCGTGAGCTTCGCCACATCCATCGCTTCCGGTTCGCCGACGAGCCAATGGCTCATCTCGGGAAATTCGTGGAAGTGCGCCTGCGTGCCCGGAAAGCGCGCCAGGATGCGGCGCACCGTGCTTGACGGATTGACGCGGTCCTTGCCGCCCGCGAGCCCCAGCACCGGCGCGCCGATGCGATAGACGGGCGCCTGCGCCGCCATCGAATGATCGGCCCACCATTGCACCGCTTCGCGAATGGCGCGCCCGCTCTCCGGTACGAAGCGCGCGAAGGCGCGGCGTGCATCCTCACGATCGAGCCGGTCGAGCGTCGTGGTGCGTGCGACGCGGTAATCCGGCGGCACGGGTCTGCGCCAATAATCGCCGAGCAGCGTCAGCCCGAATTGGTGGCCGTGCTCATCCAAGGTCGTCGGCGGCACGCCCCATGGCGCGCTCGGCGCCAGCAGCACCAGCCCCGCGACAGGCGAATTCATCGCCGCAAGCTGTGAAACCAAACCGCCCAGCGAATGGCCAATCAGCACCGGCGGCGTGCGCAAGCCGCGAACATAGTGCGCAACCGTGTGCGCGTAGTCCTTCAGGCCGGTTTGCGCGAGTCGCTCGAGATCGGCGCCGCGTTCGTGGTGAGGCAAGTTCGGCGCATGCGTTTCAAAGCCCGCCGCTTCGAACGGTTCGCGGAAGGCGTCGAACGCCCAGCCGCCGCAGAACGCGCCGTGGACGAACACGACGGGCGTCGCAGTGCCATTTGCTTTCACGGCAGCAATGTCTCGCGCGCGCATATGCTCACTTTGAGTCCCCCACCGCGTATTTCGCGAACCGCCGTATAACGTCTTCGTATGTGGTGCGCTTGAACGGGATCACCAAACCGGGCGCTGTGTCTAGCGCCGCCCAGCGCCAGTCGCTGAACTCCGGCGTATGTGTATCCAATCGGATGTCGGCGTCACGGCCTTTGAAGCGAAAGGCGAACCACTTCTGCCGCTGCCCCAAATAGCGGCCCCGCGGCTTCATTTTGGTGCGCACGTCGATGGGGAATTCGTAATAGAGCCAGTCTTGCGTTTCTTCGAGCAGATTGACGTGCTCTGCCCTTACGCCAATCTCTTCTTCAAGTTCGCGGATTGCGGCGTCGTAAGGCTTTTCGCCGCGATCGACGCCGCCTTGCGGCATCTGCCACTGGTAGGGGCCTTCCGTGGCGACGCGTTTGCCTAGGAAAACGAGGCCGTTGCGGTGAAACAACGCAAGGCCGACATTAGGGCGATAAAGTTTCGGATCTTGCTGTGCGCTCATCTGCGCGCGGCGCGTGCGTTGAGCACGGCCGATGCAGGCGCGAGCTGATACCCGCGACTCTCGATATCCCGCGCCCAACGGCCGACCTGCTCCATGGTCACAGGATAGGCAAAGCCGGCGCCGATGGCGCTCTGATTTTGCAGCGCCAGGGCTTCCAGATTCAGCAATTGATCGTCGATGGCGCCCGCTTCGCGCCGGGTGTCGATGATGCGGTCGGCGGCGGTGACGGGGAGGTTCGCTCGCTGCGCTTCCACGCTGAGCGCCGTGCGCTGGCCGATGCCGGAGCTGACAAACACAAGGCCGCGGCGGCGCAGCTGCTGCACGATCGGCTGCGAGGCCTGCGCGGACGTCGCAAAGCGCGCGCCCTGATAATTGGTGACGCCGAAATACCCAGAGCCGCGCGAAAGCAACAGTTCGAGCCGCTGGACGTTCTGCTGCGTCGGCGCCGAAGAGAGCAGCGTCTCCGGGCCGGTGTCGTCGGCGTCGGGGTCGAACGGCTCCATCGGCAATTCGAGCAACACTTCGTGGCCGCGCGCGCGGGCGCGGTCGATCCAGCTTTGCAGGTTCTGCGCGTACGGCACGAAGGAGAGCGTGATCTCCGGCGGCAATTCGTCGATGGCTTGCGTCGTCGCGCGCGCGTTGAAGCCCAGCCCGCCAATGACGACGGCGATCATCGGGCGCCCCTGTTGCGGCGTGAATGGGCGCGCATAGGCTTGCGCCGGCGTGCGGCCATTGGCGCCGATAATCGGCAGCACGCCGTTCGGGCCCTGTTCGGTGAGTCCCGCAAGTGGCGCGCGCGGCAGCGGCTGCACGCTCGCGCGGCCCGCGCTCTGCGGCGATTCCACGACCGCAACGCGCAACTCGCCGCTGGAATCGATCTCGCCGATTTCGGCGGAAAACTCCGGCAGCTCTTCGAGGCCGAATTGCTGATACTCGCCGTCCGCCATCGGTTCGGATGCGTCGGCGAACGAGATGGTGGGCGCGTCCGCTGCGGCGTCGGTCGGCGCTAGCGAAAGCACGCGCCGCGGGCCGGCGGCGCTCGGATCGCCAAACACCTGGACGGCGCCGAAGGCCAACAGGGCAAGCAGCATCGCAGCGCCGAGCGCCGCGATTTTATGATTGATCTTGGGCAGGCCGCGCTGCTGCCTGGGCGCTGTGGCTGGCCGGCGAACCGGCGGCTTTACGCTCGCTTTCGGGCGAATCATCGCCTCGGAAGATCAACGAATTCGCGCGGCCCGTCACTAGGTGGACGGGCCGCGCTGCATTCGTTGCTGTTGCGGTATGGCTTAGCCGGCGCGGGCGCGCAGACGCTCAGCCACGGTGCCTTGGCGCAGGAAGTCCATCGCCCGGCTGAGCTGATAGTCTTCTTCTGAGTCCCAGGTTTCCGGCGGCTGATCGTCCGGGATGTGCACGGCGCGACGTTGCGCGCCCGAATCGTTATCGAGCGCGTTCGGCAGATCCGCTTCGCTGACGCCGAGGCGCTGTAAGCGGGCGACGTCTTCGGCGCTGATGCGGCGGGCGGCGACTTCCATGTCCGGCGTGATGCCGGCGCCTTGGATCGAACGGCCAGCCGGCGTGTAATAGCGCGCAGTAGTGAGACGGAGCGCGCCGTCGCGGCCGCCCTGCAGCGGGATCACGGTCTGCACCGAGCCTTTGCCAAACGAATCGGTGCCGACGATCAGCGCGCGGTTGCGGTCCTGCAGTGCGCCAGCGACAATTTCCGCTGCCGAGGCGCTCGCGCCGTTGACCAGCACCACGACCGGCACGCCGGCCAGATCGTCGCCGCGGCGCGCGTTGTAACGCTGCACGTCTTCCGGCTGGCGCCCGCGCGTGGAGACAACTTCGCCGCCGTCGAGGAACGCGTCGGAAACTTCGATCGCCTGGTCGAGCAGGCCGCCCGGATTGTTGCGCAGGTCGACGATGACGCCCCGGAGGCGCCCGCCAGTGTCGCGCTTCACTTGCCGGATCGCGTCCTGCAGCATCGAGCCGGTGCGTTCGTTGAAGGTGGAAATGCGGATAACGCCGATGTCGCCGTCTTCTACGCGCGCCACTACAGCGCGGACGTTGATGATTTCGCGCGTCAGCGTGACATCGAACGGGTCGGTGTCTTCGCGGGCCACGGTGACGGTGATGTCGGTGCCGCTCGCGCCGCGCATGCGGCGCACGGCTTCGTTCAGCGTCAGGCCGACGATGCTCTCACCGTCGATTGCGGTGAGGTAGTCGCCCGCCTGGATGCCAGCGCGGGCCGCCGGCGTGTCGTCGATCGGGGAGACAACGCGGACAACGCCTTCTTCGCTCGTGACCTCAATGCCGAGGCCGCCATACTCGCCGCGCGTTTGCGTTTGCATGTCGCGGTATTCTTCCGCGTTCATGAACGAGGAGTGAGGGTCGAGAGACGAGAGCATGCCCTGGATGGCCGCTTCGATCGCCTCTTCGTCGTCGATCTCGGTGACGTAATCCTGCTCGACGCGCGCGAGCACGTCGGCGAACAATTCTAGCTGACGGTAAATATCGCCGCGATCGCGGTCTTCCGGCGCCGACCACGCCAAAGCGCCCACGAGTGCCGCCATTCCGGCGATTGGCGCCGCAACCCAAGCTAACCGCATCTACGTACTCCCCAGGCAATCCCGCCTGACCAGCGCTACCCAGCTCTGACGTTCACTTCGGCGGAAATCCCCCGCCCGTTCAACCAGCGCCCAGGATCGACTGCCCGTCCATCCCTACGCACTTCTACATACAATTCCGGCGCCGGCGTGTCAGAGCCTGACATTTCTCCTACCGGCTGGCCCGAACGGACGGTCTCGCCGACCCGGGCGTTAACGCTGCCCAGGCCGGTGAGGATGAGAGCGTAACCCCCATCCAAGTTTAGGATCAAGACATTGCCGTAGCTTCTAAACGGTCCGGCATAGGTCACTTCTCCCGCGGCCGGCGAAACCACCTGGGCGCCCACGCGCGTACGCAGAAGCACGCCCTGCGCCGGCGCCCCCGCGTTCGCTTGCGCGCCATAGGCGCTGATGATGCGGCCTTCGGCCGGGACCATCCAAGAAGCGGGAATTACAGATGGTCCCGAATTGGAACCTGGGCCGCTGGGGCGGCGGGCAGTGGCGGAGGCGCGCTGCGCCAGATCGCGCAGGTTGCGGGCCTCGGCGGCGAAGCTGCGGGCGCGCCGGTCGGCGGCCGCGGCGTCGTTGGCGAGTTGGGCCTGAGCCACGCGGCGGC
>JACMMP010000124.1 GCA_014378995.1 Hyphomonadaceae bacterium
ATGTAGAGGACCTGTCCGGTCAGGTTGTCGGCCATCTTTTTGAGTTTGTCGGTGTTTTCTGGCCAGGTGCCGGCGACTCCCTGGACTTCGGCCTGGCCTCCGAGCTTGCCTTCGGTGCCGACTTCGCGCGCCACCCGCGTCACCTCGCCGGCGAAGGCGTTCAGCTGGTCGACCATCGTATTGATGGTTTCCTTCAGCTCGAGGATTTCGCCTTTCACATCGACGGTGATTTTCTTGGACAAATCGCCATTGGCGATGGCGGTCGACACTTCGGCGATGTTGCGGACCTGGGCTGTGAGGTTCGAGGCCATCGAGTTCACCGACTCGGTCAAATCCTTCCAGGTGCCGGCGACGCCGGTGACGTTGGCCTGACCGCCGAGCTGGCCTTCGGCGCCGACTTCACGCGCAACGCGCGTTACTTCGCCGGCAAAGGAATTCAGCTGATCGACCATCGTGTTGATGGTCTCTTTCAGTTCGAGAATTTCGCCGGAGACGTTGACGGTGATTTTTTTCGACAAGTCGCCGCTGGCGATGGCGGTCGAGACTTCGGCGATGTTGCGGACCTGCGCCGTCAAATTGCCGGCCATGAAGTTCACGTTGTCGGTGAGATCCTTCCAGGTACCGGCGACGCCCGGCACTTGGGCCTGGCCGCCGAGCTTACCTTCGGAGCCGACTTCGCGCGCAACGCGCGTCACTTCGGAGGCGAACGAGTTCAGCTGGTCCACCATCGTGTTGACGGTGTCTTTGAGTTCGAGGATTTCGCCGCGCACATCGACGGTGATCTTACGGCTCAAATCGCCGCGAGCGACGGCGGTGGTGACGGTGGCGATGTTGCGCACCTGGTCAGTCAGGTTGCCGCACATGGCGTTGACGGAATCTGTCAAATCCTTCCAGGTGCCGGCGACGCCCGGGACGATGGCCTGGCCGCCGAGCTTGCCGTCGGTGCCCACTTCGCGCGCAACGCGCGTCACTTCCGACGCGAACGAACGCAGCTGATCGACCATCGTGTTGACGGCCTCCTTCAGCTGCAGAATTTCGCCGCGCACGTCGACGGTGATCTTCTTCGACAAGTCGCCATTGGCGACGGCGATGGTGACTTCGGCGATGTTGCGGACTTGGGATGTGAGGTTGTCCGCCATCGAGTTCACGGATTCGGTGAGCTCCTTCCAGACGCCGGTCACTTCGCGCACTTGCGCTTGGCCACCAAGCTTGCCCTCGGTGCCGACTTCGCGGGCGACGCGCGTCACTTCCGAGGTAAATTCCCGCAACTGGCGGATCATCGTGTTGACGATCTTGGCCGAGCGCAGGAATTCGCCTTTGAGCGGCCGGCCATCGACTTCGAGGCGCACGGTCTGGAGCAGGTCGCCCTGAGCGACGGCGCCGATGGCGCGGGTGACTTCGTCCGTCGGCCACAGCAAATCGTCGATCAAAGTGTTGACTGAGCTCTCCATCTCGCCCCAGGAGCCCGAGCGGTTGACGAACTTCACGCGCTGCTTGGTGCGGCCTTCGCGGCCGACGGTGTAACCGACCCTTTCGAGTTCGGCGGCCATGCGTTCGTTGGAGGCGACGATTTCGTTGAAGGTGTCGGCGATCTTGCCAAGGACGCCGACCCGGTCAGCCGGGAGGCGCGCCGAGAAGTCGCCTACCTTTACCGCCTGAAGCGCTTGCAGCAATTCGCGTAATTGGTCGTCCTGGTTAGCTGACGTGTCCGCGGCGTCGCCGCGCGAACCGCCATTTCCGTTGCGTGCGCGACTTCCTACCGCCGCCGTCTTCGCATCCATGCAAACCCGCTCCCGCAGCACAGCGCAGACGTAGGACACAGCGGGGGCGCCGTCCGCTTACACTCCCGCGAAAGCCAAAACGCAGCTTTCAGACCGGAGTTCCCTCCGGGTTCTGAGTTTTTTTTCGGCGGGGTTGAAATCCGCGCTCAATGCCGACAGAGCGTGTGCGGGAGCTTCACCTATGAGACTTTTTCCCGTCGGCTAGTGTTGGACGCCGATCTCCTCAGCTTCGTGCGGAGCGCGATACGCTCCACCTGGGCGCTGGAATTGCTCCTGCTCCTCCGCGGGCGGCGTGAGCATTCCTTCAGCGTGGACGAGGCCGTGCTCGAACTGCGGGCGACGCCCACCCTTATCTCGGCGTGTGTGAAGCAGCTGCAGGACGCCGGCCTTGTGGCGTGCGAAGAGGGCTTGTGCCGCTACGCCCCCGCCTCGCCGGCCCTGGACAAGCTCTGCGACCAGCTAGAGGCTGCCTATCGAGAGCGGCCCGTCACCATCATCAACACCATCGTGGCCTCGCCCAACGACCGGCTGAAAAGCTTCGCCGACGCCTTCCGCTTCACCAAAAAGGACGAATGAGATGCCCGCGCTCGTCTACACGCTTTGCTTTGTGACCAGCGCCCTCTGTGCGCTGCTGCTGGTGCGGGCCTACATCCGCACCCGCGCCCGGCTGTTGCTCTGGAGCGCGGTGAGCTTCGTCTTTCTCGCGATCAACAACTTCTTTGTCTTGGGCGATCTGGTGCTTTTCCCAGACGCTAACCTGCTTGCGTTTCGCCACATCGCTGCGCTGCTGGCGGTCGGGGTTTTGATCTACGGCTTCATTTGGGAAGTCGAATAATGCCGTTGACCGAATTCTTCTCCGGCATGGTCGCCATGGGCTACATGGTGTGCACGGCGTTTTTCTTGCGCTTCTGGTGGCGCACGAAGGACTCGCTCTTTTTCGTCTTCGCGATCGCCTTCTTCCTGCTGGCGCTGAACTCGGCGCTCGCCACTTTGCTCGGCGGCATCCTGGAGGAGCGCAGCTGGCTCTATCTGTTGCGCTTGGCGGCGTTTTCGATCCTCATCGTCGCCATCGTCGGCAAGAATCTCGGCAAACGCTGATCAGGCGCCGAGTTCTGCGAGCGCGGAGCCCAGCTCATCGCGGTCGTAAGGCTTGCGCAGAACTCTGAAGCCCTGAACTTCGCCGTCGCCGCGCCCGCCATAGCCGGTGGTGAGCAGGATCGGCAATTCAGGCCGCCTGCGGCGCACTTCATGCGCAAGCTCGATGCCGTTGAGGCCGCCCGGCATGATGATGTCGGAGAACATGAGATCGACACGCGCGCCATCCTCGATGCATTGCAGCGCTTCGTGGGCGTTCGGCACGCGTGTGACGGTGTAGCCGAGGTCGGCGATCATCTCGCACACCATGGCGGCGACGCTGTCATCGTCCTCGACGACCAGCACCGCGCCGCTGCCGGCGGCGATCTCCGGCGCAGGCTCTGCCCGCGGCGGCGGCGCTTCCGTGCTTAGCGGCAGGATCAGCGAGATGGTGGCGCCGCGCCCTGGCTCACTTTCGATCTCGCAGCGGCCGCCCGATTGCAGCGTAAACCCGTAGACTTGGCTGAGGCCCAAACCGGTGCCTTTGCCGACTTCCTTGGTTGTGTAAAAGGGATCGAAGGCGCGCGCCTGCACTTCCGGACTCATGCCCTGGCCGGTATCGGCGATGCGCACCGCGACCGCGTTCAGATCTTCACCGCGCCCGAGTTCGATGCTGATGGTGAGCGCGCCGCCGCCTGGCATGGCGTCGCGCGCATTCACCGCCAAATTGAGAACGGCGAGATCGAACTGGCCCGGATCGACCTTGATGGCGGCGTCCGCCGCGGCGAATTTCAGATCGAGCTTGATGTCCTCGCGCAAGGAGCGCTCGAGCAGAGGGCGTAGCACCTGAAGCCGCTCCTGCACCAAAATGACTTCGGGCGTGAGCTTCTGGCGCCGCGAAAAAGCGAGCAATTGTTTGGTCAGCCCGGCGCCGCGATCTACGGCTTGGCGCATCGCCGAGACAATGCTGGCGCGCTTGGCCTCATCGTCGCGCGTTTCCAGCAGGCGCAAGCCGCTGGAGATCACCATCAGCAGATTGTTGAAATCGTGAGCGACGCCGCCGGTAAGCTGACCGATCGCCTCCATCTTCTGGGCGTGCGCCAAGGCGCTCTGCGCTTTGCGCTTTTCGCTGACTTCGCTGCTGAGCTGTTCGTTGGTGCGCGCCAGCGCTTCGGCGCGGCGGCTGAGCTCCTCATTGGCGCCGGTGAGCGCACGCTGCGCCTGCCCGATCACGACCACCATCAGCGCCGCCATGCCGAGCAGCAAGGCCACCCCAACGTAGCGGAGCCAGCGCGTGCCGGCCCCGCCGGAGAGACGCACAAAGACCCACCCTAAAGGTGTGTCGTTCTGCACCACGGGCGCCGCGGCGCTGGCGAAGTTATCTGCAAACCGGGTCGGCGGCCCTATCGTCATGCTTTGCGGCGGCTCGCCTTCGGGGCCGGCGCGGCTCACAAACAGCGCGCCGTCAGCGCCGTAGACGCCAACGCCGCCGACATCCGGATTGGCCGTCAACGCTTCAATGGCGTACTGGGCCTCCACGGCGTCATAGAAGGCAAGCGCGCCGCTGACGCTGGCGGCGAGGACGCGCGCGTGCGCTTGGGCCTGCTCCATCTTCTGTTCGCGGAAGTCGCGTTCGCTCACCACTGCGCCGGTGACGCCGGCAAACACCAGAATAACGGCCGTGATCAGCGCCAAGAGCGGCGTGTGCGCCCAGAGATTCTTGATCGGCAGCGGCGGGTTCATGATGCGCCGCCTCCGCGACGGCGCACGCTTAGCGCGATGCTGAGCAGCCGCGAACTCAAATTTAGGTGGTTCCGCTCGGCGGCGCCGCGATCGATGTGAAAACGCACGCGGTCATCGACGACGACGAAGTGGATAGCGCCCCGTGTTGCGCCGTGCTGGGCGTCGGTGACGGTGAGCACGGTTTCGCCGCGCACCGCCGTGAGCGCGGAGGCGATGTTCTGGCCCGAGGCGCCGGTTACGTAGATGATATGGCAGCCGGGCGAACTGGCGACCACGCCGATTGCGCGCACCAAGACAGGGCGGTTTGCAATGCGCTCGCCGGCCGACGCGCGCTGCACCACGCCGGCGAAAGCGGCGTCGCCCGAGACGCAAACCACCAAGGGCGCATCTGGCGCGGCGAATGCGCTGGGGGGCCAATCCACGAACGAGCCGAAGCGATAGAGGAAGGTCGCCTTCACGGCCGCTTCCAGATCGGCCTGCTGAGCGGCAGCGTCGCGCGCAGCGAGCGGCATCGCAAGCGCCAGCAGCGCCAGCACCGCCCTTACGCCCCGGAGGATTGGCCCGCTCCGCATTAGTCTCAATACGCCACGCGCGCGCTCAATTGCACACTGCGTCTGGGTTCAAAGAACGGCCCATCGACGGATTCGCGATGGCTTTCATTCAGCAAATTCGCGCCGGCGAGCGCAAGCTCGACCCTATCGTTGATGCGCCAAGCCACGCGCGCGCCCAATTCGACGTAGGCGGGAATATCCGCCGAGACCTCATCGATGGCGCGCAGATCGAGATCGAACGTCACATCGTTAGTGAGATCGGCCCGCGAGCGCAGGAAGACTTGATAACTGGGGTCGAGCCCGGTCGCGTTGACATTGAAAGCGAGATCCGAGGTGGGGCGGAATTCCTGCTCCAACAAAGTCACGCCCGCCGCGATGCGCCAATCCTCGCGCAGCGCCCAGTCGCCCCAGACTTCGAGGCCATACACTTCGCCTTCGAGATCATTGCCAACCCGCACTGGCAGCGCGAAGCCTGGAGAGAAGCTTGCCGTGCGCAGATTATCGTAATCATGGTAATACGCGTTGGCGCTGAATGAGAAATAGGATGTCGGCTGCGCGCGATAGCCTACTTCGTATGCGACCAAAGTTTCCGAGACGAACCCGCCGGCGACGATGATCGGCGGAAACTCCAGCTCCCGGTCAATCCGGGACGGTGTGCGCACGGCGCGTGAGACTGCGGCCCATAGCAATGACGTATCGCTTGGGCGCCACGCGAGACGCACGTTGGGCATATATTCGACGCCCGTGAAGGTGTGGTCTTCGAGCTTCAGGCCGAGCGTCAGCGAAAGATTGTCGCGCAACGCAATCTCGTCTTGGACGAACACATTGGCGATCGTCAGCGTGCGCTCTTGCTCGGCGAAATTGCCGGGATTGAAATCGTTGATGAACTCGCTCTGATCCAACCGATAGCCGCCGCCCCATATCAGTTCGTGCGCGCCGCGCGCCGCGAGCGTGTGCTGGAGATGAAAATCCCACGTAGAGAGCGAATCCTCACTGTCGGGCGTGAAGACATCGGTGCGCGAATAATTGGAGTAATACGTCTGCAGTTCGAGGCTCGATCCGTCAGTGAGAAGGCGTCGCCAGCGGCCGAGCAAATGGCCACCGCTTTGAAGACCCGCCGGATCCAAGTTGTCGCGGTAGAGACCGCCCTGCAGCATGAATTCGTCCTGCAGCCCGCCCCAATCGCTGCGAAATCCGATATGGCCGCCGTCCCAGGCGTCGTCGGCTTCGTTTCCAGCGCTGTCCAAGGTGGGATCGCGCGCGAAGGCCGCGCCGAACACGCGGTAGTGCGCGGTTTCGCTTAAGGCGCCGCCATAGCGGGCCTCCAGCCGCTGATCGAGCGTGCCGACGAAGGCCTGCGCCATGACGCCTTGCGTATCTGCGCTGTCGCGCGAGATGACGTTGATGACGCCATTAACGGCGTTGGCGCCCCAGAGCGCGCCGCCCGGCCCGCTGATCGACTCGATACGCTCGATGTCGCCAAGCATGACGCGCTGCTGCTCCCAGAATACGCCCGCATAGAGCGGCGTGTACACGCTGCGCCCGTCCATCAGCACAAGCAGTTTGTTGGAGGCGGCGATTGAATTGAAGCCGCGCGCGCTGATCGAGTAGCGCCGAGAATCTACTTGCGCGACTTCTAGATTGCGCGCCAAGCGAAGCACTTCGGGCAAATTGCGCGCGCCGGAGCGGCGAATATCGTCAGCCGTGATGACATCGATGGCCGCAGGCGCTTCGCTGATCGATTCTGGGCGACGCGCGACGGAGGTAATCTCCAAATTGGCGAGTTGCTCGATGCTCAACCCGCGCAATTCGTCCAGGGGGGCATCAGCGTACGCCGACCCCGCACACAGGCAATACATTCCCGCAAGCGCCGCCCAACCCCGCATCGCACTCTCCCGCTGCGCAACGGTACACAACACCTCGGAAACGCCAAGAGTTCCCATACGGCGAACAAGGACGAGAGAATACCAGCGTCCAGGGGCACGTTCAGCCGCTTTCGCTCTGAATCAGCGACGATTTTACCGCCATCGCTCCACCGCGCGCTAAGCCCGGTCCGCGCTTTCGAGGATGTCGGTCAGAGCGCCGATCAGGGCGTCAATCTCGGCCTCGCGTCCTACCGACACCCGCAGCCAATCCGGCATCGCGTAGGTCTTCAGATGCCGCACCAATATACCCCGTTGCGCGAGGCGCGCCTCGATGTCGGCCGCCGTTAACACGGCGTGGGGAAACTGGGCGGTGACGAAATTGGCCGCCGAGGGAAGCGTGCGCGCGCCCAGCGCCGCGAGCGCTTGCGCCAGCCGGGGCCGCTGCTCGGCGACGTGCGCGACCGAAAGCTGCAGGAAGGCATCGTCCGCCAAAGCAGCGACGGCGGCGGCTTCCCCGGCGCGCGGCACGGAAAACGGCAAGCGGATGCGGGAGAGCGCCTCGGCGACAGGGCGCGGCGCATACGCCCATCCAATACGCAGCGAGGCCAGGCCATACATCTTCGAGAACGTGCGCGTGACGAGGACGTTGTTTTTGTTCTCCGCCCAATCCATGCCGTCCAAAAAGCCCGCGACGCCGGCAGCGCACTCGGCGTAGGCGCCGTCCAGCACCAGCAGGATGTGCGGCGGCAGCCCCGCGTGCAGGCGTTCGATCTCGGTGAAATGCAGCCACGTGCCGGTGGGGTTGGCTGGGTTTGCGATGAAGACGAGGCGCGTGCGCTCATCGACCAGGCTAAGCATTGCGTCGACATCGACCGTGTAATCGGCCTCCGGCGCGGATTTAACGAGGCCGCCAGCCGCGCGTGCGGCGATGGCCCAGGCGGCGAAAGCGTATTGCGGCTGCACGATGTTGTCGCCCTCGCTCAGATACGCCTGCGCGGCGATGGCGAAGATTTCGTCGGAGCCGGCGCCGAACACGAGACGCTGCGGATCAAGCGCGAACTTCTCGGCGATGGCGGCGCGCAGGCGCGAAGTGTTGGCGTCAGGATAGAGGTGCAGCTCCGAGGCCGCGGCCAGATAAGCGGCGCGCGCCGCTTCGCTGCAGCCGAGGCAGTTTTCATTAGCGGAGAGCTTCAGTGGCGCGGCAAAGCCCGGCGCCTTCGCCTTGCCGGGCGTGTAAGACGCGATGTCGAGAATGCCGGGCTTGGGCTGCGGGCTCATGGTTTTGCGCCCGCGCGCTCGGCGAGGACCGCCATCACGTCGTTGAAGGTCAGCCCCCGCGCGCGCAGCAGCACGGCCAGATGATAGAGCAAGTCCGCGCTCTCCTCGCACACCTCCTTGGCCTCGCCGGCGGCGCCGGCGAGCGCGGTCTCGACGCCCTCCTCGCCAACTTTCTGCGCGATGCGCTTGACGCCCTGCGCCAGAAGCGCCGCCGTCCAGCTCTTTTCTGGATCGGCGCTCGCGCGCGCTGCAATGGTGCGCTCCAACGCGCCGAGCCGGCCGAGGCCGGGCGCGGCCGCATCGCCGAAGCAGCTTGTCGTTCCAAGGTGGCACGCGGGGCCCAGAGGCTCGACCGTCAGCAACAGCGTATCGCCATCGCAATCGGCAATGATCTCTTTGACTCTAAGGCGGTTGCCGGAGGTTTCGCCCTTGCGCCAGCGCGCGTTGCGTGAGCGGGAGAAGAACGTGGCTTCGCCGAACTGGACCGTTTCCTCCAACGCGGCGCGGTCCATCCACGCCACCATCAGCACTTGCAGCGTGAGACAATCCTGCGCCACCGCGCAGACGAGGCCGTTTGCGTCGAAATTCACTTTGCCGATATCGAACGCGATCATGGCCGCACCTCCAGGCCCGCGCTGCGCATGGCGTGCTTCACGTCCCCAATCCGCACCGCGCCGCTATGGAAAATGCCTGCGGCGAGCGCGCCGGAGACTTCCGTCCCGCGAAAAACATCGACGAAATGCGCGGCAGCGCCGGCGCCGCCAGAAGCGATCAGAGGGATTGAGAGCAGCGCGCGTGCGGCGTTGAGTTGCGCGATGTCGTACCCCGCGCGTACGCCGTCCTGGTCCATGCAATTCAGCACGATTTCGCCGGCGCCACGCGCTTGCGCTTCGGCGATCCAGTCCAGCATCCGGCGCGGCGTGCGGCGCATGGTTTCCGCCGAGCCGGTGTATTGGTGCGTCATCCATTCGCCCTCGATGGCGCGGCTATCGACGCCGACCACGACGCATTGCGAGCCGGCGACGCGCGCAATCTCCTCGATCAGTTCGGGGCGTTCCAATGCTGGGGAGTTGATCGACACTTTGTCGGCGCCGTGTTCGAGGCAGGCGATCGCCTGATCCAAAGTGCGAATGCCCCCGGCAACGGCGAGCGGAATGTCCAGCGCGCGCGCAATGCCGGCGAGCCAAAAGTAGTCGATCGTGCGCCGCTCCGCGGAGGCGGTGATGTCGTAGATCACGATCTCGTCGGCGCCTTCATCGCGATAGCGCGCGGCGCATTCGGCCGGGTCGCCGGCGTCAATGTGGCCCTCGAAGCGGACGCCCTTGACGACGCGGCCGGCCTTCACATCGAGGCACGCAATGATGCGCTTAGACGGCAAGAGCATCCTCCAGCGAAAAGCGGCGCTCATAGAGCGCGCGTCCGACGATGGCGGCGCTGGCGCCGGCGTTTTTGAGCGCCGCGATGTCGTCCAAAGCGGCGACACCGCCGGAGGCTTGGAATGCGATGTCCGGGCGCTGCGCCGCCAGCGCGCCCATCAACTCGGTGTTGGCGCCGCTGAGCGCGCCATCGCGGGAAATGTCCGTCACCAGCGCGTGGCGCAGCCGGCCGGGCGCATAAATTGCGAGCATTTCGTCCAACGTTCTGCCGGCGCCGGCGGCCCAGCCGTCGATTGCGACCTCCCAGCTGTCGCCAGTGCTGCGCACGTCGAGCGCGACGCAGATGCGATCGAGGCCGAAATCCGCGATCCAGCTTAGCACTTCATCGGGCCGGCGTACTGCGGCTGAGCCGACAACGACGCGCGCGGCGCCGGCGGCAAGCAACGCTTCGACGTGTTCGCGGCTGCGCACGCCGCCGCCGCACTGCAGGTTCAGCGTTGTAGCGCTCGCCAGCCTCCCAATCAGCTCGTGCTGGGCCGGGGCGCCAAGCTGGGCGCCATCTAGATCGACGATGTGCGCCCATTCCGCGCCAGCCTCGGCGAAGCGGGCCAATTGCTCGAACGCGTCGCCATAATGCGTTGCGCTATCGAAAGCGCCCCGCAGCAGCCGCACGCAAACGCCGCCTTGCAGATCTATCGCCGGCAGGATCAGCATGGCAGCGCCAGGAAGTTTTGCAGCACGCGGGCGCCGGGCGCGCCGGACCGCTCCGGGTGGAATTGGCAACCGAATACGTTTCCCGCGCCGGATACCGCCGCGAAAGAGCGGCCGTAGTTAGCAATCGCTATTGTCTGCGCATCGACCGGGCAGACGTAGGAATGGACAAAGTAGAAATAGTCGCCGGACGCGACGCCAGCGAGCAGCGGATGCGCGCGTTCGGCGCGTACTGCGGACCAGCCCATGTGCGGCGCAGGAAGCTCGCGCGAGGTCGCTAAAGCTGTCACATCGCCGGCGAGCAGGCCGAGCCCTTCGGCAGCTCCCTCTTCGCTCCGTTGATAGAGCAGCTGTTGGCCGAGACAGATGCCGAGCAATGGACGCGGGAATGCGCGCAACGCTTCATCGGCGCCGCTCGCGCGAAGCTTATGCATGGCGTGCCCGGCGGCGCCGACGCCCGGCAGGATCACGCGCTCGGCCCCTGCGATCTGCGCGGGATCGTCCGTCAGCACGCCGCGCGCGCCAAGCCGCTCCAGCGCAAACAGCACCGAGGCGGTGTTGCCGACGCCGAGTTTGATGACGGCGACCTCCATCAGATGACGCCCTTGGTGGACGGCGTTTCATCACTTTCGATCTTGATCGCCTGCCGTAGCGCGCGGCCGAGCGCCTTGAAGCAAGCCTCAGTTTTGTGGTGATCGTTCTCACCGTCGACTGAGACGCGAATGGTGGCGCCCAGCGCCTGAGCGAGCGAGCGGAAGACGTGTTCGGTCATCTCTGTCGGGTAGGCGCCGATAGCCGGCGCGGCGAAGGCGCCTTCGAAGACGAGATAGGGGCGCCCGCCGAGATCGAGCGAGACCCGCGCCTCAGCTTCGTCCATCGGCAGAACGAAACCGAACCGCGCGATGCCGCGCCGATCGCCGAGCGCCTCGCGCAGCGCCTGCCCAAACGCCAACGCGCTATCTTCAATGCTGTGATGAGCGTCGATGTGCAGATCGCCGGCGCAGGTGAGCGACAGCGAAAAGCCGCCATGGTGGGCGACTTGCTCCAACATGTGGTCGAAGAAACCGACACCCGATTGCAGGCGCACAGGCGCGGAGCGATCGAGATCGACGATCGCCTCGATTTTGGTCTCTTTCGTCTCTCGGATAACGCTTCCCCGCCGGCGGCGGATCAGCGACGCGTCGTCGGCTTGCGCCACGCTGAACGCGTTCAATCTTATGTCAGCGGCGCGCGCATGCGCCTCCAGCCCTTCCAGACGCGCTAGGCGCGCGGCGGGTTTAGCAAGCGCGGCGAAGCCGGCGGCGCTTACCTCCTGCACCACGAAGCTCTTCATGAACGAGGCCGTAGTGACGCCGCCATAAGTGGCCGCGGCGCCGTCCGTCGGCAGCACGTGGCTTGGACCGGCAACGTAATCGCCGAGCGTCTCGGCGCTATAAGCGCCGACGAACACTGCGCCCGCATTGGTGACGCTGCCGATAAGATCACGCGCATTCGCAGTCTGCAGTGAGAGATGCTCAGGCGCATAAAGATTGCCGATCTCGACCGCCTCGGCGCAATCGCGAACGCAGATTGCACGGGCGTTGGCGAGCGACCGCGTCGCAATATCCGCGCGCGGCAGATCGGTGAGTTGGCGGGCGATCTCGCCGCGCACCGCGGCGATCAATTCGTCCGAGGTGGAGACCAGCAACACTTGTGCATCAGCGTCGTGCTCGGCCTGGCTCAGGAGATCGGCGGCGACGAACGCCGGATTGGCGGCGGCATCCGCGACCACCATGAGCTCGCTTGGCCCGGCAGGCAGATCAATGGCCGGACCGCCCGGCAGGCTCGCGGCGTAGCGTTTGGCTTCGGCCACATACGCGTTGCCCGGGCCGAAAATTTTCTGCGCTTTCGGTGTCAGCGCGCCCAGCGCCAAAGCTGCGATCGCCTGCGCGCCGCCGACAACCCACACGCGCTCGACGCCGCACGCGGCGGCGGC
>JACMMP010000125.1 GCA_014378995.1 Hyphomonadaceae bacterium
CAGGACGTCTATTCCAACGAAGATATCAGCGAAGAAGAGCTACAGCGTCTGAGCGCTTAAGGCGCGGCGAAGTACTCGCCAATGCTCTGAAAGAAAATCCAGGCGGGCGGAATTAGAAATCCGACCAACGCCGCCCAGAACTGGACGACGTGCAGGACGTATAATCCAACGAAGATATCAGCGAAGAAGAGCTACAGCGTCTGAGCGCTTAAGGCGCGGCGAAGTACTCGCCAATGCTCTGGAAGACAATCCAGGCGGGCGGAATTAGAAATCCGACCAACGCCGCCCAGAAAATGGCAATGAGCGCGCTCCAGAAAATGCGCCGCTTACCTGTCCTGGCGCTGACGATTTTGAACTGCGCATCAATGACCTTTGCGTCATCGACCGGCGCCGCTTCAACTTCCTGCAAAGGTGTGGGGCGCCGCTGTGCCATCGCGCTCTCTGATGCACCCCGAAACGAGGCCAGCATAAGGCGAAGCCGCCAATGCGTTGACGCACTGGCGGCTTCTTCCTTCACAAGTATTTGAGCGTTATCCGCGGCGGTTGTCCCGGTCGCGGAGTTCGGCTTCCACGGTTGCGCTCAAGCGGTCGAAGCGGCGGTCAAGTTCGCGCCGTTCGGGGTTGCTGAGGCCGTTGCGGCGATAACTCACTTCGAGACGCGCGATCTGGTTGAACTCGGCGCGCAGGGTGGTCGCTTCACGGCGGGAGAGGTAGCCGTTGCGGACGCCCCAATCGATGCGGTTATCGAGCTGACGCTGGCGCGCATTGATCGGCTGCCAGCGTTGGTCCTGACGATCGTTGCGTTCGAAGCGAACGCGAGCGCTGAGAGCGTCAAAACGGCGGTCGAGATCGGCGCGTTCGGCGTTGGAGAGGCCATTCGAGGCGCGATAGCGGGTTTCGAGGCGGGCCAAGTCGTTGAACTCGGAGCGCAGGCGGACGGCCTCGTTGCGCGTCAGCGAGCCATCGCGCACGCCAACGTCGATGCGTTGATCGAGCTGAGCCTGACGTTGGTTGATGTTCTGCCAGCTTTGGGCAGAGGCGGGGGCGGCGACCGCGAGCGCACTCGCCGCGACGGCCATGGCTAAGAACTTCTTCATAACGTTCCTTCCTCAATTCACCGGCCCATTCTGAGCCGCTGTGGATTCAAAGCGGACGGGCGAACAGCGTTCCGGAGGAACATGAGCCAAGCTGTCGCGTCCGCGGCGCCGCCGGGCTGTTGCCAATTTCTGTCGGAATCTTCATACCCCGACACAAATCGACACACTTCCAGGCGCCGTCTGAGCGTTATCGAACACAGGGGCTGAACCGGGCCTGATGGGACAATTCATGAGCAGTGATCTGGTCGTTGTTTTCGGCGGCTCCGGTTTCGTCGGCAGGCAAGTCGTTCGCGCGCTGGCCAAGCGGGGCTATCGCGTGCGCATCCCCATGCGCCGCCCCCATCTCGGGCACGAGCTGCGCGTCATGGGCGATGTCGGCCAGATCCAATTGGTGCAGGCGAACTTGCGCTTCCCTGAATCGGTGGACGCCGCGCTGACGGACGCCGACGCCGTGATCAATCTCGTGGCGGTGCTGCATGAAGACGACGCGCAAAAATTTGAGGCGCTGCATGTCGATGGCGCGCGCGCTGTCGCCGAAGCGGCGGCCAAGCGCGGCATCAGGCGCTTGATCCACATCTCCGCCCTGGGCGCCGCGCCGAAAGGCTCGCTCTATGCGCGAACGAAGTATGGTGGCGAACGCGCCGTGCTCGAAGCTGTCCCAAGCGCGAGCATCTTGCGCCCGTCCATCGTGTTTGGACCAGAGGACAATTTCTTTAATCGCTTCGCCGAAATGGCCCGCAACCCGTGGCTCTTCGGGATGCTTGGAATGCTGCCGCTGATCGGCGGCGGCAAGACGCGCTTCCAGCCCGTGTTCGTTGGCGATGTGGCTGAGTCCGTGCTGGCGGCGCTGAACCGCGAAACTGCGCGCGGGCGAGTGTTCGAGCTTGGCGGGCCGAGCGTTTACAGTTTCCGCGAGCTGCTGGAATTTGTGCGCGAAGAAACCGAGCGGCGCGTGCCGTTCCTTTCGCTGCCCTTCTTTATCGCCCAGCCAATCGGCCTCCTGTTAGGCGGGCTGTTCAGCGTGCTGCCGGGAGACCCGCCGCTCACCGGAGATCAGGTGACAACGCTGCGCCGTGACAACGTCGTTGGCCTCGATGGCGACGCTGGGACGATCCAGGACCTTGGCGTGACGCAGCTCGAAAGCATCGAAGCCATCGTGCCGAGCTATCTCTGGCGTTTCCGCCCTTACGGCCAATTCCAAACCAAGCAGAACCCAGCGTGAGCACGCGCGGCTGGGCCATCGCTACCGCTGTCACGGGGCTCATTACGCTTGCGTTGACGGTGGTGTTTGGGCTGCTGCCTGAGATGCAGGCGGGGGCCGCGTGCTTGCCGGCGGGCTCAGTGATTCAGTTCGAGTTTGCGCGCAACGCCGACGATCTCATCGCCATCTTTGGCCCGCCCGGCGGCGCGTGCCGGGCGCTGGGCGCAGCGGCGATGGACGCGGTGAACCATGTCGATCTGATCGCGTTCATTCCCGCCTACACGGCTTTTTGCATCAGCGCGGCGCTTTATCTTGCCGGCGGCCAGTGGGGCAGGCCGCTCGCCGCGGCTGCGGTCGCCGCCGCCATTCTCGCAGCGCTCGCGGACGTGCTGGAAACGGCGACCTTGCTCGACATCACGCAGAACTTGGATGCGCCCGGAGACTTGCTCGCGGCGTCGCAGTTCGGGGCTTGGTCGAAGTTCGCGTTGCTCGCAGCGCATGCATTGTTTTGTGCGGGCTTGTGCCTGATCTCACCGAAACGACGCTGGATATTCGGCGTTGCACTGTTGCTGCCCACGCTGGGCGTCGCCGCGGCCGCTGCGGATCACGTCGCGCTCGCGCGCGTGATGAGTGCGGGCTTCGCCGTGGCGTGGGTCGCACTACTTGGCGCCGCAATGTGGGCGCTCGTTCAGTCCAAGCGCACGTGACGTTCGCAGCGTCGGCAATTCGCGGCGATAGCCAATCTAGCAATTGCGTCGTCGAGCAATTGCCAATCCCGATCTGCAAGACGTGCACGGATTTCACTTTGCTGAAATCCCCGTCTTTCGTAATGATCGTGCGCAGCTGCGCGACGGCTAGGCCTTCGACCGACGCGTCGGATCCGCCGCCTAGCCCCGCCGCCTTCACGTGTATCGCATCGAATCCGCGCTCCTGCAGCCACGCTGCAATGCGCGGCGGCAAATTCTCGTCGATGAGGAATTTCATTCAGCCGCTACGGGCGCTGCGTCCACGGCGTGTGCGGCGAACGCCAAGGCGGCGCGGATGTCCTCGCCGCTGATGTAAGGGTAATCGGCGGCGATCTCTTCGGCCGACATCCCTGCGGCAAGCCATTCCAAAATGTTCGAGACGCGCACGCGCGTGCCTTCAATGCGAGGATGGCCGCTGCACGTATCGGCGTCAGCTACGATGCGATCAGCAAGCTTCATGGACGGGATTGTATCAGATTTGAGGTTCAGGCGAAAGGTGCGCCGGCTTGATGCCGAACTCGCCTTCGAGGTGCTGCGCCACGATGGTGCGGTGACATTCGCGCCAATCATGTTCCAAGCACATGAGGCAAACGCGGCCCTTGTTGGCCAACTCTGCCGCTTCGGCCAAAGCAAGCTGGCTCTCGGGCTCCACCAGCCTCGCCTCAAAAATGCGGCGCATCGTTTGCGTATCGCCCTTGCGCGCAGCTTCGCGTCCAGCCTTCGGGGTGCCCAGCTGTTTCATATGAATGTAAGCTATGCCGGCCGCATCGAGGCTTGCCGCTAGCGATTTCTTCGAATAGCCGGCGCGGCGTGAGTTGGCGACTTCACGCACGTCGATCAAAGTCTTGATCTTTGCGTCTTTTAGCGCCGCGACAAAGTCGGGGATGGCGACCTTCTCATACCCGATGGTCCAGACCTTCGACGCCGCCATGGCTCACGCCTTTTCGAAAAACTCCGCCCGCATCCCGATCATAGCAGGCCCAACGCCAACGCGCCCAATAGCGCCGCGCCGGCGGCGATCCGATACCAGCCGAACGGCGCAAAGCCCACGCGCGTGACGAAATCGAGGAAGGGCTTCACCACCAACGCCGCTGAGATGAAAGCAAATACAAAGCCGACAGCAATCTCGGCGATGCGGTCCGGCGTGATGCTGTCCTTAACCGTCATGAAGTCAAGAATGAAGGCCGCCATCATTGTCGGCATCGCGAGGAAGAACGAAAATTCCGCCGCCGCGCGCCGGTCGAGCCCAAGCACCAAGCCGCCGAAGATCGTCGCGCCCGAACGCGACACGCCAGGGATCAGCGCCAGCGTTTGAAACACGCCGACACCGATGGCGCGTCCAATCGGCGTTTCAGCCGCGTCCCGCACTTCGACCGGCGGCTTCCACTTTTCGATCGCCAGCATGGCGAAGCCGCCCAGGATCAGCGCCCAGGCGATGATGTCGAGGCGCAGATAAAGCTCGTTGCGGACGTAGGAATTGGCCAAGAGGCCGATGAACGCCGCCGGCAGGAAGGCGAGGAAAAGCATGAGCGCGAACCGCCGCGCCTCGGGTTTCGTGCGCAGGCCCAGCACCACGTCGATGATGCGCTGCCGGTAGAGCCACATCACCGCCAGGATCGAGCCCAGCTGGATCATCACGGTAAAGATGCCGCCTGGATCGTCGTAGCCGATCATGCGCTGGACGATCAGCAAGTGCCCGGTCGAGGAGACGGGGAGGAATTCGGTCAGGCCCTGCAGAATGCCGAGGAAGGCGGCGCGAATCAGATTCAGAAAATCCAAGGCGATCGGCCCCCAGTTGGAAAATCGCCGCGACCATGGAGTGCGTCGCCAGCCTGCGGAAGCGGCAATTCAGCGCCTTTAGCGCCGCTAAGGCCGCACTTCTCTTGCTGCAAGTGCGAATTCAGGCATAAGGCAATATTCTCCCGCCCAACCACCGTTTTGGAGGGCGTTCGTGACCGAACGCATGCAGAAATTCGTGTCCCTCGGGCAAGACTGGCCCGAAAAGCGCCCGGCGACGGAGCGCTCTGCAGATTTTCACGAAATCCACCGGGACTTCATTGCTGAAAAGGCCGCGGCGCAGGCCGCCCGTTGCGCCCAGTGTGGCGTGCCGTTCTGTCAGACCCATTGCCCGCTCCAGAACAACATCCCCGATTGGCTCCGCCTCACCGCCGAGGGCCGGTTGCGGGAAGCGTACGAAGTGTCCGCCGCCACCAACCCGATGCCGGAAGTGTGCGGCCGCATTTGTCCGCAGGACCGGCTCTGCGAAGGCGCCTGCGTGATCGAACAAAGCGGCCACGGCGCGGTGACGATCGGCTCGGTCGAGAAATACCTCACGGACACCGCTTGGCGCGAAGGGTGGGTCGCGCCGATTGCGCCGCGCGCTGAGCGTAGCGATAGAATCGGCATTATCGGGGCCGGTCCGGCTGGGCTTGCAGCGGCGGAGCGCATGCGTCTGCGCGGCTATCAAGTGACCGTCTACGATCGTCATGACCGTATCGGCGGATTGCTTGTTTACGGCATTCCGAATTTCAAGCTGGAGAAGGACGTCGTCAAACGCCGCGCGCAGCGGCTGATCGATGGCGGCGTGAAGTTCGAACTCAACTGCAATGTTGGCGAGACGATCAGCTTCGATGATCTCCGCGCCAAGCACGACGCAGTGCTGATCGCCACCGGCGTTTACAAGGCCCGTCCGCTCACCGCGCCGCACGATCAAAGTGTCGTCGCCGCGCTGGATTATCTCATCGCCTCGAACCGCACCGGCCTCGGCGACGATGTGCCGGAATTCACCGACGGGACGCTCAACGCTAAGGATCGCCGTGTCGTTGTCATTGGCGGCGGCGATACGGCGATGGATTGCGTGCGCACGGCGCGGCGGCAGGGCGCCAAAAGCGTCACCTGCCTTTATCGCCGCGACCGCGCCAATATGCCGGGCTCGCCGCGCGAAGTTGGCCACGCCGAGGAAGAGGGCGTTGGCTTCGATTGGTTAGCTGCGCCGAAAGCTGTTGGGAACGGCGCGGTGCGCGCCGCGCGTGTGCAGCTGGGCGCGCCGGACGCGAGCGGGCGCCAGACGCCGGAAGAGCAGCCGGGCAGCGCATACGAAGCGCCGGCCGATCTTGTTATCGCCGCGCTTGGCTTC
>JACMMP010000126.1 GCA_014378995.1 Hyphomonadaceae bacterium
CTGTTCTTGCTCATTTTCGCGATCGCCTCGGCCCGCGTACGGACGCCAAGCGCGCGATAAATCGCCGCCAAGTGAATCTTCACCGTGCCTTCGGCGATGTCGAGCGTGCGGGCAATCTCTTTGCTCGCCTGCCCCTTCAGCAATTCCTGCAACACGTCGCGCTGGCGGAGTGTGAGCTTGTCCTGGTCTAGCTTTGAAACACCGCCAGCGCCGCTCTCGCCCACGCCTTCGCGCTTGCCCATCGCGGGCGGTACGAAGATGCGGCCTTCGAGGATGCCCTGCAGCGCCGCTGCGATCTGCGTCGAGGACAACGACTTAGGAATATAGCCGTGTACGCCCGCGCCCAGTGCCGCGAGAATATCGCTTCGATCTTCCCAGGCCGAAATCACCGCGACCTTGGCTTCCGGAAAACCATCGCGCAGCGCCGCCAGCGATTCCGCACCCGACATGCCGGGCATGCGCCAATCCACGAGCACGAGATCGCCCGCACCCTCATTGGTCAAGATTTCGAGAGCGCGGTCCATGCTCTCTGCTTCGCGCACCTCTTCGGCGTGAAGCACATCTACTAGGAGCTGCTTCATCCCACTGCGAAACAGTTCGTGGTCGTCCGCAACCAAAGCTGTGATCGGCATGATCGGTCGACAGTCTCCGACGCGCGCGTTCGCGCATCGCGGACCTTGCGACGGATTCCCTATCCACTCAACCTCGAAATTTGCCCTACGGGGAACCTGCGGCGCTGGCCGTATTGATCGGCCGCGCAACGGCAGCTTCCTGCGCCGGGTTCTCGCGAGCCCGCACTTGGCGCAGCGTATTGATGCGCTCGCGCTCGATCATAAAGAGCTCCAGAGCGCGACCCGTGAGGTTCCGGCCGTTGGCGACACGCAAGCTCATCGGATTCACTTGCTGGCCACGACGCATCACCTCGTAATGCAAGTGAGGTCCGGTCGAACGGCCCGTGGTTCCGACATATCCAATCACCTGGCCTTGGCGCACACGTGCGCCCGCACGCATGCCGCGCGCGAAACGGGACATGTGCGCGTAAGCCGTCTCGTAGCCGTTGGCGTGGCGAATACGGACGTAATTGCCGAACGAGCTGAATGGCCCCGCACGCTCAACCACACCATCGCCCGCAGCCAAGATTGGCGTGCCGGTGGGCGCCGCGAAGTCGGTGCCGCGGTGCATACGCGAATAACCCAAAATCGGGTGGCGGCGCATGCCGAAGCCGGATGAGAGGCGCGCGCCGTTAATCGGCGTCTTCATCAAAAAGCGCCGCGCGCTTTTGCCATCGGCGTCATACCAGTCCGGACGCGCGTCGCCCGGCGCCATGAACTGATAGAACTCGCGCGACCCGCGGCTCGACTCCAGCGAGACGAACAAGAGGTCGCCGGTGCGCACCGTGTTGCCTTCGTCGTCGTAGAAACGTTCGAACACGAGTTCGAAATCGTCGCCCGGACGGACGTCGCGTTGGAAGTCGACGTCGTACGCGAACGCGTCGGCCAACGCTGCTACTTCGCGGTCGGTCGCGCCAAGCTGTAGAGCGCTCGAATAAAGGCTCGTCTCGACCGCCGCCGCGATGCGGGCGATCTCGAACGTCAGCGGCATCTGCACTTCGCGGGCTTCGAAGCCACCCGTGGTCGTGCGGTTGGCCGTCACCGAAGCGCCGGGCTCTGACCGAAAGGCCACGCCCGTGAGCTGCGCGTCAGCGCCGTCGCGTTGGAAATAAATGCTGATCGACTGCCCCGGTCGCAAACGGCGCGGGTTATAAACGTCAGCGATCGAGGTCAGCGCCGCGGAGGCGTCGGACGAAGAGGCGCCGGCGCGGGTCAGCAAGCCAGCCAGCGTCTCGCCACTGGCGACCCGCATCTCTTTCGTTTCGTGTTGAAGATAAACTTCTGTGAACGCTGTCAGCTCGGCGCGCTGGGCCGCTGCTTCGCGCAGCGCAAGGCTTTCAGCGGCGGCCGCATCGGCAGCGCCACTAAATAAGCCTGCATTCCAGGCTAGCCCCAGACCCACAATGGAAGCCGCCGCCATAAGGCCGGCAGCGGCCATTCCTTTACGAGCCTTCATGAGCCGATGAGCGAATTCTGCTCTCAA
>JACMMP010000017.1 GCA_014378995.1 Hyphomonadaceae bacterium
GCCGGCGTCGCTGGCGGCGAAGTCGGGCGCGAGCCGCGGCTGCCAAAAACGGCGCGAAAGACGGAATCCCAGAAGCTCATGACTTGTCCCCACTTACCCGCGTCGCGCGGCGCCCGCGCCGGCTGTCCGCCGGCAGAGCGCGCGTCCCAGCGCACCGGGCTTAACCATATCCTTCAAAGGGGGCAAAGGGGAGTTCAGATCGCCGTCCCTGCCCTCTTCCGCTCAGCCCCAGGTGCTGGCAAAACCCGGCTCCCACGCCGCCATAGCTCAGCTGGTAGAGCACCTGATTTGTAATCAGGGGGTCACAGGTTCGAGTCCTGTTGGCGGCACCATTGGGTGAGACGCAGCGCCGCTTTGCTTTGGCGCGGCGGTACGGGAAAGCTACGGGTGTCCAGACTTAAGGATGACCCATGCGCCGTACGCTGCTTGTCACCGTGATCGCCGCGCTTTCGGCGTGCGGACAGAACGAAACGCCGCCTTCCGCGGCGTCCACGCCTACGGCCACCGCGACGGCGCGCTCACCCGAGCAGCTGCAAGCCGCCTTCGCCGCGCTGCCGGCGCCCTACAGTGAAGCCAATTACGAGGCAGGCCGGCGCGTGTTCGCGCAATGCCGCTCCTGCCACACCATCAACGCGGGCGGTCAAAATCGCGTTGGGCCGAACTTGCATGGCGTGTTTGGGCGCGAAATCGGCGCCGCTGAAGGGTTCAACTATTCGCCCGCAGTGCAAAGCGCAAACTTCGTCTGGGACGCAAGCCAGCTCGATCATTGGCTGGCCAACCCGCAAACATTCCTGCCGGGCAACCGCATGGCCTTCGCGGGCGTGCGCGACGAGACGCAGCGCCGCGACCTGATCGCTTATCTGATGATCGAGTCCGCGCCCGAGTGATTATTCGGCGGGGCGCGCGTGCGCTTCGCTGTGTTCGAATTCCTCGATCGCCTTCGCGGTGGCTTCTGGCGATTTCGTGTACCGCGCCAATAGATCGTAGAACACCGGCACCACGAACAGCGTCAGCAGCGTCGCCACCAGCAGACCGAAGAAAATCACCACCCCAATCGTCGTGCGGCTCTCGGCGCCGGCGCCATGGCCCACGATCAGCGGCACCGCACCGATAATTGTCGCGACCGATGTCATCAACACCGGCCGTATGCGCAGGTCCGACGCTTCGAGAATGGCGTCACGGATGGATTTGCCTTCGTCGCGCAGCTGATTTGCGAACTCGACAATCAGAATGCCGTTCTTGGCCGACAACGCGATCAGAATGATGAGGCCGATCTGGCTGTAGATGTTCAGCGTGTTGTCGGTCAGGAAAAGCCCAAATAGCCCGCCCGTCACCGCAAGCGGCACCGCCAGCATGATCACGAACGGGTGGACGAAGCTCTCGAACTGCGCCGCCAGCACCAGGAAGACGATGAGCAGCGCAAAGCCAAACGCGAACGCGATCGCCCCGGTCGATTGTTTGAATTGGCGCGCCGCGCCGGTGTAATCGATGGTGATCGCCTCTTCGCCGATTTCCTCGTTGGCGATCAGCTCCAATTCGTCCAGCGCATCGCCGATGGCGTAGCCGCCGCCGATCGAAGCGGAGACGGTGATCGACGCCTGCCGGTTCATGCGGCGGCGCTCGGCGGTATCGCCGACAGTGCGGAACGTCACCAGCGTCGAGAGCGCCACAAGTTCGCCGGTCCGGTCCGAGCGGACGAACTTGTTGGTGAGGTCGGCGATGTCGGAGCGGGAGTCACGCTCGGCCTGCAGGAAGACGTAATATTCCTCGCCTCGATCCGTGATGGTGTTCACCCGCCGCGATCCCATCGTCGCTTCCAGTGTCCGGCCGACCGCCTGCACCGACACGCCAAGAGCGGCGGCGCGCTCGCGATCGATGTCGACGAGCACGCGCGGTGAAGTGGGTTCGTAATTCATGCGCGGGCGCTGGAAGTTCGGACTGTCGCGCATGCGATCGACGATCCGGGTCGCCACGCCCGCCAATTGTTCGTAGGTGGAGCCGAGCAGAACAATCGAGGCGCCGTCAGCGCCGCCGCCGCCACCTCCGCCGCCACCGCCTTGGAAGGGGCTCTGCATCCGCACGCGGACGGTGGCGCCGGAGATCTGGCTCAGGCGCTGGTTCATCTCCGTTTCGATCTCGGCGCCAATACGCTCGCGATCTTCCCAATTGGTCAGGAAAACGCGGGCGATGCCGCTTGAAAAACCACTATCGCCAAAGCCCGGCACGACGACCAGCACGCGCTGGGCTTCGCCGCTCGCGACATAGGTGAGCAGCACCTCCTCGACCTGCGCCATAACGCGGCTGGTATAATCAAAGCCCGCACCCGGCGGCCCCTGCGCAAAGACGATAAGGTTGCCGCGGTCTTCAGGCGGGGTGAGTTCTGAAGAGAGCTGTGTAAAAATAAAGCCGCCGAGCACGACAACGCCAGCGAACAGCGCAACCACGAAACCTTTTCCGCGCATCGCCGCCTCCAGCGAGGAGCGGTAGGAGGCGCGCAGCTTGTTGAGGGCGCCGTCGATGAAGCGGGAGAGACGCGTACTGGTCTTCACCGGCTTGACGAGCTTCGAGCACATCATTGGCGACAGCGAAAGCGAGGCGAAGGCGGAGATCACGACGACGCCGGCGATTGTCACCGCCAACTCGACGAACAGGCTCCCGACATATCCGCCAACGAACAGCAGCGGCGCAAACACCGCCACCAAAACGGCGGAGGTGGCGACAATCGCGAAGAACACTTGCCGCGCGCCGCGCTCGGCCGCCACCAGCGGCGGCTCGCCCAGCGTATCGACACGGCGCTGGACGTTCTCAAGGACGATGATGGAATCGTCCACGACCAGCCCTATCGCGAGCACCAGCGCCATCAACGTCAGCAAATTGATGGAAAAGCCGAAGATCGACATCACCAAGAACGCGCCGATCAAACACACCGGGATCACGGCCGCGGGGATCAGCGCCGCGCGCCATGAGCCCAGGAACAAGAAGATCACCAGCACGACGAGGAGCGTGCATTCGATCAGCACTTGCCCCACGCGCTCGATTGCCCGCTCGATGAAGAGCGTGGCGTCAGAGGTGAGGATGATGTTGACGCCTTCCGGCAAAGTAGGCCGGATCGCTTCGATTTCGGCTTTCACCAGGCGGCCAACATCCAGCGCGTTGGACTGCGATTGGCGGACGATGCCGAGGCCGACCTGCTCGACGCCGTTGCCCCGGAAAACACGGCGTATCTCCTCAGGCGCCATCTCAACCCGCGCGACGTCGCCCAGGCGCACGACTGCGCCATCCGCGGCAGGCCTTGAGAGCGGCAGACGGCGAAATTGCTCCGGATTCTCGAACGCCCTGGCGACGCGAACCTGATAGTCGCGCTCCTCGCTTTCCACATAACCGGCGGGCAGCTCTACGTTCTGCGCACGCAGCGCGCTCTCGACATCCTGTACGGTGAGACCGCGCGCAGCGAGCGCGTTGGTGTCCAGCCAGATGCGCAGCGCCTGACGCAGATTGCCGCCGATCTGCACTTGGGACACGCCGTTCAGCACAGCCAAGCGATCAACCAAGTATCGGTCGGCGTAATCGGACAGCTCGACACGATCGAGCGTCGTCGATTCCAAGCTGAACCAGATAATGGGGTCCGCATCGGCGTCAGCCTTGCGGATGACGGGATCGTCGACGTCCACCGGCAGCTGACCGCGCGCGCGGTCAACAGCATTGCGCACGTCGTTAGCGGCGTCTTCAATGTCGCGGTCGAGCGTGAACTCGATGTTGACGGACGAACGTCCGTCGCGGCTGTTGGCGGTGATCGTGTCGATGCCGTCAATGCCCGAGAGCTGGTCTTCGATCACGCGCGTGATCTGGGATTCGACCACTTGCGCCGAGGCGCCCGGATAGGACGTGTTCACCGAGACGATCGGCCGGTCCACGTCCGGCAATTCGCGCAGCGGCAGCCGCGTGAACGCGATCGCGCCGAAGGCAATGATGATAAGCGAGAACACCGTCGCGAGAACCGGACGGCGAACTGAAAGATCGGACAGCGTCATGCGCGGCTCAACCGCGCGGCCGCAGCTGGGGGGCCTCGGCGGCCTCGTCCGCGTCCGCAAGCTGTACCGGCTGGCCGGGGCGGACGCTTTGGACGCCCTCAGTGATCACGCGGTCGCCCGCGTTCAGCCCTTCCAGCACCTCGGCCAAACCGCTGCTGCGCTGCCCGGTGCGGATGCGAACCAGTTCCGCGCGCGGACCGCCTTCGCCCGCGGCGACGCGGTAAACGAAAGCGCCATCGGCCTGGTCCATGATGGCGATTTCCGGCACCGCTAATGCTTCACGCGGGTTGGAGCGCACCTCGACAGTGAGCAGCATGCCGGGCCGGAGCGCTTCATCGCTATTGGGCAATATAGCGCGCACGCGAACGGAGCGCGTGTTCGGATCAATGCGGCTATCGACGTTGGCGATGACTCCTGTGAACGCGCGCGCCGGATAAGCCGCCGTACGCGCAGTGATATCAACGCCGGTGCGCAAGCTGGCGATCTGCGTCTCAGGCACATCGAAATCTAGCTTGATCTCGGACACATCGTCCAGCGTGCCGATCTGATCTCCGGGCCGCATGTATTGGCCCGGGCTCGCCGTGCGCAGGCCGACAACGCCGGCGAATGGCGCGCGAATGGTGCGGTCGGCGATGCGCGAGCCGCCGGCGTTCAGCCGCGCCTCGGCGGCATCGGCCGCCGCGCGCACCGTATCTAAACGCGCCTGCGAGGCGAAGCCGCGGTCGTAGAGTTCTTGATAGCGGCGAAGCTCGTCTTGTGCGGCTTGATGAGCCGCCCGCACTTCGGCCAGGTCAGCCGCCTGCTCGACGCTCGACATTTCCACCAACACCTGACCGCGCCGCACGCGGTCGCCGCTGTCGAAGCGGATGGCGCGGATGGTGTCGGCAACTTTGGGAGTGAGCACGATGCTCTCGCGAGCTTGCGCCGTGCCGATGGCTTGCAGGCCATCACTGAAAACGTGCAATCCGGCGATCGCAGCGACTACGGTAGGGCTGCCGCCCGGTCCGCCGCGCCCTTGCGGAGACGGCGCGGCTGTTGCCGCGGCGCTGGGTTCGCCGAGTGAAAAAAGTGCTTTGCCGGCGACGAGGAAGGCCATCAGGCCAAGCCCGGCTGCCACTACCGCCGCGAAGCTGTAGCGTCTGAAGAACCCCAACATGTAATGGACCCTACAGCGAACTCTTTGCAGAATTGTGTCGAAAACAACGGTACGGCCAGGCATCAATCGCCCGGGCGACCCCACAACCCTATCACAAGCGCCGCTTCTTGGGCGCCGCCGTCTATACGTGTTCGCAGCCCAATCTGGATCGCCCGGCCGCTGGGCCGGACGTGAACCAGCGTCAGTTGCGCCCGGATGGTCTCGTCTCCCGCGCGCGGGTGATCAACGAAGACTTGGCCCATCGCCAGCCAGTTCTCGGTGGGGCGATACCCTAGGGTCAAGTCGACCCTCTCGCTTTCACAACCGCCTTCAAGCGCTCGCGTGGCGGCCTCGACATTGGCAAAGCCGGTGCGGCCAAAACCGCGGCCGCCCAGCACCCGCACTTCCGCGCCGCCCTCGCCGCAACGCTCGTTCGGATGCGAGACCCAAAGCCCGGAACCCTGCACCGCCACGACATTGCGATCGTCTCTGTACACAACGCGCTTGGCGCCAATGGTCGCCTCAGCGCGCCAGCCCTCGTCCGTATCGTAGCTCTGCTCAATCCATGGGGAGGTGACCAGGGAGGTCCGGCCGCTGAGCGGCGCTTCCCAATACGTGGAGGTCTCGTAGAAGGTCAGCCCTTCACGCTCACCGACGACAGACGTCCAGATTTCCTGGCCGCCTTCGGGCGCGATCCAGGCGCCGGCGTTCGCCGGCAATGGCGTCAGTGCAGCGAGCAGACTTAGGAGTCGTAGCCCGGCAGTTGACGATCCAGTTTGCGTTTCAGCCCCGGCCACGCCAGCCCCGCCACCATGCCCAGCCCCTTCGCGGGACCGTTGCGCGTTTCCTCTTGCGCTTCTTCCGGCGCAAACAACACGTTCTCGCGGCCTGCGCTCAGTGCGGCGACCTGTTGCGCGCACGCGCGCTCCAAAAAGAAGATGCCGACAAACGCTTCAGCCGCACTCGAACCAACCGCAAGTGTGCCGTGATTGCGCAGCAGCATCAGTTTCTTGTCGCCGATATCCTTCACCAGCCGCTCGCGCTCATCGAGATTGAGCGCCACGCCCTCATAGCCATGATAAGCGAGGTTCGGGAGCATCAGCAGCGCGTTTTGCGTCAGCGGCAGCAAGCCATCCTTCTGGGCGGAGACTCCAATGCCGGCGTCCGTGTGCAAATGGATGACGCACATCGCATCTTCACGCGCGGCGTGGATTGCTGAGTGAATCGTGAAGCCCGCCGGATTGATGTAATAGGGCGTCGGCGAGACGATATTGCCGTCGAGATCGACCTTCACCAGCGACGAGGCCGTCATCTCCTCGAAGAACATCCCGTAAGGATTGATCAGGAAGTGGTGCTCCGGCCCGGGCACGCGCATCGAAATGTGCGTGAAGATCATGTCGTCCCAGCCGTGCAGCGCGACGAGGCGATAGAGCGCGGCGCAATCCACGCGCGCCTGCCATTCCTCGGCGCTCACGCGGCCCTTTAGGGATGTTCCAGCATCGTCCGCCATAGGATCCTCCGGCGCGGAGCCTAGACCGATCGTCGCCGTGGCTCAACCAACCCGTTCGCCCGTGACGTCTGTGCAGACGCAGCGTAAGAGTCTCGCCATGAAATTTGCCTTCACCGCCAGCGCCCGGCCGGAAGCGCAGGCCGCCCTGCGCCGGCTCCGCCACGTCTACGGCGAGGCCGGCGAAGCCGACGCGGACGTGATCATAGCGTTAGGCGGCGATGGCCATATCCTCGATGCGCTGCGCGCCCGGCTGAAGGACCGAAAACCTCTTTACGGCATGCACCGGGGGACCATCGGCTTCCTGATGAACGAATACCGCGAGGATGGCCTGGCTGAGCGGATCGCCGGGGCCGAGCCCGTGCGCGTCCGCGCCCTCGTCGCCCGCTGCGAAACGCTTAAGGGTGTGGTCGAAGAGCGGGCGTTCAACGAAGTCTCGCTGCTGCGCCAAACCGCGCAGACCGCAAAGCTCCGCATTTACGTCGATGGCGCGGTGCGGATGGAGGAATTGTTCTGCGACGGCGTCCTGGTGGCCACGCCAGCGGGGTCTACCGCCTACAATTTCTCCGCCCACGGCCCGATCCTGCCCATCGACTCCCGCCTTTTAGCCCTGACTCCGATCAGCGCCTTCCGCCCCCGCCGCTGGCGGGGCGCGCTGCTGCCCCACCGCGCGAACGTCCGCATCGAAGTGTTGGAGCCCGAACGCCGCTCCGTCAGCGCCTCAGCCGACAATCTGGAAACGCGCGACGTGCTGGCCGTCGAGGTGCAGGAAGATTCCTCCCCCGCGCTCACTTTGCTGTTCGACCCCGGCCATGCGCTGGACGAACGCGTCCTGCGCGAGCAGTTCAGCGTCTGATTTAAACGCTTGTTCACCAGACCCGGCCATTCTCGCCGCCATGAGCGGCAAGAAAGCGCAGCTGATCGATCCGCGGAAAGAAGGCCGGCGCGCCTTGGAGCTGCCGCGCCCGCTATTCGACGAGGCCGCGATTGCGCGCGCTGACGATACGCTGAAAGCGCTGAGCGGCTCGATGGAGCAATGGCTCGACGCCGATATCGAAAAACTTCAGCAAGCGCGCACCGCCGCCGCGGCGGAGTGCTGGAGCGCGGCCGCGCTTGAGGCCCTGATGAGCGCCGCGCACGATCTTAAGGGCATGGGGGCGACGTACGGCTTTCCCATCATCACGCAAATCGCGGCCTCTTTGTGCCGCCTTATCGAAACCGACGCTGGCAAGGACGTGACGCGCCGCGATCCAACCTTAGTGTGCGCGCACGTGGACGCGCTGCGGGCCTCGGCGCGCGACAAGATCAGGGAGGCGCACCACCCAATCGGTCGCGCCTTGCTGGTAGCGCTGGAGACGCATGTCGAGCGCCTGGGCGTCGCGCCCCGCTAAGCTCCTAACGCAGTCTTCACCCTGTCCGCCAGCCGCTCCTTAACTGTGCGCGTGCAATAAGCGGCGTTCCGATGAACGTCATTCCTTTCCGCCGGCAGGTCGAACCTGAGCCTCTCGCCTTCGCCATCGGCGCGCGCGTCGATCTGCGCGTCGGCGCGCTGGCGTCGGGCGTCATCCGTCCGCGCGGTGCGCCCCAGGAGGCGTTTTCATTTTCCAACTTGGCCCGCCTCGTGCGCGGGGCGCGTATGGCGTGGCTCGAACGCGGCGCGCGTGCGGCGCTGACCCTTGCCGTGTCGTCCGAGGTTCAACAAAGCTTGGAAGCCGACCTTCTGAGCGAGGCTGCGCTGGAAGCCGGCTGCACCCGGCGGAGCTTCACGTTTCAGCTCAACGAGCGCGAACTCGTGACTGCGGGATCAGGTTTGGCCGAAGGCTTGCGCGCGCGCGGCTGGGGCGTTGTGCTGCGCGGCGATCCGGATTGCCCACTGCCGTTCGGCGCCCGCGCCCGTTCACTCTATGGCGAGATCGTCATCGATGCGCCGATCACGCCCGATCCCTTCCTGGCGCTTGACTCGGGTGACCGCTCGCCGCTTGGGCGGCGCCTGCTCGCCGCCAAGGCCGCCGGGCTCATCATCACCGCTGAGTGCGTCGCCACGGCGGCGCAAGCC
>JACMMP010000127.1 GCA_014378995.1 Hyphomonadaceae bacterium
GCGAAGCGCCTGCGGGTCCGGCGAAGGCGCGCGAGATGACGGCCCCAGAGCTCGAACGTTATGCCGCGGTGTTGCGCGCGGCGCCGGCGGCTGGCGTGCTGTTCGAAGGCACCGGCCAGGTCAGCGAGCCGCAAGCCGCGCGCGATGCAATCGTGGCGGCATTCGTGAAAAAGGGCGGCGAGTCTGTTGCCGACAGCGCCCTGCGCCTCGCGGCGGACGGACGGGTGACGCTTGCATCCGGCGCCGCGCGCGATGCGGACGCGATTCTAATCGCGGCGGGGGCGTGGTCGGGGCGGTTGATGCAACAGCTCGGCGTCAACGCGCCGCTCGTCGGCGAGCGCGGCTATTCGGTGCAAAGCGCAGAACACGATTGGCCGGCGGACCTGCCGACGACGGTGTTCGAGGAAAACTTCGTCGTCTTCACCCGCTTCATTAGCGGTTTGCGCGCCACCAGCTTTCTCGAGTTCGGATCGCCGGACTCGCCCGGGGATCCGCGCAAATGGCGCCTGTTGGAACGACGCATCGCCGATCTCGGCGTGCGTTTTTCGGCTGCGCCAGATCGCTGGGTCGGCGCGCGGCCGACGCTGCCGGACTATGTGCCGGCGATCGGAAGATTAGAGCGCAACCCGCGCGTGCTCTACGCCTTCGGTCACCAGCACCTCGGGCTGACGATGGCGCCGGTGACGGCTGAACTCGTAGCGGCCATTGCAACGGAGCAATTGCCGCCGATCGATATGGCGCCATTTAGGATTGAGCGCTTCGGGTGAGGCGGTAGTGGACCTCAATCTTCAGCGCAGTTCTGTGGGCCATGTGGCGGTACTACGATTACGTCTACTAGCGGCGGATTACGCAGTTCAGTCCCAAATGGGCTGGTGACCGTGTCCGGAAAGGTGCTTACCGATACAATGCTTGTGGTTTCACCGTGCACGCAAAATGTGCGCTGGAAATCACGTACCGGTTCTCTCTGCGACGGACGATATTCGCTCGTCGGCCGTTCGAAGAGCGTCAAGTCACTCACGAACTCATCAACAACCGCAGCTCTATCATCGAATGTCGCTTCCTCGATGGAGACGCGGCAATAGTCTCCGTCGTCGAAGGTAACTTCGGGCGAATTCAGAAGGTCCAGCCTGTATCGTGTGACTGCCTTACCATGCACGTTGTAATGCACGGGAGTCACCCCAGGACGTCGAGTTAGCGTGTCAACACTGGCCCCATCGACAACGTAAGGAACGCAGAAATCGCGGACTGCGTCGACCAACGCTCCGGCGAGCGTCTGGGCAGTTGCGTTTTCGTACAGTGGCGGCCGTGGCGGATTCGCCGGCGCGCAGCTATTGAGCAACAGAACGAGTACAACCGCGAACGATCGCATTTGCTTGCCCTCGAATTTGTCGAGTCTGTTAACGCAAGCTTGCGTTGATCTTTTCTAGCGCGCTGACGGGCGGCACCAGATCGGCGTCTGTCAGCTTGTTCAGCGGCGTATCCACCGTGTTCATGCCGTCGTGCAGATCGTGCGCGTCGGGATCGACGAACAACAGCCCGGTCACGATCTCCCCCTCCGCCGCTTTACGCGCGAGGTAGCCCAACGCGGCGTTGCGGTCGGTTGAATCGTAGTCGTCCGCCACCTTGCGCAAGCGCAGGATAGAGCCGTCGTGCTGCACGACTTCCTTCAGCTCGCCCGGCGCGTAATCGGCGCGGATCGGCGCGCGCGGGCTGATCACATCCATCCGGTTCACCGCGTCGTTGTGTTCGCGGATGTAATCGAAGCTCTTGGTCGAGCCGACATGGTTGTTGAACGCCACGCACGGGGACAGCACATCGAGGATCGCCGTGCCTTTGTGGCTGAGCGCGCCCTTGATCAACGGCACGAGCTGCGTCTTATCGCCTGAGAACGAGCGGCCGACATAGGTAGCGCCCAACTGCAACGCGAGCATGACCAGATCGATCGGCGAATCTTTGTTTTCGGCGCCCTTCTTGGCTTTCGAGCCGCGATCGGAGGTGGCGGAGAACTGGCCTTTGGTGAGCCCATACACGCCGTTATTTTCGACGACGTACGTCATGTTCACGCCGCGACGGACGGCGTGCGCGAATTGGCCAAGCCCGATGGAGGCGGTGTCGCCGTCGCCGGAGACACCCAGATAGATCAAATCTTTCGCAGCGATGTTAGCGCCGGTCAGCACCGAGGGCATGCGGCCGTGCACGGCGTTGAAGCCGTGCGCAGGGCTGACGAAATAGTCCGGCGTTTTGGATGAACAACCGATGCCGGAAAACTTCGCCAGCCGATGCGGCGCGAGATCGATCTCGAAGCAGGCCTGGACGATCGAAGCGCTGATGGAATCGTGCCCGCAACCGGCGCAGAGCGTGGAGATGCGCCCCTCATAATCGCGGCGGGTGAAGCCGAGCGCGTTCTTTTCCAGCGAGGGGTGATGCAGGGAGGGCTTGGCGATGTACGTCATTGTGCGTTTTCCCGAAGCGTAGCGTGACCGGCTTTCAGCTTCTCGGTGATGTCTTTGACGATGAAGCGCGCGGTGATTGGCGTGCCGTCATAGTGCAGCACGGAGACGAGGCGCGCCGGGTGGACGCCGCCTTCGTTCACCAGCAGCGATTTCAGCTGCGCATCGCGGTTCTGCTCGACCACGAACACCTGCTCGTGGTTGCGGATGAACTCGAACACCTCGTCGCTGAACGGAAACGCGCGGATGCGCATCGAATCGAGATGAATGCCGAGCTCGTCCAACGTATGATGCGCTTCCTTCATGGCGGGCCCGGTCGAGCCGATATAAAGAACGCCATCGGGCGTGCGTCGCTGCGCTGCACGCACAATCGGCGCCGGCAGATGCTTCTTCATCGTCTCCCACTTGCGCAGGAGGCGCTGCATGCCCTCGGTGTAGTCCTCGCCACGTTCGGAGTAACGCGCGTCCTTGTCGTGGCTTGAGCCGCGCGTGAAATAGCTGCCCTTGGTCGGATGTGTGCCCGGATAAGTCCGGTACGGCACGGCGTCGCCATCGACGTCGCGATAGCGTCCGAACTCGACGCCCTGCTCCAGATGTTCGTAGGTTAGCACCTTGCCGCGATTGAGTTTCTTGGTCGCGTCCCACTTGAAGGGCTCGGTCAGCCATTCCTGCATGCCGATATCGAGATCGAGCATTACGAAAATCGTTGTTTGAAAGAAATCCGCGAGATCAAAGGCCATCGCGCCGAACTCGAAGCATTCGGTGGGATTGGCGGGAAACAGCAGCGGGTGCTTGGTGTCGCCGTGCGAAGCGTAAGCCGCGAGCATGAGATCCGATTGCTGCGTGCGCGTGGGCATGCCCGTTGAAGGCCCGCCGCGCTGCACGTCGAAGATCACGGCGGGAATCTCGGCGTAGTAGGAAAAGCCGACGAACTCGTTCATCAGCGAAATGCCGGGGCCGGAGGTGCAGGTGAATGCGCGCGAACCGGCCCAGCCCGCGCCCATCACCATGCCGATCGAAGCAATCTCGTCCTCGGCCTGGACGATGGCGAAGCGGTTCTTGCCTTCGCCGTCTTTACGAAGCGCCGTGCAGTATTTCTGGAAACTCTCGGCCAGGGATGTGGACGGCGTGATCGGATACCAGGCGCAGAACGTTGCGCCGCCATAAACCGCGCCAAGCGCCGCGGCGTCATTGCCTTCGACGAAGATGCGATCGCCGACCTTATCGGAGGTGCGCACCTTAAGGCCGATCGGCGCGATATTGGCTTCGGCATAAGCGCGGCCGAGTTCGAACGCCTTGAAGTTCGGCTGGATCAGCTTGTCCTTGCCTTTGAACTCCTGCGTCAGCAGCTGCTTCACGAGCTCTGGATCGAAGCCCAACAAATGCGAAATGACGCCGACATAGCAGATGTTCTTGAACAGCTGCCGCTCGCGCGGGTTGACGAACTCGGCGGCGATCAACTCGGTCAACGGCGCGCCGATGACATTGATGTCGTCGCGAAACTTGGAGGCCGGCAACGGCTTCGATGAATCGTATAGGAGATAGCCGCCCGGCAGGATCTCCTGCACGTCGCCGACCCACGTCTGTGGGTTCATAGCCACCATGAGATCGACGCCGCCGCGCCGGCCGAGCCAGCCGGCTTCGGAGACACGCACCTCGTACCAGGTCGGCAGCCCCTGGATATTGGACGGAAAGATGTTGCGCGCGCCTACCGGCACGCCCATGCGCAGGATCACTTTGGCGAACAAGCCGTTCGCGCTAGCCGATCCCGAACCGTTTACGTTGGCGAACTTGACGACAAAATCGTTGGTCGCGGCGATCGGCTTCGTCATGAAAGAGCGGTGCGCCTCTTGGCCGTCGCCAGGGCGGACCGCCCGCCCGTTGCGACGATCCATCCATAGCCGGTCGCGGCGGGCAATTGAAGGGCCGCGTCAGCGGTCTTGCGGCTACATCGAGCCCATGGCGCGGAGGGGCGGCGTCTCCACCCGGTTGGCTGCGGGCGGACGCGGGCCGCTAAACACGACGGCGGCGTTGTTGAAATCGCGCCGGTAGCGCCCCAGCCGGTCAAAACTGATGGTTCGATAGCCCAGCACCGGCTCGACCACGACGAACTTGTCGCCGTCATGCCCCACCACCAGCACGTAATGGTTCACCATGGCGGTGTCGGTCCATTCCGAGACCATGGCGACGCGTGAGGTGATCAGGTTAGCCGGCAAGCCCAGCACAGGCACATTTGCGCCCGGAAGCGACCAGGGCTGGATAAAGACGGACGGCACCCGAATCGGCACCAGCACCGGGCGCCCGCTTTCGAGTTCGCGGACGATGTCTTCCGGGGTCAGCCGCACTGCGCTGGCGGTGAGATCGTTTTGCTGCGCAAGCGCCATGACCTCGGCGATCGAATACCCGTCGGGCGCTGCGGGGGTGTGCGAGGCGAAGATTGCGTCGCCCGACACCGTGCCGTCGCCGCGCCAATAATTGATGACGCTGGCCAGCACATGCGCGCCGCATGCGGCGGTGTTGGTCTGCCGGTCATGCGCGACCGGCAGCACCAACGTTTCCGGCGGGGCGACTGACCCGCCGAAAAATTCGAAGCTGTTGCTGGCGCTGCGCTGCGCGAACATATCCATGCTCGACATGGGTGTGGTCGCGCACGCCGCCAGCGCCAACAACAGCGGCACGACGAGTAAACGTCGCGTTGGCATTAGCTGGCGGCGGCCACGACAACAACGACGACCACGATCAAGCCAATCACCAGCCATTGGTTATTGGAGAATTGGCCGGCATTGTACTGCGCGGCTTCTTCCGGGGTGATCGTTTGCACGGTGTAGCCGGCCGCCTGATACGCAGCGACAGACTGCGCATCTTGAGCCGACAGGCCGTAACGCTGCAGTTCGTCAGTGCTGAACGTGCGCGCTTCGGCGGAACGGAATTGTTGCGCAGGCTCCCGCGCGAACGCTGCCGGAGCGGATACGGACGTAAAGGCGAGAGAGAGCGCCAAGGCAGTGGCGAGACGGAGTTTCATGGGTATTCCCCTTCGGTTGCTCAAACGTATGGTGATGAGCGGCGCCGAAGCGGCCTACGAGAGGTCGATGCGCCGTCTTCTTGGCCACCGTCCATTCTGACGGCCGCGATATGCGCCGCGAGGCGCACCAACACACACAAATCCCCTGCCGTGGCACAAAACTATGCCACTGCACGGCCAAGACAAGACGAACGAGGCGGTAAATGGTTCCCCTAGGCCGGGGCGGGCTCGCGTTTTCGCGTGGCGGGAGATTTTGGCGCACACCCCGCGTGCGAAATCTCCAGGTAAAAGTGCTGCATGTCCCAGGCGCCCGTCGGGCAGCGCTCGGCGCAGAGCCCGCAATGGAGACAAACGTCTTCGTCCTTGGCCATGATGCGTCCGGTCGGGAGCGTCTCCGAGATATAGAGGTCCTGCGTGACATTAAGCGCGGGCGCCTGCAGCCGCTGTCGAAGCTCAGTCTCTTCGCCGTTCTCGGTGAACGTGATGCAATCCATCGGACAAATATCGACGCAAGCGTCACATTCTATACAGAGCGGTGCCGCGAACACCGTCTGCACATCGCAATTCAGGCAGCGTTGCGCTTCCTTGTAGCCAAGCAGCTGATCGTAGCCCTTCTCGACTTCGATCTTGACGTTCCGCAGCGCAATTTCGGGCTCGACCAGCGGCACCTTGTAGCGAAGGTCGAGCGAGACGTCGTTGTCATAGGCCCATTCGTGAATGCCCATCTTGGTGGACATCATCGAGGTGCCCGGCGGCGGGCGCTGCAGGACATCTCCGCCGTTCAGAAAGAGGTCAATTGAAACCGCCGCATCGTGCCCGTGCGCGACGGCCCAGATGATGTTCTTCGGCCCGAACGCGGCGTCGCCGCCGAAGAAAACGTTGGGGATGGTTGACTGGAACGTCACCGGGTCGACGACCGGCATGTCCCATTTGTCGAACTCCATGCCGACATCGCGTTCAATCCAGGGGAAAGAATTCTCCTGACCGACGGCCATCAGCACGTCATCGCATTCGTAGTGCACGTCCGGCTCGCCGGTGGGGACCAGCTTCTTGCGGCCGCCGTCTTCGACCCAATGCATTTTCGTGAACGTCACGCCAGTGAGCTTGCCGTTCTCGTGGGTAAATTCCTTCGGCGATAGGAAGTTGAGGATCGGGATGCCTTCGTGCATCGCGTCTTCTTTTTCCCATGCGCTGGCTTTCATCTCGTCGAAGCCTGAGCGGACGATCACCTTCACGTCCTCGCCGCCCAAACGGCGCGAGGTGCGGCAACAATCCATCGCCGTGTTGCCACCGCCCAGCACGATGACGCGCTTGCCGATCTTGTCAGTGTGCTCGAACGAAACGTTCGAGAGCCAGTCGATGCCGATATGGATATTGGCCGCCGCTTCCTTTTGGCCGGGCAAATTCAGGTCGCGCCCGCGCGGCGCGCCGGTGCCGACGAAAACGGCGTCGAAGCCCTGGGCCAAAAACTCTTTGAGCGAGTCAATCCGCGTGCCGAAATGCGTCACCGGCTCGTAGCGCAGGATAAAATCCACCTCTTCGTCGATCACGCTTTCGGGCAGGCGGAAGCGCGGAATCTGGGTGCGGATCATGCCGCCGCCCTTCTTCTCGGCGTCGAAGATGTGCACTTCGTAGCCGAGCGGCAGGAGATCGCGCGCCACTGTGAGCGAAGCCGGGCCGGCGCCGATACAAGCGATGCGTTTGCCGTTCTTCGCCGCCGCCTTTGGCGGCAGCATGTGTTCCACATCGCCTTTGTTGTCAGCCGCGACTCGCTTCAGCCGACAGATCGCCACCGGCTCATCTTCCACGCGCACGCGCCGGCATGCAGGCTCGCAAGGCCGGTCGCACGTGCGCCCGAGAATCCCCGGAAATACGTTCGACTTCCAATTGACCATGTACGCATCGGCGTAACGCTGCGCCGCAATCAGGCGGATATATTCCGGCACCGGCGTATGCGCGGGGCAAGCCCACTGGCAGTCCACGACCTTATGAAAGTAATCGGGATTCCCGATGTCGGTGGACTTCAAGGTCTGCGCCTCCGCGTTGCGGGCGCAACCTAGCCCGGCACGGCGCTCAGCGGCAAGCTCAGTTGGCGGCCAGTCCCGAGACGCGGTAGGCCGAGAACTCGCTGGGCTCCCAATGCGGTTGGTAGAGCACATCGTCCACCAGCAGAAAGTCGTTCAAATAGCGAGTTTCGGCGGCTGTCTCCAGGATCGTCGCGTGAGATCCGTCAGCGGCGACCACATGCATGCGTCCCGGCCACTCGCTTACGATATAGCGGCCGCCGCCGAGCGCTGCGAGGCCATCTGCGTCTCCCAAACCCTCCGCCAACACGCGGATCGCCTTCGTTTGGTAATCGATCGCCAGCAGCCGGCCTTGCATCGTCGTGACCACGAGCCGCTCCGGCTCCGGCAGAAAACCGTTGATCGACGCGAGCAGTGGGTGCTCCAGCCAGATTTCCGGGGTGTCGGTGCGGATCGCGTAGATGCGCCCCGCGCCGGAATCGGCGATCAGCACCTGGCCGTCTGGCGAGAACGTGAGATCGTTCAGAAATTGCGCGCCCGGCGTCGGCACGCGCCGGCGCACGGCGCCGGTTGCGGCGTCGAGCACGACGAGCTGATTGATGTCGGCCACGTAAAGCGCATCTCCTCCGAGCATGACGCCCTTTGGTCCGTCTAGCCCGGTCGCGAACTCGCGCTGCAGCACCCGCCCGTCGGTCGAAACACGCGCAATGAAGCCGTTGCCGTCCCTTGCGTCCGCTTCGCCGTTGACGTTGGTCACATAAAGGAAAGCCCCGTCCGCCGAAAGCGCCGCGCTTTCGGGATTGGCGAGTCCAGTCGCGCGCCACATGAGTTCAAGCGACACTTGCTGAGCTGACGGCGGTGGCGCAGCGGTTTGCGAGCACGCGGCCAGAAGGACAAACAACGGCGCAAGCTGTTTCATGGCGTTGCTTTACCGCGGCCAATCCCACCGCGAAGGACAAACGCGACGAACGCCTCATCGCGCGCGATCAGCGTCAGATGATCGAGAACGAGAGCGGGGCAAGGCCTTCGACGCCGCAGCGCACCTGATCGCCGCTTTGCAGCGGCCCCACGCCGGCGGGCGTGCCGGTGAAAATGAGATCGCCCGCCGCCAGCGTCCAGGATCGCGAAAGATGGGCGATGATCTCGGGCGCGGTCCAGATCATGTCGCTCAGATCCGCATCTTGCTTGGTCTCGCCGTTCACGGCGAGCCAGATGCGGCCTTTATTCAGATGCGCGCCGCCGGCGACCGGCGCGATCGCCCCAACGGGCGCTGAATTGTCGAACGCCTTCGCCGCGTCCCATGGCGCGCCGCCTTGCTTCGCTTCAGCTTGCCGGTCGCGGCGGGTGAGATCGACGCCGACGGCATAGCCCCAGACGTGCTCCGGCGCCGCCTCAGCCGCAATGCCGGCCCCGCCTTTGCCGATCGCCAGCACCAGCTCAACCTCGAAGTGGAGGTTCGACGTGTTGACGGCGTAAGGAATGGCTGCCCCGCTTTCGACCACCGCATCCGCCGGCTTGGTGAAGAAAATCGGCGGCTCGCTTTTGGGATTGTTGCCCATCTCGCGGACGTGGTCGGCATAGTTGCGGCCGACACAGAAAATTCGTCTCACAGCGAATTTGGCCGCGCTGTCGAGGACACAAACGGCAGGCCGGGAGGGCGGATCAATCACATAGCTCATGCGGCCGCTTTGAGCACGTGGGCCGCGCCCGCGCAAACTCCCTTCGATGGGGAAAGCCTCGCCGCTTGAGTGGCGCAAGCACTTGCAACGGCGCGCGCTGTGCCGGATTCTGCCGCGCTATCGCGCGTGAGGGGCGGCGCAAATGGAATGGTTGGCCATACTCGGCCTGGCCGCCTGGGTCTGGATGCAATCCAGGCGCATAGGCGCGCTGACGCACAAGCTGATCGAACTCGAACAGCGCCTCGCGCTGCGCGA
>JACMMP010000001.1 GCA_014378995.1 Hyphomonadaceae bacterium
CTGGCGCCGCTCGGCACGGATCCAAGCAAGCCCTTTCTCGAAGAGGCGCCCGTGCTGATCGCAATCTTCGCGCAAAAATACGGTGTTAGCCCAGACGGCAAGCGGTTCAGTCACTATTATGTACCAGAGTCGGTTGGCATCGCCACGGGGTTCTTGATTTCGGCACTACATTGCGCTGGACTCGCCACACTCACGCATACCCCTAGTCCTATGGGATTTCTCAACGAGGTTTGTGGTCGACCGCCATCTGAGAAACCCATCATCCTGCTGGTGGCCGGATATCCCAAAGCAGACTGCCAAGTGCCCGCGTTTGGCGGCGTCAAGAAACCGCTTGCGGAAATATCTTCGTGGCTCTGAGTCGATGGCCACGAGAGATCGTGTCGCGTTCGACTCAAAGCGACCGTGCCTGCTTGCACTAACAGTGCGGCGCCGACGAGCGATCTTCTTCAGCACGACCGTGGGGCGGCGATCAGGTCAAGCTTCAACGTCGCGAGCCGGTTGGAGCAGCATCCGTGAGAGCTGTAACTCCGCCGGATCGCGGAATTGCTCAAGACCAATGATCATATCATCGTGTCCGTCCGCAGGCTGAGCGCGGTAAGTGCGAAACAACCGATCCCACCATGGCAGATTGAAGCCGAAATTGCTGTTCGTTTCCTCATGATGCACTGAGTGGTGCACGCGGTGCATGTCGGGCGTCACCACGATCAAACGTAACATCCGATCGAGCGGTTGGGCGAGTTTAACGTTGGCATGATTGAACATGGTCGTCGCGTTGAGCAGAACTTCGAATACCAAGACGGCGACCGCAGGCGCTCCCAAGGCCATGACGGCGCCGATCTTGATCAACATCGACAGCAAGATTTCTATCGCATGAAATCGCACGCCGGTTGAAACGTCGAACTCAAGATCGGCGTGATGCAGGCGGTGAAGCCGCCAGAGAAGAGGCGCGGCATGAAACAGCCGGTGCTGCAGATAGATCACAAGATCGAGTGCGACGACCGAGCCAATTATCGCGACTACCGCTGGCGCATTGATCGCTTGAAAGAGGCCCCAGCCGCGGGATTCGGCGAAGATCGCCGCGCCGACTGCTGCCGCTGGAAAGACGAGGCGAAGAACCACCGTGTTGATAACAGAAAGTCCGAGATTTCCGGGCCATCGTCGCGATCTCGGGATGGCTTGCGGCCGCCTCGGCGCCAGCAGCTCCCATACAGCCATAGCCAAGAACACGCCAACAAAGGCGCCAAAGCGAATGAAGGGCTCGCTGAAATTTACTACCTGCCCGATCACTCGAACTCGCTTTGGAAAGCGCGTACGCGCCTGGCGTTCGCGCCAAGGTCGGATACGCCGACGCGAGAGGTCGACCGCACGTCAATGCGCGATCCCCCATCTGCGGGCGACACCTGCACCGCGACGTCGTCGACAAAGCCAAACCACAATGAGCGAACGCTCGCTTCGATGCGGCCGCTCGCCGGGTCGGTGGCGTCAATGCTCCACCCTTGTGCGCGGGCGGCGACCAAAGCGGCCTCGAACGCCTCGGCCGGCGGGCGGGCGACGATTAGCGGCTGGATGTCGGAATAAGCAGCTTGCTGCAACGCGCGCGCGGACTGGCCGCCCGCGGCGCCGAAGCGGGGATTGTCAGGCACATGCGGATCGGCCTCGACCAGATTGCCGTCCGGCACGGCGGCGCGCAGTGCGAGCACGCGTTCGGAGAAGGCCAGCGGCGCAGCCGCATCGGAGACGATGTCGTGGATCGGCGGAATCGAAGCGGCTTGATTGCGGACGTAGCCTGCATAGCCAAGCGCGAGCAAGGGAATGACGAGCGCCACCACCGCGATGGCGATGCCGCGCCGGGGCTTGACGAACACGGCGAGCAGCAGCGCAACGACAGCGATCCCAGCTGCGCCCATCAGCAGCATTGGTCCGTATCCGAGCGTCAGCGTGCCAAATCCGAGACGCCAATCAATCAAGCCAAAGCGCGTGGCGAGCGCCGCAGCCGCGAAATAGACCGGCAAGGCCAGCGACACGAATAAAGCCGCACCGACTAGAAAAGACTTGATCCGAGTCATGCGCCCCGCCTCCTCGCCGCCGTTTCTCGCCAGCGCCGATAACTTGCGCCGTCGTCGACGTCTTCCAGTTCGCGCAGCATCTCGACGCGCTTGCCAGCCAAGTTGTCGAGCGTATCGGCGCGTGCGTGCGGCGTCGACCATCGAACGCGCGAAAACGGCAAATGCTGACGCTGCGCGTGCGTAAAGCCAATCAGCCAGTAGCCGCCGTCGAGCGCTGGGCCGAGAACGGCGTCGCCCCGCTCCAGCGCGGCGAACGCCGCATCGATGTCAGCGCGCGCGACCTCAGGCGCATCGCTGCCGATAAAGATCAAAGGGCCGGGCGCCAATCGTACGGAAAGGCCCGTCATGCGCTCGCCAAGATCGCCCTCACCCTGCCCGATCACGTGATCGGCGCCCGGAAACTGAAGAGGTTCGTCAGGCGTGATGGCCAACCAAAGCCGCCAATGCGAGTCCGGGCCAAGCTCGCGGAGCAGGCGGCCAAGCGAGACACATTGAAAGCGATGCGCCGTCAAATCGCCAACGTCCGCCGCAAGCCGACGCTTACCTTGCCCCATGACGGGCCTGCGCGTCATCATAACGAGAGTGCGTTCATCGCTCATAAAAGCGCGCAATACGTTCGATCGGGGCCCCAGCGCTGAACATGGTGAGACAAGCGAGATTACGCGCGCTGCGCGTCACCCAACCGTCTTCGCGCCAGCGCCGCGAAGAGGTTGTCGCCGCGCACGGCAACGTCCGCAGCCGGCGTCTGCC
>JACMMP010000128.1 GCA_014378995.1 Hyphomonadaceae bacterium
CGGCCTTGGCGGATGATGTCGCCGAGGCGCGCGCGCGCGGCCAGCGCGTGGTGATCGTCTCCTCCGGCGCGATCGCGCTGGGGCGCAGTGTGCTGGGACTTTCGCGCAACTTGCGGCTGGAGGAGAAGCAGGCTGCGGCCGCCGCGGGCCAAGCGCGCTTGCTGGCGGCATATGAAGAGGCGTTCGCGCGTCACGGCATGCCCGTCGCGCAAGCCCTGCTGACGCCGGACGACACCGAGCGCAGGCGCCGCTGGCTCAATGCGCGGGCGACGCTGGAGACATTGCTCGATCTCGGCGCCGTGCCGATCATCAACGAGAACGACACGGTCGCTACGGCGGAGATCCGCTACGGCGACAATGATCGCCTGGCCGCGCGCACCGCGCAGATGATCTCCGCCGACACGCTGATCCTGCTCTCAGACATAGACGGGCTTTATGAGCGCGATCCGCGCATCGACGCGGCGGCGCCGTTCGTGCCGGAGGTGCGCGAGATCGATGCGCGCATCGAAGCCATGGCGGGCGGCGCGAACAAAGCGGCCGGGGTAGGCTCGGGCGGCATGCGCACGAAGATCGAGGCGGCGAAGATCGCCACGCGCGCCGGCTGCGCCGTGGTGATCACCAAGGGCGGCGAGCCCAAGCCGCTGACCCGGCTCCGCAGCGGCGCCCGCGCGACATGGTTTCTACCGCACGCGACGCCGCAAGCGGCCTACAAAGCCTGGATCGGCGGCCACCTCGCGCCGCAGGGCGCGCTCATCATCGATGATGGAGCGGCGGCCGCCCTGCGCGCGGGCAAGAGCCTCTTGCCGGCGGGCGTGCTGCGCGTTGAGGGCGGGTTTGAGAAAGGCGACGCCGTGCGCATTTTGAGCGCGGCGGGCGCTGAAATTGGCCGCGGGCTCGCGCGCTACGATGCGGCGGACGCCGTGCGGATCAAGGGGCTACGTTCGGACGCCATCGCGGAGACTTTGGGCTACGCCGCCGGCGCCGCCTTGGTGCATGCGGATGATCTAGTGTTGAGCTGAGCCCCATGGCGCCGCGCGGCCAAGCCGCCTTATAGTGACGGCGTGGATGACAGCTCCTCTCCCCTGTTCGAAGAGATGCGCGCACTCGGCCAGCGTGCGCGCAAGGCCGCGCGCGCGATCGCATCGGCCAGCAGCGAACAACGCACCGCCGCGCTGAAGGCGATGGCGTTTCACCTGCGCGCACGCAGAGCAGAGATTCTCGCCGCCAACGCACGCGACGTCGCCGCCGCCAAGCAGCGCGACTTGGCTGAGAGCTTCGTTGATCGATTGATGCTGAATGATGCGCGCATCGAGGCGATGGCCGGCGGCATAGAGACCATCGCCGCGCTGGCTGATCCTGTCGGCGCGACGATGGAGGAATGGGCGCGGCCGAACGGCTTGCGCATCGCCCGGGTGCGCACGCCGATCGGCGTCATCGGCATGATCTTCGAGAGCCGGCCCAACGTTGCAGCTGACGCGGCGGCGCTGGCGCTGCGGGCCGGCAACGCCATCATCCTGCGCGGCGGCAGCGACAGCGCCAAAAGCGTAAGCACGATTGGGGCCGCGTTGCAGGATGCGTTGCGCGACGCCGGGATCACCGAAGACGCAGCGCAGGTCGTCGCGAGTACGGATCGGGCGGCGGTCGGCATGATGCTGGAAGGCCTGAACGGCGCGATCGACGTGATCGTGCCGCGCGGCGGCAAGTCGCTGGTGGCGCGGGTGCAGGCGGAGGCGCGGGTGCCGGTGTTTGCGCACCTGGAGGGCGTGAACCACACTTACGTTCACGCCGCCGCTGATCCAGAGAAAGCACTCGAGATCGTCGTCAACGCGAAGATGCGGCGCGTCTCGGTTTGCGGCGCAACGGAAAAGCTGCTGATCGATCGCGACGTGCTGGCGCGGCTATTGCCGCCGATCGCTGAGGCGCTGGAGAAATTGGGCTGCGAGCTGCGCGGCGGGCCGGAGGCGCAGCGCGTTTGGCCAATGAAGCGCGCGACGACCGAAGACTGGAGCGCCGAGTATCTCGCGCCCATTCTCGCCGTTCGCACCGTGGCCGGCCTCGACGAAGCCATCGCCATGATCGGCCTCTACGGCTCGCAGCACACCGATGCGATCATCACCGAAGACGAAGCGGCGGCCGAGAAATTCCTGCGCGAGGTGGACAGCGCCATCGTGATGCACAACGCCTCGACGCAATTTGCCGATGGCGGCGAGTTCGGATTCGGCGGCGAGATCGGCATCGCCACCGGCCGCCTGCACGCGCGCGGCCCCGTCGGCGCCGAGCAGCTGACGACATTCAAATACGTCGTGCGCGGCAATGGCCAGATCAGACGCTAAGGACGGTTCAAGCGCGGCCGCCGCCCCTATCGCCCTAAGCGTCCACATCCGCTTCGAGCGCGAATTCCTGGATGAATTCGCGGCGGGGTTCGACGACGTCGCCCATCAGCTTGGAGAACATTTCGTCGGCGCTGTCGGCGTGATCGACTCTGACTTGGAGCAAATTGCGAATTTCCGGGTCGAGCGTGGTTTCCCAGAGTTGTTCGGCGTTCATTTCGCCGAGACCCTTGTAGCGCTGCACCGAAATGCCCTTGCGGCCGGCGTCCTCGATCGCTTTCAGCAGCGAAAGCGGGCCGTGCACCGGCATGCTTTCGCTGCCGCGGCGGAGCGTGGCGGGGCCCATATAGGTTTCGCGCAGAGCGGGCGCGCGGTCCGCTAGGCGGCGCGCGTCGGCCGATTGCAGGAAGAGCTTGTCCATCACCCAACGCTCGGCGACGCCGCGCACGATGCGCTCGAGCACCAAAGCATGATCCGGATCGAAGCGGCCCGACCAAGTTGCTTCGCCCTCTTCGGCGATGACATTGAGACGGCGCGCTGCGTCTTGCGCTTCCGCGTCGCCCGCTTCGGGCGCGAAGGCGCCGGCGAGCACGGCGTGGCCCAGCACGGAATCGGGCGCGCGCTGATGCAGGCGCTTCACCAAGGTCTGAACCGCGATGGCTTCGCGGGCGAGGCGCTTTAGATCGTCGCCGGCGATCTGCAGCCCCGTTGCGGTTTCCAGCACGGCGCCGGCGGCGCCTTCTTCAATCAAATAGCCCTCGAACTCGGATTCGTCCTTGAGGTAACGCCCGCTCTTGCCTTTGCTGGCTTTGTAGAGCGGCGGCTGGGCGATGTAGATGAAGCCGCCATCGATCAATTCCGGCATCTGCCGATAGAAGAATGTGAGCAGCAGCGTGCGGATGTGGGCGCCGTCGACGTCGGCGTCGGTCATGATGATGATCTTGTGGTAGCGCAGCTTGTTCAGGTCGATGTCGCCTTCACTGCGGCCGATGCCGGCGCCGAGCGCGGTGATCAGCGTGCCAACCTGGTCTGACGACAGCATTTTGTCGAAACGCGCGCGTTCGACGTTGAGGATTTTGCCCCGTAACGGCAGCACGGCTTGGTAATCGCGGTTGCGTCCCTGCTTGGCGGAGCCGCCGGCCGAGTCACCTTCGACGATGAAAATTTCCGACTTCGCCGGATCTTTCTCCTGGCAATCGGCGAGCTTGCCGGGGAGCGAGGAGATATCGAGCGTCGACTTGCGGCGCATTTCGCGCGCCTTGCGCGCCGCTTCACGGGCAGCGGCGGCTTGCACGATTTTCGCCATAACGGTTTTGGCGGCGGCGGGATTTTCCTCGAACCATTGCGTCAGCGTTTCCGCGACCAGGTTTTCGACCACCGGCCGCACTTCGGAGGAAACGAGCTTTTCCTTCGTTTGCGACGAAAATTTCGGATCGGGCACTTTCACCGAGAGCACGCAGGTGAGCCCTTCGCGCGCATCGTCGCCGGTGATCTCAACCTTTTCCTTTTTGGCGATGCCGGAGCTTTGCATGTAATTGTTCACCACGCGCGTCAGCGCGCCGCGGAAACCGGCCAAGTGCGTGCCGCCATCCTTTTGCGGGATGTTGTTGGTGAAGCAGAGCGTGTTCTCGTGGTAACCGTCGTTCCACTGCATCGAGGCTTCGACGGTCATGCCGTCGCGCTCGCCAATGACGTAGATGGCTTCCGGGATGACGGCGGTGCGCGAGCGGTCGAGGTGGGCGACGTAGGCTTTGACGCCGCCTTCGTAGAACAGCGTTTCCTCGAACGGCTCGGGGCCGCGCAGATCCTTGAAGATGATGCGCACGCCGGAATTCAGAAACGCCAGTTCGCGCAGGCGGTGTTCGATGGTCTTGCGATCGTACTCCACCATCGTGAAAGTCTTGGTGCTGGCGAGGAATCGCACGCCGGTGCCGCGGCGGGGCTTCCCTTCGTCGGGCGGCGCGTCGCCGGTGATCTTGAGCGGCTCGACAGCGTCACCGTGGGCGAAGCGCATGAAGTGCTCTTTGCCGTCGCGCCAGACACGCAGGTCGAGCCATTCGCTCAGCGCGTTGACGACGCTGACGCCGACGCCGTGAAGGCCGCCGGAGACCTTGTAGGAATTCTGGTCAAACTTACCGCCGGCGTGGAGTTGGGTCATGATGACCTCAGCGGCCGAGACTCCCTCTTCCTTGTGAATGTCGGTCGGGATGCCGCGCCCGTTATCGGTGACTTCCGCGGAGCCATCCGGGTGCAAAATCACCTCGACCCGCGTCGCATGTCCCGCCAACGCCTCGTCGATCGCGTTGTCGACGACCTCATAGACCATGTGATGGAGCCCGGACCCATCGTCCGTATCTCCAATATACATCCCCGGCCGCTTTCGTACCGCATCTAAGCCTTTGAGAACTTTGATGGATTCAGCGCCGTAGTCAGGCGTGCTCAACGGTGCGTTTTGGGGCGCGTTCATGGGCGTCGAATCGTGTTGGAAAACATCCCCCAATATAGAGAACGCAGGTCCAAAAGTCTTCGCGCTCAGGCGGTTTTTGGCCGCGCAACTGCGGTCAATTTAGAGCGGCCAAGCGTTGATCAGAATGGGGCTCGCAAGCCACATTGCAGCGGCGGTCAGTGCAACGCCGAGACCCAGCAACAAGCCGTCGCGGGCGATCATGCCGATGGCGAACAGCACCACGGCGAAGCCCGGCGCCAGCGGCGCAAACGGGATGACCGACAGTGGGAACGTAATCAGGGCGGCTGCGACTACGCAGAACGCCACCAGGTACATGAAAGGGCCGCGCGTCAGCACCTCCAGGCGCGGACGGACCAGATCGCCTTCCATTCGCTCCACTTGCGGGCGCGCGCGGTCGAGGAAGGCGAAAAACGTGCCCCGTGGAACCCGCATTTCGAGCACCTGCCGGGGCAGCCAGGGGCGGCGCATACCGCACGCCATCTGCGCCGCCACCAACAGGGTGATCGCAGCGGCGATGCTGGTCATGCCGGGGAGGATGGTGGCGGGCGAAATAGCAAAGAGCCCGATCACCAGCAGCAGCGGCCCGTAGGAGCGGCGGCCGGCGGCGCTGAGCAAGACGCCGAGGCGGACGCCTTCGTGCGGATGATCGCGGTTAACCTGCGTATTCAACTGGTCGAACACATCGCTCAACCCAGGCTCGATAGCGCGGGCGGCGGGGCGGATATTCAGATCGTTGGTCATGGTGCGCCGAGAACGTCACGTCATGAGCGGCGTTCCGGGCCTTTGCTGCTGATGCTGCGATGCCGCCCGCACGTTGGCGTGAAGGACACAGTGTGGCGCGGGACTCGCCTGCTAGGCGTGAATTTTGACGGGAAGCGATTCGTAGCCCTTCACGAATGAAGAATAGACGCGCTTTGGTTCCGCGATCACTTCGATTTTATCGAAGCGTTTGAGGATTTCCTCCCACACGATCCTGAGCTGCATTTCGCCGAGGCGGTTGCCGACGCAGCGGTGAATGCCAAAGCCAAACGAGAGGTGGCGGCGCACATTCTCGCGTTCAATGTCGAAATCGTTGGGATTGGCGATCACCTCGTCGTCGCGATTGCCGGACACATACCACATCACGACCTTATCGCCTTCGCGGATCAGTTTACCGCCCAGTTCAATGTCTTGCATCGCAGTGCGGCGCATGTAGGCGAGCGGCGTCTGCCACCGGATCGTCTCCGACACTAGCGATGGAATGAGCGCAGGGTTTGCCCTCAGCTTCGCGAATTGCTCCGGGAATTTGCTGAGCGCATAGACGCTGCCGGTGATGGAATTGCGCGTCGTGTCGTTGCCGCCGACGATCAGCAACACAAGATTGCCCAGGAATTCCTGCGGCGGCATGTTCTTGGTGCTTTCACCGTGCGCGAGCATGGAGATGAGATCGGCCCTCGGCGGTTCGCTGGCGCGCTGCTGCCAGAGATTCATGAAATAGCTCAGGCACTCCATGAGCTCTTCGCGCCGCTGCTCGTCGCTCTCGACGACGCCCTGCCCCGGCGCCGCAGTGGCGACGTCGGACCAGCGCGTCAGCTTACGTCGATCCTCCCAGGGAAAATCGAACAAGGTGGCCAGCATCTGCGTGGTCAGCTCGATCGAGATTTTATCGACCCAGTTGAACACTTCGCCTCGCGGCACGGAATCTAGCAGACCCACGGCGCGCTCGCGGATGATGGGCTCAAGCTGCGCAAGGTGGTTGGGGGCCACGATCGGCGAGACGGTTTTGCGCTGCACGTCGTGCTTGGGCGGATCCATAGCGATGAACATCGGCAGCGGGAAATCTTCCTCCGGATCGAACAGCACGATGGAAGGCTCGGAAGAGAAGGCCTGGTGGTTTGTGTCCACCGCCATGATGTCGTTGTACTTGGTGACAGACCAATACGGCCCGTTGAGGCTGTCCGGGCAGTAGTGAACCGGGTCTCTTTGCGCAGGCGTTCGAAGAATGGCTCGAACGTGTTTTCGCGAAAGCGCTCGCCGCGGCTCATGTCCAGCGTCGAGAGATCCGTCGTCCACGGATCCTCGTTTGGATCGTAGTCGAACACGTAATCCGGGTTGTGCCGGCTGAGATAGTTTGGGTTGGCCATGGGGAGCGCCTCTTCTGCGCGCATCGCACCAAAAATCGGAGCGGTTGTCACCTGCGCGTTTGGCGCCCCAGGGGAAGGCGCGGCCTCTTACAGTCACGTTAGGGCAGCGTTAGCTCCACGACGCTCAACGCTACGCCGGCGTCCGGACGGGCGTTTAGGGCAGATTAATGTTTCGCGTACTGGCTTGCTTATCGCTGGAGCACAATCCGTGGCTCCTGCTGCTGGCGGCGCTCATCTGCACCGTCACCAGCGTGTCGGCGTTCGTCCTGCTGGAGCGGGCCATGGCGCGGCGCGAGGGCGTTGGGCGCTATTGGACAATTGGCGCCGGAATTGTCGCTGGCCTTGGCGTCTGGGCGACTCATTTCGTCGCCATGACGGCCTACGATGTAGGCTTGCCGCTGCGGTTTGCGGCTCTGCCGCTGTTCGGCTCACTCGCCATCTCCCTCCTTGCACAGACGGCTGCGGTTTGGGCGGCGTACACTTTTTCGGACCTCCGCATTCGCACGCTGGCCGGCGCGGGCGCCGGGCTCGGCATTGTCGCCATGCACTATTTCGGCATGAGCGGGCTCGAGGTCGCGGCAATCATGCAATGGGATGCGGCGCTCGTGGCGGCGTCAGTCTTCATGAGCGTGCTGTTCTCCGCCGCCGCTTATGGCGTCTTTTTCACCTCAAGCCATCGCCTGCGCGCCCTGCACGCCGGCGGCCCCGGCGTGCTCGCCATCTGCGGCCTGCACTTCACCGGGATGAGCGCGCTGACGCTCACGCCCCTCGGCGCCGCCGCGGCGCCTGAGGGCTTGTCGCAGATGATGCTCGGGGTGGTTGTCGGGTTCGCATCGCTGCTGTGCGTGCTGTTTGCGCTCGCGGCCGCGCTGGCAGACTACTACCTCTCGGATCGGCGGCGGCTTGAGAACCTGCGTCTGCGGGACATGGTGGCCGCGCGCACAGCCGAACTTACGGCGCTGGCCGAACGGCAGACCGAACTTGCGGCTCAGGCGGAAGCGGCAAGCGCCGCCAAGTCGCAATTCCTAGCCAACATGAGCCACGAGCTTCGTACGCCTCTCAACGCCATTATCGGCTATGGCGAGATCATTCAGGAGGATGCAGGCGACACGCATCCGGAAACCGCGCAGGACGCAGCGCGCGTCGTCGCCGCCGCGCGTCACTTAATGAATATCATCTCGGATATTCTCGACCTCTCCAAAATCGACGCTGGACGCGTCGATCTTGAGCAGACTGATTTCTCGGTGACGCAATTGCTGAGCGAGGCGCTTGATGCCGTCGCGCCGTCGGCGGCGGCGGGCGGCGTTGCGCTGCGCCGCGAGTTCGGGAGCGAGATGGGAGTAGCATGCGGCGACGGCTTTAAGATCAAGCAATGCCTGCTGAATCTATTGTCGAACGCGGTAAAGTTCAGCAGCGGCGGCGAGGTCGTGCTGCGCGCGCGGCGCGAACGGCGTGGTGGGCGCGATTGGCTAAGCTTCGACGTCATCGACACTGGCATCGGCATGTCGGCGGCGGAAATCGCCCGCCTGTTCCAGCCGTTCATGCAAGCCGACGCGAGCGTCACGCGGCGTTTCGGCGGCACCGGCCTTGGCCTTGCGATCACACGTAAGTTCGCGCAAGCGATGGGCGGCGACGTCAAGGTGACGAGCGAGCCCGGCAAAGGCTCCGCGTTTTCACTAAGCGTGCCAGCCGATCTCGACACCAATGAAGAGCGGCGCGCCGCCTAGGCCGTCATCACCGCGCCGTCGCGCACTTCGAACATCTGCGCGCGTGGACCGAACGCTTCGAACAAGCTTTCGTCCGTACCCGTGAGCCAGGCTTGCCCAGGATTGGCGAGCAATTCCTCGAACAAAGCTGCGCGGCGCACGGAATCGAGGTGGGCGGCGGCTTCGTCGATGAGGATCAGCGAAGGGCCGGCGCCGATGTCGTCGGCCAGCGCGCGCGCTTGCGCCAGGGTGACGCCCAGCAGCAGCGCCTTTTGTTCACCGGTGGAGCATTGGTCGGCGTCCATGCCTTTAGCGGCGTGGCGCGCTTTCAGGTCGCTGCGATGCGGGCCATCGAGCGCGCGGCCGGCGCCGGCGTCGCGGCCGCGTACGTCGCGGAGCAGTTCGGCGAAATCCTCTTCCACATCGGCGCTCTTCGATCCCGCTTCAAAGCGCGCCTCCAACAAACCTTCGAGCGCGAGCAGCGCTTTTGGGAACGGCCCTTCGGGGCGCGCGTCAATGGCGTCCTGCAGGCGCCGCATGGTTTCCACACGCGCGGCGGCGATGGCGGCGCCGTGTGCGGACATTTCGCGCTCCAGCCCGCCGAGCCAGGCGTCGTCATAGACCCGGTCACTGAGGAGGCGCTGACGTTCGCGCATCGCGCGCTCGTATTGGGCGGCCGCGGAGCCGTGTTCGGACGCGCGCGCGAGCGTCAAGCGATCGAAGAAGCGGCGCCGGTCGCCGGCCGGGCCGGACCACAGCCGGTCCATCGCCGGCGTCAGCCATGTCATGCGCGCGGCCTCGGCGAGTTCCATTGCTGTGGCGGGTTGGCCGTCGCGGCGGGTGATGCGCTTGACGCCGCCTTCGGGCGTGCGCTCGGCGCCGGCGCCGATCGCGGTCTCCTCCTCGTCCTGCACGATGCGCGCGGAGACTGCCCAAGGCTGCGTGCGCATTTCATCGCCGGCGCGCGCGACATCGACCAGCGAGGCGCTCCTAAGACCCCTGCCCGGCGCCAGCATGCTAAGCGCTTCGAGGACGTTGGTTTTGCCGGCGCCGTTAGGGCCGAAGAGGCATACGGGACGCGCATCGAGTTGAAGATCGAGCGCGGCGTGATTGCGAAAATCGGTGAGCGTCAGCCGCGAGACGTAGAGACTATGCATCGCACGCCCCGACCACCCATTCCCCGATTGGCGCGCAGCGCCAAGTCCGGGACCCATAAACACGACTGCATCCAACCAAGGCGCAAGCCTGGACACAATTGCGTTTATGGGTCCCGGGTTCGCCGCTGCTCGGCGCCCCGGGAATGGGTGTGTCTGTCACGATGCAGAGCTTATCAGGTGCGCGCCGCCGCCTACACCCTCAGCGGCATCAGCACGTAGAGCGCCTGATCGTCGGCTTCATCGCGGACAAGCGTCGGCGAGCCGGAATCGGCGAGTTCGAACACGGCCTCGGCGCCTTCGATCTGTTGGGCGACATCGAGGAGATATTTGGCGTTGAAGCCGATCTCCATCGCCTCGTCGCTATAGTCGGCCGGCAAATCTTCGGTGGCGACGCCCGCGTCAGGATTGTTCACGGTGAGCGTGACTTTATCTTTCTCGATCGCCAGCCGCACCGAGCGCGAGCGTTCGGCGGACACGGTGGCGACACGATCGACGGCTTCGGAGAATTGCTTGTTGTCAATCTTCAGTTTCTTGGCATTGCCCTTGGGAATGACGCGCGCGTATTCCGGGAACGAGCCGTCGATCAGCTTCGATGTCAGCACCGCATCGCCGAGCGCAAAGCGGATTTTCTGCGGCGAGACGGCGATTTCAACCATGTCGGACGCGTCATCGAGCAGGCGCTTCAGTTCGTTGATGGTTTTGCGCGGTACGATGACGCCGGGCATGCCGGCCGCGCCTTTGGGCGCGGGAGCGTCGGCAAGCGCAAGGCGGTGACCGTCGGTGGCGACCGCGCGAAGTTTCGCGCCGTTCTGCTCAACGGTGTGAAAGAAGATGCCGTTCAGATAATAGCGCGTCTCTTCCGTGGAGATGGCAAAGCGCGTCTTGTCGACGAGGCGCGCGAGTTCAGTCGGTTCAATTTCAAAGCGCGTCTCGAAGCCGTCAGACGGCATTGCGGGGAAATCGCCGGCTGGCAGGATCGGCAGATGCAGGCGCGACTTGCCGGCGGAGATGAACAGGCGCGGATCATCGCCGGAAACGTCGAGCTTCACCGCCGAGCCATCGGGCAACTTGCGGACGAAATCGTAGAGATAATTCGCCGGCGCGGTGGTTTGGCCGGGGCGCTCGACTTCGGCCGGCGCCGATTCGGCGATCTCGATATCGAGATCGGTCGCCGTGAGCCGCAAAGAATCGCCCTGCGCAGAGACCAGCACGTTTGAAAGGATTGGGATCGTGTTCCGGCGTTCGACGACGCTCTGAACGTGATTGAGCGCTTTCAAGAGCGCCGAGCGCTCGATGGTGAGCCGCATTTTTTCTTCCTGCCCCTCTCCCGCCGCGCCGGCCGGGCCGGGGGCGGAAAAACAATTACCCCCCGAGGGGCCGAGTCGGCGCCCGCAGGGGGTGAGAAACTAGCAGAAAGAGGGGGATGCTAAAGCCCCAAATGCAAGCCGTTGGGGCGGCTTGGCGCCGCCCGCCCAGAGTCAGGGTTCGCGGCGGATGGTGCGCGCGACATTTTCCAACTCGGCCTTCAGGTTCGGGTCGGCCTCGGCGAGCGCGCCGATACGATCGCGCGCGTACATGATCGTGGTGTGATCGAAGCCGCCGAAGCGCTGGCCGATATCCGGCAACGACGCGTGCGTCATCTTGCAGGCGAGATACATCGCCACTTGGCGCGGCCGGGCGATGGCGTGACGGCGGGTGCGTTCTAGCAATTGCGCCGGCGTCATGTTGTAGTGACGTGCGACGACCTTTTGCACCAGCTGCACGGTGATGCGGCGCTCCGCTGCGTCGGACAATTTGCTTTGCAGAGCGGTGGCGGCGGCGTCTAGCGTCACGGTTGTCCCTCCAGAAATTTTCCACTCGATGAGCAATTGGCACACGGCGCCGTCGAGCTCGCGGCCGGTGACGTGCATCCGATCCGCGATCATGTCCAGCGCTTCCGCTGCAACGCTGAAGCCCGCAGTTGCACGTGCGTGAAAAGCAACACGCTGATCGAGAATACGACGGCGTAATGTTGGGCCGGGTTCTGTGATCTCGCTCGCTGCAGCGCCCTTCAATTTCGCGCGCAGCGTATCGTCAAGACCTTCCAAACCTTCCGCGCCGTGATTGGCTGCGAGGATCACTTGGCCGCCGCGGCGCGTGACGTCGTAGAACGTGTCGAACGCTTCTTCTTCAGTCGCCTTCTTGCCGCAGATGCGGTGAAAGTCGTCAACGATCAGCACGTCCGGCGCGCGCATCATGTCCTTGAAAGCCGACGAGTCGCGCTTCTTGTGCAGGGCGCTCTGAAACTGTTCGAGGAATTCCTGGCCGGTCAGCATCAGCACCTTGCGGCCCTGCGACGACGCCTCCCGCGCGATGGCCGTCAAAAGATGCGTCTTGCCGCAGCCTGGCGGCGAGTGGACGAGCCAAGTTGGGAACACGCTGGCGCCCGACGCGATCATCTGCGCTACGGCGAACGGGCGCTGGTTAGTCTCGTCAACGCAGAAATTATCGAACCCGAGCGGCGGCAAGCGCTGGGCCTCGCCGGCCGGCGCCGGACGCGCCGGGTCAATCCGGGCGTCAGCGAGCGCGCGGACGTCTTCCGGGATCTCGTGCTCGAGCAGAATTTGCGTCGGCCCCATGCTCGGCGCGTAGATGCGCATGCGCGCCTCAAGCCGGTGCTGGACCTGCTGGCGCAGGCGATCTTGCGCTACGCGCGAACCGGCGCGGAAGAGAAGCACCCCGTCCATCTCAGCGACCAACCGCAGCGGATCGATATAGGAGCGGAAGAAATCCGCCCCGAACTCGGTGAGTAATTCCTTGCGGACCAGCTCAAAAGCTCGCGCCGCCCCTAATCCCGCCGTGTGACGGCGGGCTTCTTCGCTTTGATCCATGCCAACCCCCGCGTGAATCGTTTATGAATTCAGCCCCGTCCGGCAAACGCAGCTTTCCTGTTCGAGCTGAATGGTATTTTCAGCCCGATGCTACCGCATCGGCATCCCAGAGGGGTCGAACAGCGCGTAAGCTCGCCGAACAAGCGAAACGATGCGCCGTTCGAATGAACCCGTCAACAAGACTTTGTTTACCAATTCGACACTTTCCACAGCTCCGAGTGAGCAGGCCTATGTCGTTGTATTTGCTAAGCTATATGAGGCTAGTCCGCAGGTGCTAGATGCACCGTACACGGATGATAATTCACCGTTTTTCGCGATGTTTGGAGCCATCTGAAGCTTGCAGATTCGTGTGTGAGAGACGACGAGAACGCCGCCGGAACAGCCGCGAGAATCGCTTATTTGCTGTTCGAAAGCGCCGCGACTCGCTTGGACAAGCGGGAAACTTTGCGGCTGCCTAGGTTTTTGTGAACCACGCCCTTAGTCACGGCGCGCATCGTCTCGGATTCCGCTGCACGAAGCGCGTCTGCGGCTGTCTTTGCATCGCCCGATGCGATGGCCTCTTCCACGGTGCGCCACGTCGACCGCATGCGGGTGCGGCGCGCTTTGTTGACCGCGGTGCGGCCTTCAATGACGCGGATCGCCTTCTTTGCGGACTTCGTATTCGCCATGTGTCAGTTCCGAGAATGTGGTTTCGCTAACGAAGCGGCGGGTAATAGCTGGCGCCAGGGCCGCCGTCAAACCCTCAACGGTGCTTAAAATCGGGCGCCCGCTTTGCGATGAAGGCGGCCATGCCTTCCTTCTGATCTTCAGTCGCAAACAGGCTGTAAAATAAGCGCCGTTCCAGCTTCAAACCCTCGTTCAATGAGGTCTCGAAGGCGGCGTTCACCGCCTCCTTGTTGGCGATGCTTGAGAGCCGGCCGAAAGAGGCGATTTTCTTCGCGGCGGAGAGCGTTTCTTCCATGAGCTTATCGGCGGGGACAATGCGCGCCACGAGGCCTGCGTGCTCAGCTTCGGCGGCGTCCATCATGCGGCCGGTGAGGCACAGATCCATCGCTTTCGCTTTGCCGATCGAGCGCGTCAGCCGCTGCGAACCGCCCCACGCGGGCATGACGCCGAGCGTGATTTCCGGCTGGCCGAACTTCGCGTTCTCGGCCGCGATAATGAAATCGCACATCATCGCAAGCTCGCAGCCGCCGCCGAGCGCGTAGCCTGCGACCGCGGCAATCATCGGCTTGCGCGTGCGCGCCACGCGTTCGAGATTCTGGAACGGATCGCGGGCGTAGAGATCGGCGAATTGGCTCTCCGCCATTTGCTTGATGTCAGCGCCTGCGGCGAAGGCTTTTTCGGAGCCGGTGATGACGATGCAGCCAATCGCATCGTCCGCCTCGAACGCATCGAGCGCTGCGCCGAGTTCGGCGATCAGCGCATCGTTCAGCGCGTTGAGCGCCTTCGGGCGATTGAGGCGGATAACGCCGACGCCAGCATCGGTCTCGACGAGAATATTTTCGTAGGTCATGAGGCGTGATTGCGCCGCCGGGACGCGAAAATCAATCCGCGTTCATCGACGCAGGCTGCACCGCGAGTTGGACCCGCACGCGGATGCGATCCTCGCCTTCGCGGATCAGGAAAAGGTGGAGCCGCTCGCGGCCGCGCTGGAACACCACGGCGCCGTTTTCCGCACTTTGAGACCAGCCGAGCTGCGGCAGGGTGTCATAGTAGAAATCGCGCACGGCGAGACCGTCGCCGGCGCCCACGGCTTCTGCAAACACAAGGCGTCCGTCGCCAGCATGGAAGCTAGGTCCGGTCTGAGCTTCGGCAAAGCCCGAGGGCAAGGGCAAATCAGGGATGTCTGCGAAGAAGCTGGTCTCCGCGTGCGCAGGCGCAGCGCAAATCATAGCGGCGAGGAAAAAGAGGCGACTCATTGGGCGAGGGTAGCATCGTCCGGCCGCTGGCGTCCCTGCCGGCGCTCCTTATTCAGCGCTGGCATCTGGGGCACCAAAACGTCGAGCGGCCGCTATGCACGGCGCGCTTGATTGTGCCGCCGCAACCTTCTGTCGCGCAGGGGTCGCCCTCGCGGCCGTAAACGCGAAAGCGATGCTGGAAGCCGCCTTGCGCGCCATCCACGGCGGCGTAATCGCTTAAGGTTGAGCCGCCCGCTTCGATCGCCTCTTCGAGCACCGCGCGGATGGCGTGAAAGAGCTTTTCCAAACGCGGCGCGGAAATGCGGCCTGCGGACTTTGCCGGCGCGATTCCGGCGCGGTGCAACGCTTCGACGACATAGATGTTGCCGAGCCCCGCGACGACGCGTTGATCGAGCAACGCCGCCTTGACGCTGGTCTTTTTGCCGGTGAGCGCGCGCTTCAGGTACGCCTCGTGAAATGCGTTGCCCAGCGGCTCGGGCCCCATGCCTTTGAAGAAGGGATGAGCGTCGAGTTCGGCTTCAGGAATCAAATCCATGTAACCGAAGCGGCGCGGATCGTTAAATTCGAGCCGCGCGCCGTCTTCGGTTTCGACGATGACATGCGTGTGCGTCGGATCGGGCGGTTCGGCGTAGTAGAAATCGCCCGGCTGCTGACTCGCGCCGAGGATCGACCAACGGCCGGTCATGCCGAGATGGGTGATCCAGACGGCGCCGTCGTCCAAGTAGGCGAGAAGGTATTTCGCCCGACGCTGCAAAGCATCGACTCGTCTCCCACTCAAGCGCGCGGCGAAGCGCGGCGGGAACGGGAAGCGCAAATCGGCTCGCTTGGTGCGCGCGCGCGTGATCCTGCGCCCGACCAAAGCCGGCGCCAGCCCACGCCGCACGGTCTCCACCTCCGGGAGCTCAGGCATGCGGCGAAATGTCGGAAATCAAACGCGAAACCATGACGCTCCGATATAGCCGCCCCCCTGCGCCGCCGCTATGGTCCGCGGCCATGAAAGATGAGACCGCCAGCGAAACCGCCTCCTTCGGATTCAAGGAAGTGCCGAAAGCCGAGAAGGCCTCGCGCGTGCGCGAAGTGTTCAGCTCGGTCGCCGGCAAATACGACCTGATGAACGACGCGATGTCGGGCGGCATGCACCGGCTGTGGAAAGACGCAGCGGCGGCGAAGCTCAATCCGCAACCGGGCGAACTCATTCTCGATGTCGCAGGCGGCACTGGCGACATCGCCCGGCGGCTGAAGAAGCTGGGCGACGGCGCCGCCAAACGGCGCGGACTTGAGCCGGCGGAAATCCATGTGATCGATATCAACGCGGAGATGCTCGACGCCGGGCGCTCGCGTGGTGAAGACGGGCTTAACTGGCACGAGGGCGATGCGGAAAACCTGCCCGTCGATGACGGCGTGGCCGACGCCTACATCATCAGCTTCGGCATCCGCAATTGCACGGATGTTCCAGCCGTCCTGCGCGAAGCCAAACGCGTCTTAAAACCGGGTGGGCGGTTTTTTTGCCTCGAGTTCTCGCGCCTCGCCTTAGGGGGGCTGGAGCCGGTTTATGATTTCTATTCCTTTAACGCGATCCCGGCGCTGGGGAAATTGCTCGCGAATGACGCCGATTCCTACAGATATCTAGTGGAATCCATCCGCCGGTTTCCGGATCAGGAAGCTTTCTTGGGCATGATCCGAGAGGCGGGTTTCGCCCGCGCGGCCTATCGCAACATGGCCGGCGGCGTTTGCGCGCTGCATTGGGGTTGGTCGGTTTAGTGTTTTCCTGGCTCAGTCATAGCTGGCGTTTGATCCGTGTGGCGTGGACGCTGGCGCGCTACGACGTGCTGCTGCCGGAAGAGTATTACGACCGCTACCCGGTGCCGCTGCAAGCGACGCACACGCTGCTGCGCCTGATGGCCAAGCGCCGCCGCGGCCGCAGCGTTGGCGAGCGGCTGGCCAAAGCGCTGGAGCGGCTGGGGCCAGCCTATGTGAAGGTCGGCCAGTTCCTGGCCACACGGCCGGACATGATCGGTGTCACCGTCGCACAGGAAATGGGGCGGCTGAAGGATCGGCTGCCGCCGTTTTCGCGCACCATCGCGCTCGACACGATCAATTCCGAACTCGGCGGCACTGAGGAATTGTTCGCCGGCATTTCCGAAGCGATGGCGGCGGCTTCGATCGCGCAGGTGCACCAGGCCATCATTCCGCGCCAAGGCGTCGTCGCGATCAAAGTGCTGCGTCCGCGCATCGAAAGGAAGCTCGCCAAGGAGATGGGCGCGCTGCGCTTCCTGGCGCAAGCTATCGAGATGTTCTCGCCGCGCTCGCGGCGGCTCGAGCCGGTGCAATTCGTCGACACGGTGGCTTCCGCGCTCGAACGCGAACTTGACCTGCGCCTGGAAGCTGGCGCGGCGGCCGAGTTCCGCGAAGTTGCGGCGAAGGATGGCTATCTCACCGTGCCGGAGATCGACTGGTCGCGCTCGGCCAAGCGGGTGATGACGCTCGACTGGATCGACGGCACGCCGCTCACCGACATCGCCGCGCTCGACAAAGCCGGCGCCGACCGTAGCGAACTGGCCATCGCCATCACCCGCGGCTTCCTCGCCGCCGCACTCGACTACGGCTTCTTCCATGCCGACATGCACGAGGGCAACCTTATCTACGGGCGCGACGGCAAGCTCTGGATCGTCGACTTCGGCATCATGGGCCGCATCGGCCATAAAGAACGCCGCTACCTCGCCGAGATTCTCTACGGTTTCCTGCGCCGCGATTATCGGCGCGTGGCCGAAGTTCACCAGGAAGCCGGCTACGTGCCGGACAAGTTCACCATCGACGAATTCGCCCAGGCGTTGCGCGCCATCGGCGAGCCGATCTTCGGCAAGACCGCCGACGGGATCTCGATGAGCCGTCTCCTTCTCCAGCTATTTGACGTCTCCCATATGTTTGGCATGCATCTCAGGCCCGAACTGGTGCTGCTGCAGAAAACCATGGTGCAGGTCGAAGGCGTGGCGCGCGCACTCGATCCTCAACACGACATGTGGAACGCCTCGCGCCCCATCGTCGAACGTTGGGTGCAACGAGAACTGGGCGCGGAAGCTGTCGCCAAGCGCGGAATAGATGAAGCGGCGCAGGCGCTGGCGGCGATGCGGCGGCTGCCGCAGATGATGGCGGCTGTTGAAGCCGCGGCGCGCAAGGTAAGCGAAGATGCGCCGCGCGAAGAACGGCAATGGTTTCAAATGCCGGTGTTCTGGCTCGGCTTGATCGGCGGCGCGCTGCTAGCGCTGGTGCTGACGGCGAACAGCCGCCGCCCGCTGCCGCCGATTCCGGCGCCTGAGCCTGCGCGGATCGAAGCGCCGGAGACATTCGAGCGTGCGCCCAGTCGCGGCCCCGCGCCCGACGTGGTCGATGCGCCAGCTGAGCCGGTCAACGGCGAAGCTGCGCCTGCAACCGAACCCGCGCCTCAAACGGATGCACCGCTATGAGCAAGCGCGTCCTCCTTATCATCGGCGGCGGCATCGCCGCGTACAAAAGCCTCGATCTCATTCGCCGGTTGCGAGAGCGCGGCTTAGCTGTGCGCGTGGTGATGACGGAGGCGGCGCAGCGTTTCGTCACGCCGTTGGCGGCAGGCGCCATCACCGGCGAACGCGTGTTCACTGATCTGTTCGACCAAGCGCAGGAATTCGACGTCGGCCACATCCGGCTGGCGCGGGAGTGCGACGTTGTCGTCGTCGCGCCAGCGACTGCGGACTTCATGGCGAAGGCCGCGCATGGCCTCGCCAATGATCTCGCCTCCGCCGTGTTGCTGGCGACAGACAAGCCAGTATTGATGGCGCCGGCGATGAATCCGCGGATGTGGGCGCACGCAGCGACCCAGCGCAATTTCGCGACCCTCAATGCTGACGGTTTGAGATTCGTCGGTCCGAACGAAGGCGAAATGGCCGAGAGTGGGGAGCGCGGAATCGGGCGTATGGCCGAGCCGGACGAAATCCGCGACGCAATCCTCTCCATGCTGAGCGACGGTCCGCTGAACGGAAAGCGCGCGCTGGTGACAGCGGGCCCGACGATCGAGGCGATCGATCCGGTGCGCTTTCTTTCCAACCGCTCGAGCGGCAAGCAAGGCTACGCCATCGCCGCGGCTTTGGCTGAACTTGGCGCGGACGTCACCCTCGTTTCCGGTCCCACCAATCTTGCAGCGCCCCCGGGCGTAAAGCGCGTGAGCGTGGAAAGCGCGCGCGACATGTTGGCGGCGAGCGAAGCGGCGCTGCCGCTCGACGTGGCGGTGATGGTGGCCGCGGTCGCCGACTGGCGGCCAACGCAGGCGGCGGGCGAGAAACTGAAGAAAGACAAAACCGGAATACCGGCGATCGCGCTAAAGGAGAATCAGGACATCCTCGCAACACTCTCGAAGCCCGGCAAAAGGCGGCCGAAGCTGGTGATCGGCTTTGCCGCCGAGACCGAGAATGTGGAAGAGCACGCCCGCGCCAAAATCGCCAGGAAGGGCTGCGACTGGATCGTGGCCAACGATGTTTCCGGCGACGTGATGGGCGGCGCCGAGAACGAGGTGCTGCTGATCACCAAAGAGGGCGCGGACGCTTGGCCGCGCATGGCGAAGGAAGCGGTAGCGCGAAAGCTGGCCGCCGCGATCGCCATTGCGCTGACCGGCAAAGCCAAGAGCCGAGAATAAACTGGGCCGCGGCCCCCGGCCCTCTCAAAAATCAGCGGGCCCTGCCCGCGCCGCGGCCAGTGACGGCGCGGCGCCCTCGTGAGTCTTGCGTGCGCCGCGCTATGTAGGAGCCTTCAACCTAAGTTCTGATTCCACAACTGAGTGCGCCCACGCGCCCGAGGACCCGCCGCCTGCATGAGCTTTCAGAATCACAACGAGCGCCGCGAAGCCGCTGAAGCCGCCAAGAAGGCGATGCTCGAAAAGTTCAAGACCAAGGCGCAAGCGCCGGTCGATCCAGCAATAGCCGAGAAGCGGGCCGCGGAAGCCAAGGCGCGCGAGGACAAGCGTCTGGCCGGCGAACAGCGCCGGCGCGAGCGGGTGGAGCTGGAAAAGCTCGAGCGCAAGCTTGCTGTCGAGGCGGCGGCGAAGGCCGAAGCCGATCGCATCGTGCGTGAGGCCGAGGAAGCCGCGGCCAAACTCAAGGCGGACGCAGAGGCCGAAGATATCCTCGCCTTCGAACAAAAGGCCCGCCGCGATCTAAAATACGCCGCCCGCAAAGCGCGCCAGAAGTAGATTTCTTCATCGAAAAGGGTTGCGTCTAGCGCCCGCGTCCGCTGCAAAGCGGGCATGAAGGCCCTTCTCGCCCAGCTGTGCATCTGCGTCCTCGCCGCCTGCGCTGGCGAGGAGCGCGACCTCCCCGTGGCCGGCATAGATTGCCGCACCGGGCTCTACCGCAGCGACCAAGACGAAGCGCTGGCGCTCACGCCGCAAACGGTCGGCGGTTATCGCTGGCGGCTGCTCGATGGCCGCACTGGCGGCCTGACCGAAACCGATGACGGCTGGCTGAGCACGCTCGGCTGGACTGTGGAGGCGGATGGCTTTGCCGTCGATCTCGGTGCGTGCGGCGACGATGCGATCCGATTTGGCCCTGTCGGCGCGCTTCAAAATTACACCCGCGTCCCTCTGGAAATCACCGAAACCACTTTCGAGCATGACGGCCTTGTCTTCACCGGCCGCTTGATCTGGCCGGCCGGCGCTGAGCGTTCGCCACTTGCGGTTCATGTTCATGGTTCGGAACGTTGGTCGGCGGTGCGCAGCAACCCGGCGCCCTATCTGCTCGCGGCCCAAGGCATCGCCTCGTTCGTTACGACAAACGCGGGACCGGGCAGTCGGAAGGCACATACACGCAAGACTTCCACGTTCTGGCCGCCGATGCGCGCGCGGCGTTGACCGAGGCGCGGCGGATCGCAGGCGGCCGGATCGAGCGCGATGGTTTCGTCGGCGTCAGCCAAGGCGGCTGGATCGGCCCTCTGGCGGCAAGTGAAAGCGACGTTGATTTTGTCGTGGCCCTGTTCGGCCTCGCCGTGAACGCGTTGCAGGAAGATCGCTACGAGGTCGAACAGAATTTGGCGCGCGCCGGTTGGGGCGAAGCGGAGCAGGCTAAGGGCGCCGAGCTTTCGGCGGCGGCAGGCGTCATAATGCAAAGCAGCTTTCGCGAAGGCTTCGCCGAGTTTGACCGCTTGCGCCGCTTGTATCGCGATGAGCCTTGGTACGACGACATTGAGGGTGAGTTCACCAGCGAGATGCTTCCGCATCCCGAGATCGGGCTCAGACTCTTCGGCCCGATGCGCGACGTCGGCACCAGCTGGGACTACGAACCGCTGCCCGTCTTGCGGGCGCTGGACGCGCCGCAGTTTTGGGTCATCGCGGCCGATGACACTGAGGCGCCCCCCGGAGAGACGATCGCGCGCATCCGCGCGCTGCAGGCCGAGGGACGGCCGATCGACCTCGCAATCTATCCGGGCGCGGATCACGGCATGATCCTCGTAGAGCGCCACGCCGAAGACGAACCGCGCCGTGTCGGTCACGTCCCGAACTATTTCCGGCAGGTGGCGGCGTGGATCAACACGGGCGACCTAAGCTTCGCGCGCCAAGCGGGCGCCGAAGTGGCCGAAGCGGCGGAGACGGCGCAGCCTTAGAGCAGGTGCGCCAGCTCGGCTGGCATGCAGACGATCTCCCACGATCCGAGATCGAACGGCGCGAGGCGATAACCGGCGCCGCGCGGCTCTAGGGTGTAGAGTACGTGGTCGGGATAGAGCGCGGCGTGCAGCCGCTCGGCGTTTTCGAAGCCGCTGCGCTCTTCGCCGGTGAGCTCAGTCAAAATGATGGGCCGATCCGCGCGCAGGCGCTCGGCCAATCCATCCAGCACAGCGGCTTCGTGGCCTTCGACATCGATCTTCAGAATGTCCATGCGCGGCAGCCGCTCACGCGCGAAGAGATCGTCCCCGCGTAAGACATTGACGAAGAACGAGGCCACCCCAGGCACACGCCGCAGCGTCGCAGCGCCCCAATTGTGGTTATCCGGGAGCACCATTTCAGCCACGGCGTTTTCACGTCCAAGCGCCAGATCGAACAGGCGCACGTTGGCGATGCCGTTCTCCGCAACCTTGCGCCTGAGCTCGGCGGCGGCGTGGTCGAACGGCTCGAACGCGAAAACGGCGTCGGCATGGTCGGCCATGAACAGCACGTGGTGGCCGACATTGGCGCCGACGTCGAAATAATTCACCTCGCCCCTGGCGCCCCGCAATACCATCGCGGCGCGTTTCATGAAAGCAAGTTCGGCGGGGGCGTACGCGCCCATGAAATAGACGTGCCAATCGATCCAATTGCTGAGATCGCCGGCGTAACGCTTGCCGTAGAAATCGACGTTGAACGGGGTGTGGTCCATGCGCTGGTGCGGGGCGATGACTTCGAACACACGCCCACGCCGGCCAATGAAGGCCGTGTGGCGCCCGACTTCGCGCAACAGGCTGTGGAGTGCGTCCATCAAATTTAACGCGCCGCTGAACCGGGCTGAACGCGCGGAACGCATGAGCCGTTCCTTCGGCGGCGAATCCGGTTTATGCCGCGCCGATGGATACCCGCACGGTTACACTTCAAGTCGCGCCGCTGCCGCACTTTGCGGGGCTGGCGCTGCCGGCTTACGAGACGGCGTTTTCCGCAGGCATGGACCTTCGCGCCGCCGTGCCGGAGGACGAGCCGATCGACGTCGCGCCCGGTCATCGCGTTCTGGCGCCGACGGGGCTGACGATAGCTTTGCCGGCTGGGTACGAGGCGCAGGTTCGCCCGCGCTCGGGGCTGGCGCTGAAGCACGGGATCACTTGCCTCAACACGCCGGGCACGATCGACGCCGATTATCGCGGCGAGGTGAAAGTGATTTTGATCAATCTCGGCCAGGCGCCGTTCACGATCCGCCGCGGCGAGCGCATCGCGCAACTGGTGATCGCGCCGGTGACGCAAGGCGTTTGGGATGTGGTCGAGGCGCTGCCGGAGACGGCGCGCGGCGCCGGCGGTTTCGGC
>JACMMP010000129.1 GCA_014378995.1 Hyphomonadaceae bacterium
CGCGATCTTGACGCGTTCGCCGCGCCGATCGCGCGTTTCCTTACGCGGCTTGCGCCGATCATTGCCCGGCGCCCGCCGCACGAGGCCGTGCGCGCGCTGGCCGCGCCGGGCGTGTGCGCTGTCGATTCCTCCTGAGCGTAGCCTCAGTCCTGATTTTCTAAACCGCGCGAACAGAAGTTCTGCGCGGGCGCCTTCGCGCGCCTAGTGCGCCAGGAATTCCCCAACGTTTAACACCACCGTGCACTCATGGCGCGCTGCATCGGCTTCGCCCCCGCGCCGGCAGAAATCCACGAACGACGGATTTTCCCGGATCGGCGTACTAAAGCGCCACGTGCGGCCGTCGGCGACGATTTCCGATCCCACTTCAGCGCTCCAAGCCTCCAGCCCATCGAAGAACGCCCGCGCCGGCGCGCCGTCGCAGTGGAAGCGAATGACATTCTGTTCGCGGTCGTACGTCCGCGCCGCCGCCGCTTGAACGATGCAGTCGGCGTAAAAGCGCGCTTGCGCTGGCGCCGGTTGGCCAGCGGCGATCTCCAGCGAGGGCGGGCCCGCGGGCGTGTCCGCGCTCGTTGCACACCCTGTCAACAATACCGCCGCCATCAAAACTACCCGCATCATTTGAACGCTCCGCCGCGAAAATCCCGCGCCACTACTTTGGCCGCATTGTAGCCCGGGGCGCCCGTGACGCCGCCGCCCGGATGCGTGCCGGCGCCGCACATGTAAAGTCCGGCAATCGGCGCACGATAATCGCCGTGCCCAAGCACTGGCCGCGCGGTGAACAATTGATCCAGCGAAAGCGCCCCATGCATGATGTCGCCGCCGACAAGCCCGAACGTTCGTTCCAGATCGAGCGGCGAAAACACCTGGCGCCCCAGCACGCTTCCGGCAAAGCCCGGCGCCTGCTTGTCGACAGTTGCGATCATCAGATCGGCGACCTCGTCTTTGTGATCGTCCCACGAACGCCCGCCCGACAGCTCCGGCTGCACGTGCTGACAAAAGAGGCTCGCAACGTGTTGCCCGGGCGGCGCGAGTGAATCGTCCAAAGTCGATGGGATCAGCATCTCGACAATCGGCTCGCGCGACCAGCCGAACGCGCGCGCATCGTCATAAGCGCGCTCCATGTATTGCAGCGAAGGCGCGATGATGATGCCGGCCGTCATGTGATCGCCGGGTTCAGGCTTCGCCGTAAATCGCGGCAGCTCGCTCAACGCCACGTTCATGCGGAACGTGCCTGAACCGCAACGGTAGCGCGCAATCCGCTCGCGGAAATCCTCGGGCAGGGCGTCGCGTGGTACGATGCGGTCGAACAGAAGTTTGGGATTGAGGTTGGAAACAACTGCCCGCGCCCGCAGCGTCTCGCCGCTCTCAGTGACAACGCCCGACGCCTTGGCGCCTTCAAGCACCAATTCTTTCACCGCAACGCCGGTGCGGATCTCAACACCGCGCTCGGCGCAGCATGCCGCCATCGCCTGCGTGATCGCGCCCATGCCGCCGATGGCGTGGCCCCACAACCCCTTCTTGCCGTTCACTTCGCCGAAGACATGATGCAGCAACACGTACGCCGAGCCCGGCGTATAAGGGCTGGCGAAATTGCCGACGACCGCGTCGAAGCCGAACAGCGCCTTCACCGGCGCGCTCTCGAACCAGCCATCCAGCCAATCGCCGGCGCTCTTGGAGAACAAATCCAACAGGTCGCGTTTCGCGATAAGATCGAGCTTGTTCAGCCGCCCGCCCAATTGCGCCGCGCGCACCGCTTCTTCGACGGCGCGCACAAGCCCGCGTTCAACCAAATTCGGCGGCTGCTCCAGCAGCAGCGCCCGCACCACGTCGGCGATCACTTCAAGGCGCCGCTCATACTCCGGCAGTTTCATCGCATCGTGATTGGAGAAGCGCGCCACCTGCGCCTGCGTGATGCCCGGCGCCGACATGAAATAATCGCCGTCCGGCAGCGGCAGGAAGTTCGACACCTTGCGCTCGACAATGCGGAGGCCATGCCGGTGCAGGTCGAGATCGGCGATCACTTTGGGATTGAGCAACGAGACCGTGTAGCTCGCCACCGAATTGCGGAAGCCCGGATGAAACTCCTCGGTCACCGCCGCGCCGCCAACGACATCGCGCCGTTCCAGCACCAGCACCTTCAGCCCCGCCTGCGCCAGGTAAGCCGCGCAGACCAAGCCGTTGTGGCCGCCCCCGATAATGATGATGTCGTGCAAAGCTCAACCCCTCCGCGCCGTCATGCGCTGAGGCCGAACAAAACAAAAGCCCGCGGGCGAGGATTTTTGCTTTACGTCGCTTCGCATTGAATGACGCCCGGCGACGGGCCAGTGTGAGGTGCGCAAACGATCGGGTGGAACCCCCGTCGCATCACCCCACTTGGGCGCCGATCGCGTGTGCACGTTGAAAGGCGGGCCTCGCGCGGGCGCGATCGAGATAGGCGCGCACCTGGGGTTTGAGGCCTTGACCGAGTTTGGCGCCGCTATCGGCGAGGTGGAGCGCATAGCCGATGGCGATGTCGGCGATGGTGAAGCGCCCCGAGCAAAGCCATTCACGGCCGTCGGTGAGTGCTGCCTCGACCGCGCGCAGGCGCGCGAAGAACCATTTCTCGTAGTCGGCAGCCACCTGCTCGTTGCGCCGCTCGGGCGGCTCGAACTGGCGATAGCGAAGCACCAACGTCTGCGGGAAGGTTAGCGTGGCGTCGCTGAAGAACAGCCAATTAATGAAGGCGCCGTAGTCCTTCTCATCCGGTGTGACGCAAAGCGATGTGGGTCCATATTTCTGGGTGAGATAGAAGCAAATCCCCGAGGACTCGGTCATCCGCACGTCGCCGTCGACCAAGAGCGGAATAGTGCCCAGAGGGTTCTCGTTGAGATAATCCTTGGCGTGAACGCGCGGCGGGAACGGAAGCACTATAGGCTCGTAGGAGAGCCCCATCTCTTCAAGTGTCCATAGCGGCCTCAGCGAGCGCGCGTCATGGCAATGATAGAGCTTCATGTGCTTGTGATCCTTCGGCCTTCAAAACCCGCTGTCGAACTGAACCCGGAGGACGCGCTGCCGCGCCCGAGTTCTGCAGAAACCGGCGCGGGGCCCACCCGCTAGGAGCCCTGCATTGCAACCACATAGATTGGGGATTGGCGCTTAGCGAACTCCGGCCCATGCGGCGGTGGCCGGAGGCGTATCAGTGCAGCCAAGTGTCGTCGTCATCAATTTGGATCGAGACACCTCGCGTCTGCAGCATATGCGCAGGCAACTGCGACGCGCGCGTCTCCCGTTTCTCAGGTTCAGCGCAATCGATGGGGCTGCGCTTCCGAGCGCCCTGCGGGCCTACTTCGATCCGGACTGCAGGGCTTTGTCCGCTGGCGAAATAGGGTGCTACGCGAGCCACCTTGCCATTTGCAGGGAGATTGTCGCCGGCGCGCTACAGGCGCCGACGTTGGTGCTCGAAGACGATGTTGAGTTGCCGGCGTCGATAGCTCAGCTCTTGCAGCGTTTGTGCGCCGCGTTGCCTCCCGACTGGGACATCGTGCGGTTGTCGTATCCGTCCAAACGCGCCGCTCTTGGCGTCGCAACACTCGGCGGCGGCTTTGAATTGGTGCGCTATTCCCAGATACCCGTCAGCACTGGCGCATATTTGTTGAGCCGATCTGGTGCGTTAAAATTTCTCGCGCCGGGGCGGCGCAACGTGCCGATCGACCACGACCTGCGCCGGGTGTGGGCTTGGAATCTCAAGACCTATGGCGTGGCGCCGCCACCGGTGAGCGCCGACACCTTAGGGACGTCGAGCATCGACGCCATGGCGCCCGGCGTTCGCTCCGATGGCGCCCGCAGCCGCCGGATCAAGCGGCAGCGTCTCATGGAGGGCGCTGCGCGCTTCCAATACGGAATGAGGGACTTCGGAGCGTGGCGATGGATCGCCGTCGAAATCCTGAACATTTTTGGGCGTGCGGTGCCGCGACGCACACGCGCAATCCTATTTGCATGGGCGAGGCGCGCGCTCGGCTGGCGCCCGAATCGGAGAATCGCGCGGCCGCGCCATCCCATATTCAAGCGGTTGGCGGCCCGCTCGCTGCGGCTCATGCCTTCCAATGGCGGACTCTCCGCCGCGGAGGGAAACCATGCAACGATCGATGATTTTTGCGCTGGCTGCGAGCGTCGGCGCGGGGCTGTTTGCAAGTCCGGCCAATGCGCAAGATTTGCGCGCCTTCGACGATCTTCAGAACCAACGCGCCTCGAGTGAGGACGCCGTCCGGGTGCGCTTCACCCTACCATTCGGGCAGGCCGGCACGGATCGGCAAGATCCGCGGCTCGCTTTTGGATTCGCGCACGATTTCGGCGGCGGACAGATGAGCAACCTCGATCTGGTCTCATTTTCGCTGGCCGGTGATGCTCTGCGGGTTCAAACGCCGCTCACGCTGAACGCTGACGGCGATGGCTCGGCCTGGTACAGTTCGCCGAGGAATTGGCTGCTCGTCGGCGCCGGCGTGGCTGTGGCCTGGGCAATTTACGACCACAACCAGGACGACGATGAAGACGGGCCGCCTCCGCCGACTTAGGCGGTCGCTGGTGAAACGAAGCGCGCGGCGCCAGGATGGCGACGGATCGGATATCGTTTGAGCCAAGCATCTCCTCGCGCGCGGGTCGCTATCGTCGAAGACGATGCGATCTTGCGCGAGGATTTGGCGCGCATCGTAACGCAAGCCGAAGAACTCGAAGTCGCTGGGATGGCGGAGTCATTGGCGGCTGGGCGCGATTTGCTGGCCGCTAATCCCGACGTGTTATTGATCGATTTGGCGCTGCCGGATGGCAATGGCGTCGAGCTTATCGGCGAAGCGCGCGCGCAACATTCGGGCATCAAGATTATTGTGGTCAGCATCTTCGGCGACGCGCACAGTGTCGTGCGCGCCATTGAGGCCGGCGCGGACGGCTATCTTTTGAAGGGCGCTGACCCGGTCGAGGCGGCCAGCGCCATCCGCGTCGTGCTCCAAGGCGGGGCGCCAATCAGTCCGGCAGTGGCCAGTCACATCCTGATGCGCATGCGAAATCGCCGCGGCGCGGCGCGTGAAGAACCGAGCACGCCATTGACGGAAAAAGAAATCGCAGTGCTGACCGATCTGGCCAAGGGCTTCCGCTACAAGGAAGTGGCGCGTTTGCACGCCATCTCGCCGCACACCGTCGCCGACCATGTGAAATCAATCTATCGGAAATTGGCGGTGAATTCCCGCAGCGAGGCGGTGTTCGAAGCCGTGCAAGCCGGGCTCATTCGTTTCAAAGAGTGAGCGCGTGACTTGGCCGGCCCGGCGGATTATCAGCGCAAGATGACCCCGTCGAAGCCTTCGCCTGCTCGTTGGCCCGCGGCTGTGGCCATTTTAATGTTGCTCGTCGCCTGCTGCGGCGGACTCCTGTTCGTCAACACCCTTGCCGAGAATGTTTCCGGGCGACGCGTCACCGACGTGCTGGCCGCCGATTTGCCCGGCGACGCCTTCGTTCCCCGGACGCTGCCGCATTGGCATTGTTGCGCCACAACGCCGATGCGTTTCCGCACTACGCTCGACGCCCAGACCGCCAATGCGCGCGACCCCGCCGTTCTCATTGTCAGCGCGCACGATAACGCGCGGCTTTTTGTCGATGGAGCGCTGGTGGCCGGCGAGGGTCCAAGCACGGGCGACCCGACAAACTGGAGCCGCCGCCCGCGTCTGCTCCATATCCCCACACCGTTGGCGAGGGCCGGTGCGCTGATCGAAATTGAAGTGCAGCGCGGCGTCGGCTTCGGCCATTTGCGGCCGATCTATTTTGGCGAGTACGATCGTCTCTACCCCTCCTATGTCGCGCTGCATTTTCTGCGGGCGGATCTGCAAGTCGCAAATGGGATCATCGGCGCTTTCGTCGCCGCGTTCTGCTTCGCCGCGGCCTCGCTGCTTGGAGTGCGGGGGCTCATGTATTCGTTGGGCGGATTGGCCGCTTCGTGGTCGTTGCAGGTGCTGGGCCTCGCGCCGAGCGAGCCGCCGTGGAGCGGCGTTGTCGCGAACGGAATCTATTTCGCCGGCTATCTCGGCACGAACGTCTTTCTGATCTGGTTTTTTGTGGAGTGGACGTCGGTATTCGCCGACAAGCCGAGCCAACGCCCAGGCCGGTTCGATCTTCTGCTGGCGCCGTGGCCGCGTCAGTTGCGCCGGCGGCTGGCGATGGGAAGCGTCGCCGTACTTGCGCTCGGCGTCGCCGCGATTGCGTTCAACTTGCAGCGCGACGCGGCGATCGGTTCGCAAGATGTGGACCGTGTCCTCGGTTGGCTCGGGCTGGTGTCGATCTCGTTCTGCCTCGTGCGCGTGGTGGCGTACTACAGGCGAAGCGGGTTTCGCGATCTGTTTGAAGCGTCGGCATTCCTGTTCGTACTGATCGCGGCGATCGCCGACATCGTCATGGTGCGATTCTTCTTCATCTATGGCGTGTCGCTGGGCGCAGCTGTCATGTTCTTTCCGCTCGCGCTTTTGCTTTCGCTCGCGGCGAGGGCGCGCGGCGTGTTCGAGGCCGCCACCGCTACAGCGGATAAGCTCAACCTGCTTGTCGCCGCGCGCGAGCGAGAAATTGTGGATGCAATGGAGGAATTGCGCCGCAATGAACGCGCGGCCATGCTCCTGGAGGAGCGTGCCCGCATCATGCGCGACATGCATGACGGCATAGGCGGGCAATTGCTTGGCCTCCTCCTGCAGGCTCGATCGCAGAAGTTATCCGAGACAGCTCTCGTAAATGGCCTAGAACAAAGCCTCGACGATCTTCGAATGGTCGTGGATTCGCTGGAGCAGGGCGAGGGTTCGCTCACGGGTGCGCTTGGCGCCTTTCGATCGCGCATCGAGCCCCGGTGCGAGGCGGCGGGCGTAGAGCTGGCGTGGCAGATCGAGGATGTCGGCGATACGCCGAACATCGGTCCAGACAAGACGCTGCAGATCTATCGTGTCTTGCTGGAAGCCTGCACCAATGCTTTGCAGCACGGCGCCCCTCGGCGGATAGGCGTATCGCTGCAGCGCGATGCGGCGGGCGGTGGTGTGGAGATCGCCCTGACGGACGATGGGGCCGGATTTGATCCCAACGCGTCCCTCTCCGGTCGCGGCCTCGCCAATATGCGGACGCGCGCCAATCGTATCGGCGCGGTTTTGCACCTCACTTCCGATGCGAACGGCACACGTGTCGCGCTCTCGCTTGGAGCATGACGCTTGGCGCATCGCCCCGATCCCCAATGTCCGGAGCGGGATTTTGATACACCTGGAGTGACGGGATTCACCCTGCAATATGGCCGTTCGTAGGCTTTTCTCGTGCGACTGAGATTGGCCCGTTTCTTCGCAGCTCAAGCGCTGACGGTCCCTCTTGCACAGGCGCCAGCGGCCACGGAGGGCTTTGCGCATGCATTTGGCGATGCACCTGCCGCGACGGGTTTGGACGTGCTCACTCGTTTAACAGGAGAGGGACTGTTTAGGAGATGATGCCATGCGCACTGGACATGGATTAGCGTTGGCGGCGCTCGCCGCTGTATTGGCTTTGGGTGCGGCGACGCCGGCGCTGGCGCATCCGCGGGCGGATCGGGTCGAGGACCGGTTCGACCGGCGCGAGAACCGCCGCGATCATCGTGAAGATGTGCGCGACGTGCGCGAAGATGTGCGCGACGCGCGCGAAGACGTTCGCGACGCCCAGAGCTTCAATGGCCCGCGTGATCGCCTCGAAGACGTCTACGACCGGCGTGAGGATCGTTGGGACGGCCGTGAAGATCACCGCGACCGGCGCGAAGATCGATGGGATCGGCGCGAAAATCGCCGGGACAGACGCCACTAACAGATCGTCTGCTGTTTCGCCAACGGGAGCGTGCGCATCGCGCGCTCCCGTTTTCGCGTCGGTTGCTTTCAAGCGCGCAACAGGCCTTGGATTGGCGCCAGCGCGGCGCTATCGGGAAATACATCGCGGCCGAGCGCAGCGCTAGAGACGCGCAGGTGATCGGCCAATGCGCCCTTCAACACGGCGCGAAGATCGGTGGTGGGACGCAGGTCGCGGCGTTCAAGCAGGGCGCCTGCGCTTAGTCCTGGCCAATCGCTCAGCACCCGACCTCCAGCAACGACGCCACCCGCCAAGAACGCCGCCGCCGCCGTGCCGTGATCGGTCCCGCCGGCCCCGTTTGGCGCCGCGGTGCGACCAAATTCGGTGATGATGACAACGAGCGTGTCGCGCCAGGCCGGGCCGAGCTCTGTTTTCAACGTGTCGAGTCCGTCGTCGAGGGCGCCGAGGTTGCGTGCAAGCGGACCTTGTTCGAGCCCTTGATTGGCGTGCGTATCCCAGCCCGACATTTCGACCACAGCGGCGGTCGGGCCGTCAGTTTGGCGCAGAAACGTCGCCGCGACACGCGCTAGTGCGGAAACGGCTCGCGGACCCCGCGCGCCCGCGCCGTCCGCTCCGTCAACCAAAGAGTTGGCGGCGATCGCGCCGTGAAGCGCTGTGGCAAGTGCGGGGTCGCTGCGCTCGTAAAGATCCATGACCCGAGCAATCGTGTCGCTGGCTGGCGCCGGCAGCGCCGACGGCGACCAGGTCGCGACAGCGTTCGGGCCGCGCAACACTAAGGGGGCTTGCGCCGAGAGCGCTAGCCCGCGCTCCCGCCCGGCGGACGTGGAGAGTGTGCCCAACGCGGCGTTGAGCCAGCCGCTGTCGCGCCCGAAGGGCTGCGCGGCGCCTGATTCCAGTACGTTCTGCGCGTCGAAATGCGAGCGCTCGCGGTAGGGCGTGGCGCATGCGTGCACCGGCAGCAATTCGCCCGCTTGATACAACGCGTTGAACTTCGGCAAACGCGGATGCAGCGCAAACATCCCATTGAGCGCTAGCGCGTCCGCTTGCGCCAGCCGGCCGCGCACCCGTGTGTAGTCGGGATCGCCAATCGGTGCGAGCGCGGCCAAGCCGTCGAGGCCGCCGCGCAGCACGACCAAAACGAGCTTCTTAGCGCCGCCGGCTTGCGCCCAGCTCAGCGCCGGAAAGCTTAAAGCTGCGCCGCCCGCGGCCAGCAGCAGACGACGGGAGAGCTGCATCGGTTTCATCTCCGTTGAAATTCCGGCGAAGCGAACAGCAGAGTGAGCGCTTGCGCCGGGCTTTCGGCGCGTTGCACAGCCTGGCGTGTGTCGGCCGAGAACAGCGGGCCGAGCGCGTCCTCGCCGATTTGACGGGCGTCGATGTCGGCGCGCGCGGTCCGCTCGCCATACGTCTGCGCGAACTCGATCCTCTTGTAGACGAGGTCCGCCGACAGCCAAGATTCCGCTCGATCGGACCAGCCGTCGGGGCCCGGCGCCGCATAGACGCGCTGGCCCATGGCGCCGATCGCCGCTGCGCCGGCGCCTACCGGGAGCGTTTGGATGTTTGCGGCGCGCAGCGCTGAGATCGCGTATTCCTCGGGGCGTTTGAATTTGGCGAATGGGTCGGCCCAGGCTTCGTCGCAATCGACGACCGCGTCCATGGTCGCGCGCAGATCGCCATCCGACCGCGCGTACGCGGCGGCGACGCGCGCCACTGCAGTGGGCGGCGGATCGTCAGCGATGTAATGGCGCGTGAGCTTGGTTGCGATGAAGCGCGCCGTTGACGGATGCTGGGCGAGATCGGCTAAGGCGCGCTCGCCCTGCGCGACACCCCCCTCAAGGTAAACACGCCCCAGCAACATATGCGCCCCGGGCTCGTGCGCTGGCGCATCAAACTCAAAAAGCGAAGCGCCGCTGCGTTCGCCGCGCGCCTCCCGCACATAGTCGATGAGGCGCGGGCGATCATAGGTCCAACCCGTCAGGATGGCGGCGAGCGATTGTACGTCTGCCTGCCCATAGCCGCCGCCAACGCCGAGCGTGTGGAGTTCTAGAATTTCGCGGGCGAGGTTTTCGTTGATCCCAGTAAGCTGGCCTTGACCGTGCGCCCGGCGCGCCCGCCGCTGCACGGCCACCGAATTGGGTCCAACTGAAAGCCAATTGTCGAGGTATATTAACATGCCGGGATGCTGCGTGGACGCGGCCAGCATGTCCGTAAAATTGCCAGCGACGTGGGGGCGGATAGCCTCACGTTCAAACGAAGGAGGCAGCGCAATTGCCGCGGGTTTTGCGGCTGAGACGGTGAAATGGTTCGACCAAAAATGCACCGCTCGCTCACGAGCGGGCGCGCTTGATGTGATTGCGGCTTCGATCCGCGCGCCGATCGCTGTCACGGCGCGGGATCGGAAAGTGGCGATGAAATCCTCTTCTGTGGACAGCATCCGCAGCTCTTCGTCGCTGACGCCTTGGCGCTCGGCCTGACGCTCGATGCCCTCGGCGTTGCCTCGTCGTAGCCGCCGCGCCGCGATCCAGCGGCCGAACGCGAGCAGATCGTCTTCCCCCGGTGGTAAAGCAGCGATCGGGGCGGGCATCGAGGCTTGAGGGGCGAATTGCGCCTTGATCCAGCCGCGGGGATCGCCGGCGATCGCGCGCAGATCGCCAGGGCGCGCGCCGAAACCAAAGCGATTAGCGGCGATTGCCGCTGTGCGCATGTCGGTCATGCCGTCCTCCTGGGGCTTCAACGCCTGCCTCCGGTGTTTCCGTCGCTAACGCGCTTGGCTAGTCTTGGATGAACCGACGGAAGTGCGCGCGGGGCCCGTTCAACCTCGGTAAGTCATGCCAGACGGAGGCGAGTTGCGATGCAAATGAAAAATGCGGTGCTGGCGCTTGCGGCGGTTCTTGCTTGGCCCGCATCGGACGTGTGGGCGCAGGCGGGCGGCGCGGGCGTTCAGGCGTTGACGGCGGCGGACGTCAACGGCGACGGGACGGTCAGCCGGGCCGAGGCGCGCGCACTACGTGGCGCCGTGTTCGGACGCTGGGATGCCGATAGCGACGGCGCCATTAGCACCGAAGAACGCGCCGCGGCGCCCGAGCGGCAAGGCCGCCAGCTAGAGCGGGCGGACGCTGACAGTGACGGGCGCATCAGCCGCGCTGAATTCATAAACCAGCCCATGCGCATGTTCGACCGCTTCGACGCCAACGACAACGATGCGCTGGAAGCCAGCGAGATCGAGGCTATGGGAAATGCAGCGCAGCGTTTCGGCGGCTAGCGGGAGGGCAGAGATCGCCAGCGGACCATGCGCCTCACACCATGAGCGATCCCGACGCGGACCTCGTCCGGCGCGTCGGCGCCGGCGATTCTGGCGCAGCAGAAACGCTTGTGCGCAAGCATCTTACACGCATTCACGCGCTGGCGCAGCGTATGTTGGGCGACCGTGCCGAGGCGGAGGATGTGGCGCAGGAAGTGTTTTTTCGGGCGTGGCGCGAAGCGCCGAAGTGGGTGCCGGGGCGCGCCAAGTTCGAAACCTGGATGCACCGGGTCGCGCTCAATCTCTGTTACGACCGGCTGCGCCGCCGCCGCGAGACAACCGATCCAGATGCAGGCATAGCCATGCCCGACCCGGCGCCGGGAGCGGACGAGATGTGGCATGCGCAGCAGCGGTCGCAACGTGTGCAGAGCGCCTTGGCGGCGTTGCCAGAGCGCCAGCGCGCCGCGATCGCGCTCTGCCACTTCGAGGAGATGTCGCAAGCCGATGCGGCCGCGTCGCTCAATCTTAGCGTTGACGCTTTGGAATCCTTGTTGGCGCGAGGCCGGCGTACGCTGCGCGCATCGCTCGCCGATATGAAAGAGACAGGAAGAGGACATGGATAGGGATCGCTTCGAGGCCATTGTCGCCGCTTATGGCGCCGATTCGCGGCGCTGGCCGGCTGGCGAGCGTGAAGCCGCTCTCCGGTTCGTCGCAGGGGACGACGATCTGGCCGACGCCCGTGCGCTGGACGCATTGCTTGCGCTCGCGCCATCGCCGCCACCCCCGAGCGATCTGCTCGTTGCGCGCGTGCTTCGCGAGGCGGCGAGGTCACGGCAAAGCAATCTCGCGCCAGCGATAGCGCTGGCGGCATGCATGGTGATGGGCGTGATCGTCGGGTTCGGCGTAGGGCTGCGCGCGCCGAGCGGTGAGGATGTCGATTGGATGCTGACTGCCGCGTTCGAAGCGCCGGACAGCGATTGGATCGAGGGCGAGCTATGAGCTCGGGTGGTTTTCCCTGGCGCACTGCACTGTTCGTGTCGCTCGCGATCAATCTTGTGCTGGTGAGTTTGGCGATTGGCGCGGCTGCCTCTGGCGCCCGGCTCGAGCGCCCCGCGCAAACGGAAGAAGCGCTGTCGCGTCTCCCCGGACCGCGCGCGTTCATGCAAGCGCTGCCGCCGGATGCGCGCCGCGAGGTGCGCCGCGATCTGGCCCGTTCACTGGTCGAGCTACGCACGCAGAGGCGAGCCTCTCGCGAAGCACGTCTTGCTCTCTATGAGGCTGCACGTCAGGAGCCTTACGACGTCGCCCGCGTGCGCGAGGCATTCGCAAATGTCCGCGCCGCGGACGCTGCAACAGCGGCGGGGTTTCAAGATGGCGTCGCCACCGCGCTTGGCCGGCTCAGCCCTCAAGATCGCCGCATGGCGCTGGAGGCGATGATGCGTCGCCCGCAGCGCCGCGGTGCGCCAAGCGAAGGCGACGACGTCGAGTAAGGTTGGTGTGCTTGTCATTGGAATCTTGGCGGCTATGGAACAGCGCGCTCTCAGCCGGCTGCCAATGACTGAAAACGGCGATCGTGAGCCGAATTGAGGGGCAGGGCGCCAGCGGCCGCATTGGAGCGCGCCGGCCGCTCGAAAATTCCTCGGATGGCGCATCGCTGGCCCATTTCCGACTGTCGATCTTTTCGGCTAGAGCTGCCGCGGCAGCAGCAAGAACAGCGATCCATGACACTCGAAAACATCAACTACGTCGCCCAGACAATCGGCGTGTTCGCGATCCTCGGCTCGTTGCTGTTTGTGGCGCGCCAACTGCAGCAGGCGCAAAAAATCGAGCGCGCCGCTGCACAACGCGAATTGTTGGCGCGGGTCTCGGAATGGGCCTGGCGCGTCGACGGTGCGGAACGCGACCTGTTCGTCAAAGGCCTCGTGGATTTCGATGACGCCCCGGCGCGTCAGCAGGGTTACATCAGCACGGCGCTGTCGGACTTCGTCTTCATCGCGGAGTCAGCGCTCAACATGCACAAGCACGGTTTCTTCAGCGACGGCACGTGGGCCGGCATTGAGGGCGCAGCGCTGGCGCTTTTGCGAACGCCGGGTGGCGCTCAATGGTGGCGATACGGGCAGCGCTACGTGGGTCCCGAGATTGCGGCCCATCTGAAGAAGCGGCTTAGCGAGATTGACCCCGATACGCCGTCCTTTATCGATTTTGCGCCAAACTATCGCAAACGACTCAAAGAACTGCAGGCCCTTGAGGCGCAGGGCGAGACGACGTCACTCGGGTCGGCCCGAAGCACCGGGGATGCGTCATGACGCTCGAAGAGATCAACTACATCGCCCAGACAATCGGCGTTGTCGCCATCCTCGCGTCGCTTGTGTTCGTGGGCTTTCAGCTTCGCCAAAGCACGGAGCAGAGCAAGCAGGCGAACGCGCTGGCGCGCGCCGATATGGGCGAGCGGACCATGCGCACGTTCGGCGACAATGTGCGTGACCTGATGGTCAATAACGAAATGGCGGAGATTTTTCGCAAGGCGATGTTCGAGCAAACAGACCTGACGCCGGTCGAGACCACGCGGATTTTGTTTTACTTCAGCCTAACGCTACACGCCCATAGAACCGCGTTCCTGCAGGTGAAGGATGGGTTGATTGACGAGCGTGTCATGGCTGTTTTCGACCAAAATACGGCGTGGCACCTCACCTCTCCGATCTTTGCGCGCGAATGGAGACGACTCCAACGCTCGGGCGTGTTCGGCGCCAGCGACTTCAGCGTCCACGTGAACACTCGATTTGCGGAGCTGTATCCGGCGCCGGCGACAACGGAGCGCGCGGAGGAGGCGACGTGACGCTCGGAAAGATAATGCACGCTGGAGGAGATGGCTTGCGACGGCTCTTGAAGCCTACGCCCACATTCGGCGAGTTACTGCCTTCCGAACTACAGCAGACTGATTGTCGCTTCCTGAGGAACAACCCTCTTTGGCGGCTAGGCTACTCCCTGGCAGCGCGCCGTCGTATAGGCGGTTAACTAGGTGGTGACATGACATTGGATCAAGTGGCTTCGCTGAGTCAGATTGCGGGCGCAATCGGCGTCATAGCTTCGCTCATCTTTGTGGGCTTGCAGATCAGGGACAATTCCAGCGCGGTCCGTTCAGCAACGGCGCAGGCCGTCCACGACAACTATGCAAGCTGGTATATTAGCCTGTCGAACAATGAGACCGCGCTCGCGACTTCCGCGAAGGGTTTCGTCGATCTGACCTCTTTGTCGTCCGCCGAGAAAGCGCAGTTCGTCTGCACCATGATGGCGCGCCGACATCATGAAACGCAGGCCCGATCCTCGAGCGAAAGCGTTCGGTGTCGTTCCTGTCACTCATGTGACGGAGGGTTTGAACACGTCTCCGGCAAGCAAGTGACGGCTGTCGGGGAGTTCACGCGGTACCGTCGCATTGTCGATCTGCGGATCCCCAGCGATCAACGAACCTCCCGCGCACGTGGATGCCACACTATTGCGACCGAGGCGGCGCATCGTTGCACGGGGTCAAGAACGGACGGCGCGAATGGAACGGGAAGTTGTCATGGTCCGAGATGGCGCAGTCGTTTGGCGCGGTCTCGTTCGGGGCGCCAAGAAGAACGACATCACTTCCGCCCAAGAATACTTCCACGAGGCTTGGCGCCGCGCCCTTCAAGATGGCGCGGTCAGTGATGCCGACGCGGACAAAGTGCAATTCCGTATTTCCGCACCGTAGTGTCCTGTTTCGGCGATGGCCAGCCGGTCCAGCGGCGCAGGGCAACTGGCCGGATTGGATCGACCCCGCCAGTTGTGAAATCTGGCGGTCGGGCGCGGGTTGGCCCCAA
>JACMMP010000130.1 GCA_014378995.1 Hyphomonadaceae bacterium
CCCGGGAATATTCCAAACCTTAGGGCACGTTCCCACGTGTTACTCACCCGTCTGCCACTCCCCTTGCGGGGCGTTCGACTTGCATGTGTTAAGCCTGCCGCCAGCGTTCGTTCTGAGCCAGAATCAAACTCTCAGGTTGAGTTGACTTCTGACATCCTCGCCGGTCCGAAGACCTTCGAGGCGCCGGTTAAAGCGTATGCGTTTTATGTAACGGGAACCGACGCACATTTCGAAGTCTAGGCCGAAGCCCGAACTCCAATCTGTAAGTCAGTTATTAGTTTCCAGAAAACACATAACGTCAGCGTCGCTTGGCTTACCATTACTGGTTCGCCCGCAGCGCGCCGCCGCCTGCGTTTCCCTTCTCCAAAATCACAATGTCAAAGAGCGCCCTTACAGAGAAAGCATCTCTGCACCCGCACATAGCAAGCCGAAGCCCGTACATGCGGGCCGAAACCAATCAGTGGCCTCGGCGGGAGGCGCGGTTTCTATTCGCGCCTATTACCCATGTCAACGACCTTTTCGCGCTCCAAACGCTTTTTTCAGCTGTTCAAAAAACACCTGAAAAATCAGCGATTTTCGCGCGAACCCTCCCTACCGCATAGCCGGCGCGATCATTTGGGGGTCGCAACATTCCCACCTTACTGATTCCCCTCTCAGGCTTCAAGCGCAGAGAGGTAACTACAAGGAGGGACTACGCTTCCGAATTCAGGCTCGAAACCCAAGGTCGGCGCGGGTCAGCCTAGATGGGGGTCATGCCCGGGCATTCAAGCCCCACGGCGGACATAGAGGCGCCCAGCGGGCTCTCATTGAGCGGCGATATAGGCCTGGAGAGCCGCGGATTCCGCCTCGGCGGCGGCGATGCAATGTTTGACCAGGTCGCCGATCGAAACGATCCCGATCAGCCGATCGGCCTCCATGATCGGCAGATGGCGGACACGCCGATCCGTCATCCGGCTTAAACAATCGTGCAAGGTCTCACTGGGATCGGCGGTAATCACATGGCGGGTCATCGCCGCGCCGACTTCCTGCGTCAACGCGGCGGGGCCGAGCCGAGCCACCTCGCGGACCAGGTCGCGCTCGGAAAACACGCCCATGAGCGCGCCTTCAGCGTCCAGCACAACCAGCGCGCCAACCCTCTTATCCAGCAGCTCTTGGGCCGCCTGCTGCAGCGTCGCGTTCGCCGGCAGGGCGTGCACAGCCTCGCCTTTGTCGTGGAGCACGTGGGCGATCAGCATGGGGCTTTTCCTCCTTCGACCCACTTCTGACGTCGCCTAAGGATGCGCCGCTCCCCCGCGCGCTTCAAGCGCGAACACCTGCATGGTCAGATACCGCGCCGGGCGTTAAAGACCGTTCATGGCCGCGTACAAAGACAAGGTTAAACAAGATCTCGAGCGCTGGATTAACGCCGGGCTTGTCGCCGCGGACAAGCGCGAGCCGATTCTAGCCACGATCCCGGACGCGCGCCGCGTCGATGCGGCGACTGCGCTTGCATGGGTTGGCGGCCTCCTGCTTGGCATCGCGATCATCGCCTTCGTCGCCGCAAACTGGGGCGTGACACCCAAACTCGTGCGCTTTGCCGTACTGGTGCTGGCGTTTCTTGCGCTCGCCGGCGCCGGCGCCTGGGCGGCTCACAAGGAGCGCAGCACGCTCAGCAATATTCTGCTCATGGTCGCCGCGCTCGTGTTCGCCGCTTCGATTGGGCTGACCGGCCAGATATTCGACATTGTCGGCGACCCCAAGGCCGCCTCGTACGGCGCCGGGATCGCCGGCTTTGCGCTCGCGCTCGCGGGTCGCTCAACCGGCGCTGCAATCGTCGGCCTTGTGTTCATAGCGTTCGGCGATTTCGCTGACCGGCAATGGTTTGCGGGCGCCGAGTCCGAGGCGCCATGGATGCTGCTGTTTGCGCCGCTTGCAGCCTATCTCGCTTTGCGCTGGGCCTCTTCGCCGCTTGCGCACGTTTCGGCGCTCGCCATCCTCTATTGTTTCGGCTGGTTCGCGGCCCGCTTCGAGGCCGATGCAGCGGCCGCGCTTTTTCTGTCCATCATTCTGGGCGCGATGGCCGCCGGTGCGCGCTGGCTCTACCAGCAAGACCGGCCGTTCGCGGGCGTTTTCTACGGCTGGTTTGCGTGGGGCGCGCTGGCGCTGTTTGCGATCGCGGGCTACCTGCCCTGGTTCGGCGACGAAGACAGCCAAAGCGCCAACATCTTCCATCGCATTGTCTGGCTGGCGGCGTCGGGCGGGGTGCTGGCGCTTGGCCGCTATGACCGTCACGGGCTCGTCACGGCTGTCGGCGTCCTAAGCATGATCGGCGCGATTTGCGCTCTGCTCGCCGACCTTGGCCTCGATTTGCTCGCCGCCGCGGGCGTTTTCCTGGTTTGCGCCGTCGCCGCTTTGGTCGGCGGGCTCGCACTCAGGCGCAAAGAGAAGACAACATGAAGATCAACGCCGCGCCGCGGATCCTCATCGTCGCGGGCGTCTGCGTGCTCGCGCTTATCGGCCTCGTCGTCAGCGAGGGATTTGCGCGCCAAGGCGGGCAAGACGTGCTGTTGCCGATGGAGGCGGTCGATCCCCGCTCCCTATTGAGCGGCCATTACGTGCAACTTAACCTTACCCAAAGGCTGGAGCCGAACGAGACCTGCCCGTCCGTCGCGGGCGAGGAGTGGATCGCCTTGCGCGAAGCCGGCGAGGCCCACGTCGCAATTGGCACGGCTGCCTCGCGTGAGCAGGCACAACTCCTTGGCCTTCCCATAAGAGGCCAACTCACCTGCTCGGCGCCGGCGCCTGGATCGGATTTGATCGAGGGCACGCCGGGATGGGTCCAGCTCGATCTCGGCTTCGATCGCTTTCACATCAACCAAACGGAAGCGCTCCGCATCGAGCGCGTGCTCCGCGAGCAAACTGTGAACGAAGCCACGCGCGCCTACGCGATCGTCTCGGTAGGCCGCGACGGCCGCGGCAGGCTGAGGGGCCTTGTGGTTGACGGCGAGCGGTTCGAGCTCGACTGGCTCTGACTGGAGTTTCAGCGGAACAGCTTTGTTAACGCGCGCTCCCCACTTCGCGCCATTCTGACACCCGAGACCTGACACCCGACGCCTATCGGGTGGCACGGGCGTTGCTTTCTCGCTTCGCAGACGAATTTGTCGGAGCGAAATCCAGTGCGGACGTTCATCCTTATCAGTGCAGCCACGCTAGCGTTCGCCACGCCCGCTTCCGCTGATCCGATCCCCGGCGGCGCCGGCGATTTCTCCGGCGGGTTCGGCATGGGCTGGGAAAGCTTCGACGCGCCGATCAATCCAGCCACCCGCGACGAGAACGGCAACCGCGTCATCGTTAACGGCCGCATGGAAATCGAAGGCTCGCTTACCGGCGGCCTGCAAGACAGCTTCTCCGGCGGCATTGGCTCGGCCCAAGCCATCGGCAACCAACTCAACGTGGTCACCCAGGGCAATTACAACACGGTGATCGTGGACTCGACCCAAATCAACAACGGCGATGTCACCGCCGTGATCGACGGAGACGAATAATATGCGCGCGCTGAAAACCCTCGCCGTGCTGGCCGCGACGACTGCGCTCACCGCGTGCGTCACCCCGCACTCCGGCAATGACGGCTTCTACGCCCTTCCGATCGGCGATGCGCCGGTAACCGCCAACCCAACCGCCTACACGCCAGCGCTGGATTGCTTGGCCGCGCATGCGCGCGCCAACGACATTGCCGCCCCGCGCATCGCCGTCGGCCGCATCATCGATTACACCGGCTCGGTCTCCGAAGAAGGCGGCCGCCGCATTACCCAAGGCGCCTCGCTGATGGCGATGAGCGCGTTCGCGAAATCCGGCGCGCGCCTGGTCGAACGCTTCGACACCTCGGTCACTGAACTTGAACTGCGCTACGCTAACAACCGCCTGATCGGCCAAGAAGGTGACGAAAACGTCCGCCGTATCTATGCCGGCCAAATGCCAGGCTCCGACTTCTACTTCGTCGGCGGCATCACCGAACTCAACTACAACATCCGCTCGATGGGCGTCGACGCCCAGGGCGGCCACACCGACGCCCGCGACGGCGTCGGCAATCTGGGCGCGCGCCTCTACGTGATGAACATCGCGCTCGACTTCCGCCTGATCGACACGCGTACGCTCGAAGTCGTGGACGTGATCTCCTACCAGAAGCAGATCATCGGCCGTGAAGTCCGCGCCGGCGTGTTCTCGTTCTTCGACGATACGCTGCTCGATATCGCCGCCGGCGAACGCGCCCTTGAGCCCGTTCAACTCGCTGTCCGCGCCGGCGTCGAACGCGCCGTCGTTGAAGTGATGAGCCGCTTTTACCGCGCCGACAGCGCCACTTGCGCCGAAGCCATCAACGCCGAAGGCGATCCGATGGGCCCGGGCGGCGCCGGCGCTGCGCCGCAAAGCGCGGCGAGTGTGCTGATCCAGCAAGAGCAAGCGCAGCGCAACGACACCAACGCCTGGCACGAGCGCCGCGACGACAACATCACCGGCATCCGCGGCCGCTCGTAAGCGCCGCAACGGAGCAAACCATATGCGCGCAGCCCTCCTCCTCAGCGCCGCCTTGCTGACCGCCGCACCCGCTCACGCGCAGGTGAACGACCAGCTGCAGCTGCGCGACACGACTTCGATCACCGATGTCGAAGTCGGCAGCGCGTATGATGTGGGCGCCACCGCTGTGGCGAGCGGCAACGCCGTCACCGCAGTGGCCGACGATGCGGATGCGCAATTCGGCAACACGCAGCACATGGACGGCGACGCCAACGCCGCAGCCAACGCCACAGTGTGGAACGCCGGCGGCACGATCGCGATCACCTCCGCCGCCCTAGGCAACGGCGGTACGGCGGATGTCAGCAATAGCGATGTTGAAATCGACTCCACCCAGCTCGCGCACGGCGACGCCAACGCCAGCGTCACCTTCACCGGCGGCAACGCGATGGACGCCGCCACGTCAGCATCGGCCAGCGGCAACACCGCGGCGGTTTCGGCTGAAAATAGCGATCTGCGCTTCCTCTCCAACCAAGAGAGCACCGGCTCGCTCAGCGCGGCGACGCAGGCCGACCACGGCAGCGTCGGCCACCAAGTCGTCTCCGGCGCCATCGCCAGCGCCAACAACCTCACCGTCGGCGGCGAAACCGCGACCGTCCTCACCGACACGCGCCAAACCGCGACCGGCGATAGCGTCAGCGCCAGCGTCGATCTCTACGCCGGCTACGCGACGGACGCCTCCGGCAACGCCACTGCGAACGCCAACGCCGTGACCATCGACAATCAATGGGGCTACGTGAACGCCCGCATTGATCAAAGCTCCACCGCGAACGTCAACGCTGACAGCTTCGTCACGCTCGGCGGCGATTTCATCGGCTTTGCATCCTCGGGCGCTTACGGCGTCGGCAACCAGGCCATCGTCTCGAACGTCGGTTCCGACACGGTGATGGACGTGACCCAAGCCAATGCCGGCGATATCTCCGCCAATGCGGCGATGAGCGGCGAAGGCGGCCAGATGGCGCTCGCGTCGTCGGCGGCCTACGGCAACAGCATCTCCGGCGCGCTCTGCGCTTATTGCGACAACAACGTGCCGAGCCTCACGCCAACCAGCAGCCAGACGAACGACGGCGACGTCACGTCCACCGCCACAGTGCGCACCCCGTACGCCACCACGGTCGCCGCCACCTCCACCGCCATCGGCAACGCCGCCACCTACTCGGTGGCGGGCCCGGGCGGCTAAATCGAGTAGCCCGGCTCGATCAGCTGGTTCATTTCTTCGGCGGGTTTTACGCCTTCGCAGCACGGGCCGCCGATCGGTTTGGCCGGCACGCCGGCGACGGTGCAGCGCGGCGCCACGTCGTGCAGCACGACTGAGCCGGCGGCGATGCGGGCGTCTTCGCCGACTTCAATATTGCCCAGCACCTTGGCGCCGGCGCCGATCATCACGCCGCGGCGGATTTTCGGGTGGCGGTCGCCGCCTTCCTTGCCGGTGCCGCCGAGCGTGACCGAGTGCAGCATCGACACGTCATCCTCAACCACGGCGGTTTCGCCGATGACGATGCCGTGCGCGTGGTCGATGAAGACGCCGGCGCCAATCTTGGCGTTCGGGTGGATATCGACGGCGAACAGCTCAGAAATGCGGCTTTGCAGATGATAGGCGAGGATGTGACGCTCCTCCTCCCAAAGCCAATGCGCGATGCGATAGGCCTGCAGCCCGCCATAGCCTTTGAAATAGAGGAAGGGCTGCAGATACGTTCTGCACGCCGGATCGCGCTCACGCACCACGCGCATGTCCCGCGTCGCTTGCGCCGCCAATTGCGGATCGGAGGCATAAGCCTCGCGCACCACTTCGCGCAGCTGCATCGCCGGCAGATCGCCGTGGCCGAGCTTTTGCGCCAAATGATACGAGAGCGCGTCTTCGATCCTGTCGTGATGGAGGATCGAGGCGTGAAGGTAAGAGGCCAGCAATGGCTCTTCCGCGACGGCCTGCATCGCCTCCACGCGCAATTGCGACCAGACGCCGCCGGAGGCTTCGAACACGAGCGTTTGGCTGTCTATCGCCATCTCTAGTCTCCCTGCGCATTCTCTCAAGGTAACGTTGGCCGCAGCATGGCTTGCGACAGCGCCTCGGGCAGCTGCCCCGTCACCGCCATGTGGTGAGCGCGGAGGATGGCGGCAACCGTGAGGCTATCGCGAATTCGTCCATCCGCCACGCGCGCCAGGACGTCCTGGAAATGAGCGCGGCGGTGGCGCAACACTTCGACCGCTTCCGGCTGCGCTTGGCCGAACCTTAGCTCCGTGGCGAGGTAGACGATGGCGCGCTCATCGGTGAGCGAGTTCGACATGTCCATCTCAAGCATGATGGAAAATGACCCCGCTTTCAGTCCGGTCTCTTCTTCCAGTTCGCGCCGGGCGCACGCGAGCGGGGCTTCGCCGGGCTCGGCGCCGCCTTCCGGCATTTCCCAGGAATAGCGCCCGAGCGGGAACCGCCACTGGCCGACCAGATGCACATAGCCGTCCGGTTCGATCGGCAGCACGCCAACGGCAAGCCGGCGCGGACGCATCACACTATATGCGCCGGGCGCGCCGCCCGGATGGGTTACGGCGTAGGTGTCGATCACCATCCAATCGTTCTCAAATGCGCGCGCGACGCTTTTGACCGTCCAAGGATCGCCGTCTTCTTCCCATGTGTCACTCATGACCGAAGTCTCTAGCCTTGCGCGCTGCGCTGCGCCATGGAGACGAGATGCCTCTTCCCCTCTCTGCGATACCCGCCGCGCTGCAAGAAAACGAGGCGGCCAACGCCGTCAACGAAAGCGCCGAAACGTTGGCGCTGCTGGCGCGGCGGCGGTCCACGAAACTGATGCACCTGGCCGAGCCGGCGCCGTCTGGCGCCGAGATCGACGCGCTGATCGCGCTCGCCTCGCGGGTGCCCGATCACGGCAAGCTCGGACCCTGGCGCTTCGTGGTGATCGACGGCGAAGCGCGCGCACGCGCCGGCGCCGCGCTGGCGGATGTCATCGAGAGCGATGAAGGCGTCGATGAGGGGCGGCTGGAGTTCGTGCGCGGCACATTTTTGCGGGCGCCAAGCTGCGTGATGGTGGTGTCCGCGCCGCAGCCAAGCAAGAAGGTGCCGGAGTGGGAGCAGCAGCTCTCGGCCGGCGCCGTATGCTACAATCTGCTCTTGTCGGCGCATGCTTTGGGCTATGCGGGCTGTTGGCTCACCGAGTGGCACGCCTTCGACTCCCGCGCCGCCACCGCGCTGGGCCTCAGCGAAAACGAGCGCATCGCCGGCTTTATCTATCTCGGCACGCCTGTGATGGGCGCGGCTGAACGCGTGCGCGCCGATGTGCGCACACGCGTGTCGCGCTTTTGATCTAGTGTTGCTGCGGAATGCGCAGCGTCTGGCCCGGATAGATTTCGTCCGGATCCTTGAGCATCGGTTTATTGGCTTCGAAGATGGCGCTGTACTTGTTGGCGTCGCCATACACCTGCTTGGCGATCTTCGAGAGCGTGTCGCCGGATTTCACTTCATAGAATTGCGATTGGCCCTGCTCTTGCGCCGACACCGTGATCTGATCGTTCACTTTGCCGACGCCCTTGGTGTTGCCGATCACCAAAACCGCCTTCTCTCTTTCCGCCATATCGGTGGCCTTGCCGCTTATCGTTACGGTATCGCCTTGCACTTTGATCTGACCGGCTTCGATGGTGATGCCGAGATCGCGCAACATTTGCGAGATCTCCGTCGCATTGGCTTGTTCCGCGCCCCCTTGCCCAATCGGCGTCTTCGGTTGCTTGCCTTGGTCGCGGCCGAAATTGAATAGACCCATCACGCGCTCTCCTGGTTGGCTGAAGGAGAGCTAACGAGCGCCGGGCGCGATAAGTTTCGCGCCGGGGGCATCTCGGCTGCGCCCGCGGTACGCGGCGACGCCTCCGCTATGGCGGGCTCGCTAATTCGATGACGATGAGCGATCTGGACTGATAGACCACGCGCCCGGCCGGCGGCGGATGGTCCGCCAACTCGGCGCGCTCGATCACCGCGAATGTGATCCCGGCGGACCGCCAGCGCCCGGCGTTGGCGATATCCACGAAGGCGCGCCGCGCCGACACGAGGGCCGGATCGTGACCCAGCACAGGCAAGAGATCCCACATGCTGGCGTAAGACCGCCGCGACCCCAGCGCCGCCACCAGCGGCGCCGGAAAACTGAACGGCTCCCGAAACAGCGCGTCCTCCGGCGTGCTGGTTCTGATGAACCGCCCCACGCTGATGAACTCGTCGCGCTGCTCGCGCGATGCGGTCAACGTCCGCGCGCCAAGCGCCGGCTCGCCCGCCGCGTAGCTTGCGACCTGCACCGCCGTGTTCATACCGATCGAAAGCGCGATGAAGGCGCCGGCGATGCGCATGCGATGCGAGGACCATGCACTTTGCGGCAGCTTTTGCATCAGCAGCAAAGCGATCAGCAGAAGCGGGATCGCGACTTGATAACCCATCTTGTATTCGTTCGCGTCTGGGAAATTGACGAACGAAACGCCCATGAACGTGGCCGCAAGCCCGATCAGGAAGATGGGCTTGGGCGTCAACAAAAGCGCGATGGATTCCCTTCCGCGCCAAGCAAGGCCGATCAACAGCCAAGCGACCAGCGGCGGAAAGGTCAAATTGCCGGCGCTCTCCACCGTAAGGCGCCATCCCGGCAGCAGCGGCACGCCGATCGCGTTATGCGATTCGCCGACCTGGCTGAGCAATAGGATCGGCGCCGACAGCGCTGTAGCGAGAAGATGCGCGATGAGCAGCGGTGCGAGCTTGATTTCAACGCCGCGATAGCGCCGCGCCAAGGCCAGCAAAACGATGCTGAACCAGCCGCCGAGAATAAAGGCGCAACCGACAATGACGTTGGTCGCCACCAGCAGCGCGGAAAGCAAGCAATACGAGATGAAAGCCAACAGCATCGCTGCGCGCGAGCGAAACGCCGCATTGATGAGGCGCGCGGCCGGCGCAAGCAGCAGCAGCGACACGATCATCGTGATCGGATATGTATTGACGATCAGCAGCTTGGACAGAACGCTCCGAAGCCTTTTGTCGAACCCTTCGGCTTGTAGAATGCCCAGGGATGACGGATTCCAATCCGCATCGGCCGGCGGATGCACGCCGAGCTTTGCGGCCATGATCCAGGCGCCCAGCAGGTTGACCCCGAAGACGAACAGGATCGCGCCGATAACCGCCAAAGGCGCGCTGACGCCAAACGCGCGCGCCCCGCTTCGAAACGACACGAGCAAGGCGATGGCGAAGCCCGCCGCGATCCAAGGCCAGAGCTGAAACACCGTCGCATCGCCCGGCGTCAGCACCTCGATTGCATGCAGAAAGAAATCGCCAACCCAATTGTAAATGACGGCGGCGCCGTCGAGATAGAGCGCCTGTGGCGGCAGACCTGTCGCCGCGATCGAATTGATGATGCTGGCGTGCAGAAACGCGTCCGAGCGATACGTCGCCAGCGGATTGAGGATGAAGGGCGCGGCGCATGTGGCAGCCGCGAGTACAGCGGCGCCAATGAGCATGACGTTCGGCGAAAACGCTGCGCGCCGGCGGGTAACGTACCAAAAGCCCGCCAGGGCTAGCCCCGCGCCGACCGTAACCAAAAGCGCCAGAAACCAGAACGAAGACCCGCCGCTCATGGCGGCGCGCGCAAATATCGAAAGCGCAGCGATCGTAGCGAGCGTCAGCAAAATCGCCGGCCAAGCGCGCGTTGCCGCAGCGCTGTCCCACCCCGCTTGCCGCCGGCGCTGCTCACTCGGGTGTTCGAGCGACATGATTGCGAGGCCCACTCCTGCGACGACGCCCCGGACGAAACCAAGGTGTTGCCGGTAAGGAGATATGATCCGGCGGCGCGCTTCGGCTAGGGCGGCATTTCGTTTTTGCCAATAACGGCGCCGGTGTGTGGGCCGGTCAGATCAACCCCGCGCCCGATACGTCGCTACGCCCTGATCCGGCAGCCACAAGCCTTCCGGCGGTGCGCTGGTTTGCCAGAAGACGTCGATCGGCATGCCCCCGCGCGGCGCCCAATAGCCGCCGATGCGCAGCCATGTCGGCGCGATCGCTTCGACGATGCGTTTGGCGACGCCAATTGTGCAGTCTTCGTGGAAAGCGCCGTGATTGCGGAAGCTCTGCAGCAGAAGCTTTAGGCTCTTCGATTCCACCACCCAGTCCTTCGGCGCATAATCGATCACCAGCACGCCGAAGTCGGGCTGGCCGGTCACGGGGCAGATGGAGGTGAATTCCGGCGCCGTGAAGCGCGCCAGATAGAGTGTCCCCGCGTGGGGATTGGGAACGCGCTCAAGCTTGGCCTGATCCGGGCTCGCCGGGATGGGGGCTGCGCCGCCGAGCTGCGTCAGGCCCTTGGTGTCGGTGCTCATGGCAGACACTTGAAGAGCCGCACCACGGCTGGCAAGGCGCATTTGGCTTTGCATGGCCCTGCGACCTTGGCGTCACGCTGACCGGCTTTGCGCATTTAAACGGCTGCGGGCGGCTTTTAGAGCCTAAGAATCGGGCGCAATCTGTCCGCGTTGCGACGGAGACACGGCGGCGGCTTTTACCCACCCGGATTTCGCCGACACTTCGGATGCTTAACCAAACGTTCACGCTGACGCGTGAGCCTTGCCGCACAGCGGCGATAACCCGCGGGGAAACTAAGGATGCGCAACATGAAGAAGATTATTGGCCTGGCCCTGCTCGCCAGCGCCGCCACAGCCGGCGCGGCCAACGCGGAGGTGACCGCCAATGTCGCGCTCACCAGCGACTACGTTTTCCGCGGCATCTCGCTGTCGGGTAATGATCCGGCGATCCAGGGCGGGGCGGACTATACTTCGGACTTCTGGTACGCGGGCGTCTGGAGCTCCAGCCTTTCCGACGGCATGGAAATCGATCTCTACGCCGGCATCACCCCGACCACCGGCCCGGTCGAGTGGGATCTTGGCGTCATCGGCTATTTCTATCCGGGCGCGGACGACGACGGCGCCGAGTTCGATTACGTGGAATTCAAGGCGGCCGCCTCGATGTCGCTGACCGAGCAATTTACGCTTGGCGGCGCGGTCTACGTCGCGCCGGAAAATTACGGCGACACCGGCGAAGCCGTTTATTTCGAAATCAACGGCGAATGGGCGTTGAGCGACGCGCTCGTGTTCAACGCTGCTTACGGCAACCAGACGATCGACGAGCCGAACGGCCCGAACTCTGAAGACGATTACAACACCTGGAATGTCGGCGGCACCTACGCGACGCACGGCTTCAACGTCGATCTGCGCTACCACGACACCGACATCGACGCCGGCAGCGATATTGAGAACTACACGTTCGGCCCGTCGAGCTACGATTCAGCGTTCGTGATCACCATCGGCCGCGAACTCTAAGCATTTCCACGGCAACGCAGAGCGGCCGCTCCTTACGGGGCGGCCGTTTTGTTGTGCGCGCGCGTCGCACCGAGATAGAGCGCGCAGGCGACGACCCAGATCAGCATGCTCGCCTCCAGCGCGCGCTGGGCGAGACCGACATACGCAAAATCCGGCGACATCATCGTCAACGCAGCCAATGCGCCCGCTGCGCAGATAATTCCAAGCACCGCTAGGTATTTTGCGCGCGGCCACCGGAGGGCCGCGACAGCGAGCAACACCAATGTCAGCGGGGCGAAAAAATATCCCGGCAGCCCGACCAGATAATGCATGGCCTGCGAAAACGTCGGCTCTTCCGGCCGGCAGCCATAATCGCACGGGAAGAACGCCGAACCGGTATAGCCAACCGCGAACACAAACACGCCAACGAAGCCAAGCGCCGACCACACCGAACGCGGCGCGGAGAGCCAGCCGAACACCGCGAAAAGAGAGATGAGAATGCCGACCGGAAGAAATCCGGCCCAGCTTACGGCCCGCCCAAACGGCGCGCCGGTCGCGCCAAGTTCGCTGATATATTGCGCGGCGTGATCGTAATCAGGAAACGTCGCGCCGCCCGCGATGACCATGCCAATAAGCCAAAGCGCGCCCAGCACGCCGCATATCATTGCGAATTTGCCCTTCAAGTCTTTCCCCTTGCCGCGCGTTTATGCGCTCGGCCATTTAGGCGCGCGGCTCACCATGCCGGGTGTCGTGCGCCCGAGCACGCCGCCGATGAAGTGCGCGGCTTCGATCGCCCGGTCGAGATCGACGCCGGTGTCGAAGCCCATGCGCGTGAACATGTAGAGCAAATCTTCGGTCGGCACATTGCCGGCCGCGCCTGGCGCGAACGGGCAGCCGCCAATGCCGGCAAGCGAACCATCGAGCACCCGCACCCCCTCCTCCACCGCGGCGACCGCGTTGGCGAGCGCGGTGTTGCGGGTATTGTGAAAATGCGCGCGCAATTGCACCTTTGCTGAGACGGCGCTTTTTACGGCCCGCAAGCGCTCGTGCACATCGCTGGGCGCAGCGACGCCGATCGTATCGGCAATCGCCAGTTCGAAAATGTCTTGCGAAACACAGCGCTCCGCCACTTCAACCACGCGCCGCGCCGGCACTTCACCGTCGAACGGGCAGCCGAACGCCGTAGATATTGTCGCCGACAAACGGGCGCCGCCGTGCTTGGCGGTTGCCGCCACTTGCGGCCACACCGCGAACGTTTCCTCAACCGTGCCGCCATTGTTGCGGATGGAAAACCCGTCAGAGGCGCAGAAGACGTAGTTGATTTCCTTCGCGCCCGCCGCCAGCGCCCGCTCAACGCCGCGCAGATTGAGCGCCAGCGCAATGAAGGTCACGTCGCCGCGCCGCGGCAGGCCAGCGAACACCGCGTCGCCATCCGCCATCTGCGGCACCTTCTTCGGGTTGACGAAGCTGCCGGCCTCAAGCCGCCGGAAACCTGCGCCCACGATGTGATCGATCAGCGCCAGCTTATTGTCGGTCGAGACGATGTCCGGCTCGTTCTGCAGCCCGTCGCGCGGGCTGACTTCCACAAGCTCAAGCTTCTCCTTCGTCACGCTTCACTCCGAACGCGGGCAACGCCCAGCCGTAATGTATGGCCCCGGCCCGCAAACCGAAACCCGCAAGCCCACCGGCCACGCCGGCCCAGAGCGGAGAGACGCCAACGGCATCCAAACTCACGAACCCCGCCGCCGCGAGCAGAGCCGCCGAGATGGTAATCTCGCGCTTCAGCAGCGCCGAGGGCTGGCCGGCCAGCACATCCCGGATCACGCCGCCAAAGCACGCCGTCAGCACGCCCATCGCGATCGAAACCAGCGGGTCAACGCCGAGCGAGAGCGCCTTAGCCGCCCCGATCACGGCATAAGCCGCAAGCCCCACCGCATCGAGCCATATCAAGGTCTGTGCGCGCTGCAGGTGCGGCGCTGCGAACCAAACCGCGATCGCGACGGCAAGGCCGATGCCGAGATAGGTTGCGTCGCCTATCCAGAACACCGGCGCGCCGATCAGCAGGTCGCGCAGGGTGCCGCCGCCGACGCCGGTGACCACCGCGAAGAACCAGAACGTGATGAGGTCCTGCCGGTCACGCGCGGCGGCCAGCGCCCCGGTCAGCGCGAACACGGTGACGCCGGCATAGTCCCAGGCCGGCGGCAAGACGGGGAGCGACTCAGTTGGGATCACAACGCGGAGCCTGACGTTCTCAGGGTGAATCAGTCCAGTTTACGCCCTCGGCCAGCCGCCTTATGGAGAATGCGATGTTTTTCGCCCAGACCTTAGGCCCCGCGCTCACGCCAACCAGCGCCGCCGCGCTCTGCGATTATGTACTCAACAAAACGAACGGCAAACGCACGCTTTCGGCAACCGAACTCCACGCCGCCGTGGAAGAATTCCTCACCCAGCGCGCCAACGCCTCCACGCCGGATTCGGTGATTGCGTTTCTGAAAAAGCTCGGCCGGGTGACGCAAGAAGGCGCGAAGTACAAACTTTCGGCTTGAGTGAGAGAGCGTACCAATTTCCTACGGGCAGCAGGTGCGCCTTCGCCAAGGCTACGGCGGGACATCCTGCGCTCGCGCCGCCAGCGTAGGATGGCTTGCCTAGCCGTAGCTGCGCGGGGCCTCGCGTCCGCCTTCGCCAAGGCTACGGCGGGACAGCCTTCGCTCCGCTCCGCGCAGCGAAGGCTGGTGCGAGCGGCGGGACTTGAACCCGCACCGCCTTGCGGCGAACGGATTTTAAGTCCGCTGCGTCTACCAGTTTCGCCACGCTCGCACGCGGCGGCAGATAACGGGTTGGCTTGCGACAAGGCAAGCACGGGCGGCGACTTTGCCCAGCGTATCCACGCCGGCTAAGCTGACCTATGGCGCACCCCCTCGATAAGCTGATCTGGACCGCGCTGACGACGCGCCAGACGCATTTGAGTGAAGGCGCGCCGCTGGCGCGGCGGTTTCACGCTGACATCGGGCCGTTCGCGGCGGCGGCCGATGCGAGCGAAGCTGCGGTCGCGGCGCTGGCCGCTCTTATTCCAGAGGGCGGCGACATTTCGCTACTCGAGCCCTCTCCGCCTCCTGCCCCCGCCGGTGTTGAGCTCTCGTTCAGTGCGCTTGGCGTGCAGATGATAACACGGGCGTTCGCGACGGGGATAGATAAAGCCCAGCCGATCGAGCCGCTGGGCGATGGCGACGCCGAAGAGATGCTGAAGCTAGCGACACTGACAAAGCCGGGGCCGTTCCGAAAGCGAACGCATACTTTGGGGCGCTTCACCGGCATTCGCGATGGCGGCCGGCTCGTCGCAATGGCGGGCGAGCGCTTGCAGCTGGATGAGTTCATCGAGATCAGCGGCGTGTGCACCCACCCCGAGTATCGCAGCCGAGGTTATGGCGCAGCTTTGTTGAGCACGGTGGGGCAGCGCATTCTCGATGAAGGAAAAACGCCGTTCCTGCATGCCTACGCCAGCAATGCAGGCGCGATCGCGCTCTACCGCAGCTTGGGATTTGATGTGCGTTGCGAGGTTACGCACGCAGTTTGGAAGCGCGCTTAGCTCGCGTCTTCGACGATCTCTGGCTCGGCCCCGCAGCTACGGATCAACGATTTCAGATCTTCACTGGCCTGCACGAGCGCCGCTTCGTCGCTGGTGCGGGCGACGAGGTGGAGGCCGTAGCCTTCGGGCGTGAACCACGGATACGAGCCGAACGAAACGCCGGGCGCGGCTGCTTCCAACATCGCAAGGCGTTCGGCGATGTCGCCTTCGCGCACGGCGCGGCCGCGCACGGTCACGGAGCGCACGACGGCGCCGCCCTCGATGCGATGCGCGACGTCCTGCAGCATGCCGCGCGTGATCGAGGGCACCCCGGCCATCACAAACACATTGCCAAGCTGGAAGCCCGGCGCCTTTGAGACCGGGTTAGCGATCAAGCTGGCGCCATCCGGGATGCGGGCCATGCGCAGGCGCGCTTCGTTCAGATGCTGGGCGCCTTTGTAGTGCGCTTCGAGAATGGCGCGGGCGTCGTCGCGGACACCTATGCCGACGCCGAAAGCGGCGGCCATGGCGTCGGCGGTTTTATCGTCGTGGGTGGGGCCGATGCCGCCAGTGGTGAAGACGTAATCGTACGTCGTGCGCAACGCGTTTACGGCGGCGACGATCTCCTCGGGAACGTCGGCGACGACGCGGGCTTCGGCCACCTGCACGCCGAGCGGGGCCAGGAATTTTGCAATCGCCTGCAAGTTCACGTCCTGAGTGCGACCGGACAGCAATTCGTCGCCGATCAGCAATACTGCCGCTTTGACTTCGCGTTGGGTCATGCCCCCATGATAGCAGCGCTGGGCCGGAGTTGTCAGATGAGCGAGATCGATCACGTCGCCGCGTTGACGGAGCGGCAGCAGGGCTGCCTGCCTGATCATTTGGGCCTGGAATGGCTGGAGGCCCGCCCCGGCTTCGTGCGCGGGCGCTTCGACGTGAAGCCGCATCACATGGCGCCGAACCGCTTTCTGCATGCCGCGAGCGTCATCGCCTTGGCCGACAGCGCCTGCGGTTACGGCTGCATCATCACAAAGCCGGACACGGCGACAGGCTTCACGACGATCGAGCTCAAGTCGAATTTCCTCGGCACTGCCCGCGAGGGCGCCGTCGCGTGCGTCGCCACGCTCGTCCATGGCGGCCGGACAACGCAAGTGTGGGACGCCATCGCGACAGATGAGCGGACCGGAAAAACCATGGCCCTGTTCCGCTGCACGCAGATGCTGCTCTATGCGAAGTGAGCTGGTTAGCGCAGCTCGATGAGCTGCTCATCCAATTCGAGCAAGCGGCGCATGGCGTCAGCGCGAGCACCGAACCAGGCTTCAAACACCTTGAGCTCAAGGTTTCCGCAGCGGACCCAAACCACGCGAACGGTCTGATCGCGAGCGGCGCGGGCGGCGAAGTCCGAGTCCTTGGTGACGATCACAAGGCCTCGCGCGCTGGCGAAGTCCCAAATGCTTTCGTCCGAGGCGGGCGCGTCCAGGACATCATCAACATAGGCCGCTTCGTCTTCAGCCGTTGCGAGCCAGCGCGCCAGCGCGGGAGGCAAATTGGCATCGACAAGAAACTTCACTTGGCGGTGACGACAGGGTGATCGAACTCGCGGGCCGCGTAGCCCAAGGCGGCGCGGACGTCCTCAGGCGTCAGCTGGGGAAAAGCTTCGAGGATGTCGGCCTCGATCATCCCAGCGCCGAACATCTCCAGCACTTCGGCGACGGTGACGCGTGAGCCCGCGATCGTGGGCCGACCGCCGCGCACGCCTTCCAGGGTAACGATGCGTTCCATGGGACAAGTCTAGCAGAAAAGAGCTCGGCCGGCCATTGCGGGCTTAAGCTGGAGTGCGCGCTCCTACTTAATCTTGCCTTCGACGAACTCGACGTGCTTGCGCACCACCGGGTCGTACTTTCTCATCTTGAGCTTCTCGGTCTTCGTGCGCGGGTTCTTCTTGGTCACGTAGAAATAGCCCGTGTCGGCCGACGAGTTCAGACGGATCTTGATGACGGTCGGCTTAGCCATTGGTCGGGCCCGGAATTCTCAAGGTTCAAGGAAGCGCGGGAAAATAGGGATTGGCGACTTAAAGTCAACTTGCCAAATCAACCGTTCAGCCGCTCCAGCGTGTGGGCGCCGCGGGCCCAGCGCAGGAAGGGCGGCGCGATGGCCTCGCCCGCCAGCCGGGCGCGGACTTCCTTAAGCACAAAGCGGGTGATCGAGGGCAGATCGAGCGCTTCGGCCTCGTCCAGGCTAAACCACCGTGTGTGCAGCAATTCTTCGCCGGCGATCGGGTCGTCATGGGCGAGCACGGCTTCAGCGTCGGCCAGGAAGAAGCGGGCGTCGAAGCGGCGGGGGCGGTAGGGCGGGGTGATGGCGCGGGCGACGAAATTGAGCTTGTCGAGCTCCGGGCCGGCGTCGCCGCCAAGCTTCAGCCCCGCCTCCTCCAGCGTCTCGCGGACCGCGGCCAGGGCAAAGGCGCGGGGTGAGCGGCGAACGACACCGCCCTGCTTCAGCAACGCCTCAGTCTGCGGTGTGAGTTCGGTCGCGGCCGGCAGCCGGGCGTCGCCCGGATCCACCCGGCCGCCGGGGAACACCCATTTGTCCGGCATGAAGACGTGGCCCCGGGCGCGCTGGCCCATCATCACTTCGCGGCCGCCCCGGACCAGGATCAGTGTCGCAGCGTCACGCGGCTTGATCGGCTTGGGTTTGCCCTCGCCGGGCGGATCGAACGGCTTTTCGTCCTCGTTGAGTTTGAAGTCGTTGGTCTTGGTCATTGCAACTGAGCTTAGCGCCCGAGCCGGCCCGCGGCTATGTCCCCGGCGCTGTCGCCATTACAGTGTGCGGGATAAGGAGCGCCGCCCATGAGCCTTCACGGAACTTACGACGACAACAACCTCTTCGCGAAAATCCTGCGCCGCGAGATTCCGGCGGTGATGGTTTATGGCGACGAGCACGTACTCGCGTTCATGGACATTTTCCCGCAGTCGAAGGGCCACATTCTGGTGGTGCCGCAGGGGACGAAGGCGCGAAACTTCATCGACTTCCCACCGGAAAAAGTCGGCCCGCTGATGGAGCGTGTGCAGATGCTGGCGAAAGCTACGGTGAAAGCGCTAAGCCCCGACGGCGTCACCATCACCCAATTCAACGGCGCGCCTGCGGGGCAGACCATCTTCCACCTGCACTGGCATATCATCCCGCGCTACGAAAGCGTGCGACTGGCCGGGCACGGGCACCAGAACAAGGCCGATATTCCGGCGCTGCAGGAATTGGCAAAACAAATCGCGGCGGCGCTTTAAGCGGGCAGCTCGCTTAGGATTCGCAAGCCGAGATTAACGACGAGCACCACCACGATGACCAGGACCCACAGAGCTGGGTGACGCTTGCGGTGTTCAACCTTGCAGTTGAGCTGTTCGTCCCAGGCAGTGACGCCGTCCGACACCAGCTTGGCGCGTGATATCAGCATCAGGATCAAAGTGAGCAGCGGAACGCCCGCGCCCATGCCGATGAACCAGACCCGCACGAAGCGGTTGAGCGCGCGGAAAAACGATAGCTTCGAGCCGTCGGCGCGGCGCACGCGCACGCCCATGATCCACTTGCCGGGGGTCGTCCCAGTGTTGCTGATGAACAGCGGATCCCACAAAGCGAACAGCACGAACATCATGCCGAGCTCCATGATTCCGGCGACGATCGGCTGTTCGATCCAGCCGTAGATTTCGACCGGCGCGCGGCCGAGTTCGACCAACACGCCGAGCATGGCGAAGGCGACGAAGACAAAGGGGGTTAGCATGAGCGCGTCGGCGGCGCGGGCGAACCAGCGCGCCCAGGCCTGCGTATCGCGTGAACGCTCGTACTCGAGCGCGAGCGCTTCCACTGCAGCTGCTGTCATGAGCCCACCTCCCCGCCAGGTAGCCTAACATTGAGGTGATGCGCCGCAAGTTGAAGTTGGGGGAAGGCGCGCGGCGCTCACCGTGTAAGCGTCGCGTTCGGGGTCGGCGCCCGGCTGCTGCGTCAGCTTGTGTTCGGGCAAAAGTTGTATGCGGAAAAGTAGGTGTGGCCGCCGACATCGCCTTGCAGATGCGGGTCGGCGTGCGGCGAGCGCGGCCACGGCGCCAATGCGATCTTGAGTGCGATCAGCGGCGCGGCGCGCAATTTTTTCGCCAGGCGGCGGATGGCGCTTGTGGGTTTTTCGAGCAGACGCGCGAGCGCTTCGATGCGGCGCGCGATGCGGAGCGGTTCGCTTGGACGCATGAAGCGGACCATGTTGAGCTGACGCGAACGCGCGTCGCGGGCACGCTCGCGGTAGATGTCGCGCACCAGCAGCGGCAGGCCGAGCTGGCGGATGCGCGCGGGCATCGGCGGATCGCGCGGCCAAATGCGTAGGCTCGGGACGCGCTTTTGTGGTTCGAGTGTAGCTTTGCGAAAGCACGGCGTGGCGCGCTGTACTGGCGCCAAGCGCGGCGCCTGCGGCTCACGCGCGAGCGCGGCGGCTTCGATGAAGATGAGCTTGCGCACCAAGGCTTCGATCGGACGCAGCCAAGCGCGCATGGCTGCCAGTGTTTCGCGTTCGATGTGGCGGCGCTGTGCGATCGCTTCGGGCGCGCCGAGGCTCGCGCGCATGCGCTGGTAGAGAGCGCGGGCGGCGGCCCAGAAACTGGCGATGGGATCGGACGGCGTTGGTGTTTGCATGGGCGTGAGTATGCATTCGATGCGAAGGGGGTCGGATTGATTTTGTGTGGGCTGTTGGCAATCCTCCGCGTTGCGCGCGTGGTGCGTGGGATAGAGCGCGCAGCTATCCCCTCAATGGCCGAAGGCGCAGAGCGCCGTCCGCGGGAAAGCAAGCGCCCTCCTCCCCTCGATGGGGGAGGTGTCGCGCGCGTAGCGCGTGACGGAGGGGGTGAGCGCGCAGAGCATGACGAAGCGCCTCGGGAGGCTCGGCCTGAAACGTCAGCGCGCGCACCCCTTCAGTCCGTCCGCCCTCGCTGCTGCGGGCGCACTGACAGCTTCCCCATCGAGGGGAAGCATAGACGCGCGCAACTTCCATCCGGTCAGCGCATGTATGTCTTACGCTTTCTCTGGCTTCTTGCCGAAGCTGAGCAGGCCGCGCGGTTCGGGCTGATAGGAGAATTTCAGCTTGGTGTCGTCGGCCGGGTCGATATCGATCTTGACCAGGCCGCCCTCCTTCAGCTTGCCGAACAGCAATTCGTCCGCCATCGGCTTTTTCACTTGCTCCTGGATCAAACGCGCCAGCGGACGTGCGCCGAAGCTTTCATCATAGCCGCGCGTCGCCAGCCAATCGGCCGCCTTGTCGCTGATTTCGATCTGCACGTTCCGCTCGGCGAGTTGGCCTTCGAGCTGGATGATGAACTTCTGCACGACGTTGCGGACGACTTCCGGCGGCAAGCCGTTGAAGTGGATCGAGGCGTCGAGTCGATTGCGGAATTCCGGTGAGAACAAGCGCTTGATCGCTTCTTCGTTCTCTTCGTCCTTCTTGCCGCGGCCAAAGCCGATGCCTTGGCGCGCAGCATCGGCCGCGCCGGCATTGGTAGTCATGATCAGGATGACGTTCCTGAAGTCGACCTTCTTGCCGTTGGCGTCCGTGAGCGAGCCGTGGTCCATCACTTGAAGCAGGATGTTGAAGAGATCCGGGTGCGCTTTCTCGATTTCATCCAGCAGCAGCACGCTGTGCGGATGCTGATCGACGCCGTCGGTTAAGAGGCCGCCCTGGTCGTAGCCGACATAGCCCGGAGGCGCGCCGATGAGGCGGCTTACGGTGTGACGCTCCATGTATTCGGACATATCGAAGCGCAGCAACTCGATGCCCATGACGTTGGCGAGCGATCGGGCAACTTCGGTTTTGCCGACGCCGGTGGGGCCGGCGAACAGGTAAGAGCCGATCGGTTTCTGCGGTTCGCGCAAGCCCGCGCGCGCCATCCTGATGGCGGCGGCGAGTTGATCGATGGCGTTGTCCTGGCCGAACACTACGCGCTTTAGGTCGCCCGGAAGCGAGGCGAGCATCTCGCTGTCGTTCTTCGAGACGGATTTCGGCGGAATGCGCGCCATGCGCGAGACCACTTCCTCCACCTCGGCGACGTCGATCACCTGCTTGCGGTCCTTGGCAGACAACAACATCATCGAGGCGCCGCTCTCATCGATCACGTCGATGGCTTTATCCGGCAGCTTACGATCGCCAATGTGGCGCGCGGAAAGCTCGACCGCGGCTTTCACCGCATCGTCAGTGTACTTCACCTTGTGAAACTCTTCGAAATAAGGCCGCAGCCCCATCACGATTTTGATCGCGTCCGGGATCGACGGCTCGTTGACGTCGATTTTCTGGAAGCGCCGCGCCAGCGCGCGGTCCTTCTCGAAGTGCTGGCGATATTCCTTGTAGGTGGTCGAACCCATGCAGCGGAGCTGGCCGCTTTGCAAAGCCGGCTTCAGCAAGTTCGACGCATCCATCGCGCCGCCTGACGTCGCGCCGGCGCCGATGACGGTGTGGATTTCATCGATGAAGAGGATCGCCTTGGGATGGTTTTCCATCTCCTTCATCACGCTCTTCAGGCGCTCTTCGAAATCGCCGCGATAGCGCGTGCCGGCCAGCAGCGAGCCCATGTCGAGTGAGAAGATCGTCGCGTCGGCCAGAACTTCCGGCACCTGCTTTTCGTTGATCTTGCGGGCGAGGCCTTCGGCGATGGCGGTTTTGCCGACGCCCGGATCGCCGACCAGCAGCGGATTATTCTTCTGCCGGCGGCACAGAATCTGGATCGCGCGCAGCACTTCCGGCTCACGCCCGATCAGCGGATCGATTTTGCCTTCGCGGGCTTTCTTGTTGAGGTTCACGCAATAGGCCGCGAGCGCCTCGCTGCCCTGCTTGACTACGCGCTCGCCATCCTCGGCTTCGCTGGCGCCGCGGACTGGGCGCGGCTGGGCGGCGCCCGTGCGCTTGGGGAGACCGTGGGCGATGAAGTTCACCGCGTCATAGCGGGTCATGTCCTGCTCTTGCAGGAAATAGGCGGCGTGACTTTCGCGTTCGCTGAACAGCGCGACCAGCACGTTGGCGCCGGTGACTTCGCGGCCGCCGCTTGAATCGACGTGCAGCATCGCGCGCTGCAGCACGCGCTGGAAGCCCGCAGTCGGCCGGGGCTCTTCGTGCTCGCGGTTCTGGACGCGCAAGCTCTCAAGCTCGTTCCTGAGATACGAGTCGAGGTTCAGCCGCAGCTTATCGAGATCGACCTTGCAGGCGTGCATCACGCCGGCGGCGTCGTCATCGTCGATGAGCGACATGAGGAGGTGCTCGAGGGTCACGTACTCGTGCTCATGCTCGTTTGCGAGTTGGAGCGCGCGGCGCAGCGTGTGTTCGAGCGTGCGGGAGAAAGTCGCCATTCGACGTTATTCCTTTTCCATCGTGCATTGCAGCGGGTGTTCGTGCCGCCGCGCGAGATCCAGTACTTGGGCGACCTTCGTCTCGGCCACCTCATAAGTGAAAACGCCGCAGAGCCCCACGCCATTCTGATGAACGTGCAGCATAATCGTGGTCGCCTCCTCGCGGTTCTTTTGAAAGAAGCGCTCCAGCACGTAGACGACGAATTCCATCGGCGTGTAATCGTCGTTCAGCAGGAGCACCCGATAGAGCGACGGCTTTTTGGTGCGGGTAATCGTCTTCGTGCCGACGCGGCCATCTGCCCCGCCGTCCTGGTCGTTTTCTTCATCCCAGGGTGGCCCGCTCATCGACTCCGCACCATTCAGCCGACTCAAGCGGCCCGCACGCGAGCCTTCGCTCACATGCTGAACAATTTATGGACCGAATTCTGGCTGGGAAGGGCTTGAACGTACGGCGTGAGCAGTTTGTTGGCCGGCGCCGGTGAACAGGGCGTGATTTGCATACGAAACGAGCCCGGCTCGCCTGAGCCGGGCTCGTCCCGTTATTCAGCCCCTCGGCGCAAGCGCCGAAGTTCGTTGGCTTAGCGCGCGGCGCTGGTCTGGATCAGCTGACCGACGGCGTTGACGCGGTCATTGATCGGGGCGATCGCGTCTTTGGCGACGCCGGCGACCAGATCGGAAACAGTCGTGAGTTCAGCGACATAAGCCTCGAAAGCGCCCTTGGCGTAGTCGTTTTGCTTCTCGACGAATTCTTGCACGCTCTTGGAGGTCATCAGCGACTTCGCGGCCGCCACATGATTTTCCATCGCCGCCTTTTGGAAGGCGACGGTGCGGGCCGAGAGGGTTTCAAAGCCCTTCTGGGCGGCTTGCGCCGAAGCCATCCAGGCTTCCATGTTCTGCTTGCCGAACGAGGACGCTTCCGACATCGCAGCAATGCTGCGGTCGATGTTTTCGCGCACACTCTCGCTCGACGCGCTGGTCATGGTTTCAAACGCCTCGGTGGCCGACTTCACGGCTCGGGGGGCGGTTTTCGCAGTTGCCATTTCGCTCTCCATCTCGTTTTCCTGGGCTCCGGACGAGCCCGATTGCCGCTGGAGCGGCGAATCTGAGCCTCTATATGTTATGCTGCACCTGCGAAGTCAACCAGTTTTGTTGCACTGCAACATAAAATCGGATGCGCACACGGAAAGCAGCGCACGCCCAGGAAATGACACCAGGAAACGTCCAATGTTCATCGGGCGTTAACCACGTTTTCCACAACCTGGGACCCGCTTAGGCAAGTGATTTGCTCAAACTGCAGGCCGTTTACCCAGAAGTGCATACGGTCGCTTAACTGGGTCTAAGGAAACTGTAAGCTGCGCGGCACGCGAATTGCCTGAAATTGTCCGTGTTTATGCGGGATCACACGACGATGAAGTCTGCGGGTATTGCTTTTTTTCGGACGATCTTCGGCGCTCTAGCCGTTGCTTTGACGGTGGGCGTGGCCACGCCCGCTGCGGCGCAGGATCGATACGCGGCCATCGTGATGGATGCGCGCACCAATGAGGTGCTGCTCGAGGACCAGGCCGAAGAGGTCCGGTTCCCGGCGTCGCTCACGAAGATGATGACGCTCTACATGCTGTTTGAAGCGATCGAGCGCGGCGATCTGACCATGGGCACCCGCATGACGGCGTCCCGCAACGCCTCGCGCCAACCCGCTTCCCGGCTCGGCCTTGCCTGCAGCCGCCGCCGCGGTTGCGACTCTCTGACGGTGGAACAAGCCATCAACGCGCTCGCGGTCCAGTCGGCCAATGACGTGGCGACAGTGGTGGCCGAGCGCCTGGGCGGCACGGAAGCTCGCTTTGCCGCCAACATGACAGCGCGCGCACGGGAACTGGGCATGACGGAAACTCGCTTCGCCAATGCGAGCGGCCTGCCGGATTCGCGCCACCGCACCACCGCACGCGACATGGCGGTGCTCGCGCAGGCCCTGTGGCGTGATTTTCCTGAGCGTTATGAAGTGTTTCAGCGCACCAGCTTCACTTGGCGCGGACGCACCATCCGCGGCCACAATCGTCTGCTGGGCGCCGTGGACGGCGTCGATGGCATCAAGACCGGCTACACCCGGGCGTCAGGCTTCAACCTCGCCACCATGGCCGAACGCAATGGCCGACGCGTGATCGTGGTCGTACTCGGCGGCGAGACGTCGGCGGCGCGTGACGCGCAGGTCGCGTACCTGGTCGAAGGCGCCTACGAAGAATACGCCCGCCGCGGCGATCCGAACGCGGCCCAATACGCCAGCATGCCGACGCGCCGGCTCGATGTGCAACTCGCACCTAGCGCGCTGCAAGCCAACGCCGCACGGCCGCTGCCGCCCTCCTCGCCCTATGACACCTACCAGGGCATGGTGGTTGAAACCCTCGCGCCGGTGCGCGCGCCGCTTGAGCCGATCGGCCAGGGCGACGAAAGCGACGACACCACCGAAGAGCGGGAATAGGGGCTCAGCCCTTCTTCCTTTTTAGCAATCGATCCCGCGCGGCCGTGAGCCGCGCGGCTTCGTTATGGGAGCCGCCCCGGTCGGGGTGCGCGCGCGTCATCTTGGCCCGGTAGGCGCGGCGAATGTCCGATTCCGAAGCAGTCGGCCCAACGCCCAAAACGGCGCGCGCCGCCGCGTCGACGGGATCGGCGCCCGGCGCCTCCGCGCTTGCGGACGCAGCGTCGTATTTCGAGAGCCGCCGCTCGATTCCCGGCCAAAACATCCAGGCGAGCACAGCAAATGCGCCAAGAACCAGCGCCGGCCACAGCGCGCCGCGGACAGCCGCGAAAACTGCCGCCGCCGCCAAAATGACTGCGGGCCAGCGCGCCAGCAGCGCGGCCCGTTGGGCGCCGCCTACCCGGACGCCGAACAGCAGCACAAACAGGGCAAGGACGGCGAGGAGCGCAAGAACCAGCACGAAGCGACCCTAGCTGCGATGGCGCGAAGGCGACACCGCTCAGAACTTCAGCGCTTCGCCCTCGATGCCGGGGAGTTTCAAAGTGAGGAAGAGATCGCGGATCTCCTGGCGGGCGGCGAGATGGCTCATCTTCAGTTCGCTTTCGGCGCCGTCGCCGTCGAGATCGAGCATGGTCAGGCCCTGCGGAAAGAGTTCGCGGTAGATGACCCGCTCGGAGAGGCCCGGCGCAAGGCGAAAGCCGATCCGCTGCGAAAGCGTTTTGAGCGCCTCGCCGACGCGTTGCTTGTTGCGGGCTTCGATGCGGCTGGTCGAGGTTCGGTTGCGCAGCACCACCCAATCGATCGGCGTGCGGACCGCAAGCGCCTTCTTCTTGCGGCACTCCCAGACCATCTCGCTGTAAATCGAAGGCCGCACGATCTCGGCGCAGTTCTCGTCGAACGAGCCGAGCAGGTCGAAATCGACGAAGCTGTCATTAAGCGGCGTGATCAGCGTGTCGGCGCAGGCGTGCGCGAGCCGGGCCATGAAGGAATCGCCGCCGGGGCTATCGATGACGATAAAATCGCAGGTGTCCGAGAGCCGCTTCACCGCGAGGCGGAACGCCGCCTCCTCCTCGGCTTCGGCCAAGTCCAGCGAACGCTGAGCGCTTTCGTGCAGTTCAAAAATTTGCGGCGCGGGGAGCTTTGCGGCGCGGGCCGCGATCCAGCGGCTGCGGTTCTCGATGTAGCGGGTCAGCGAACGCTGGCGAATGTCGAGGTCGAGCACGCCGGTGCGCCGCCCCATCCGCATCAACGCAACGATGATGTGCATCGCGACCGTAGACTTGCCGGCGCCGCCCTTCTGGTTGCCGACCACGATCACGTGCGGCTGGCGCAAGCCCGCCACCGGCGTGTGCGCGGCGGCGTAAGCCAGGCTCATCGCCCGCCCATACGAGCGGGCGCTGCAAGCCGTAGAGATGCCGCAGCGCCAAAACACATGGCTTTCAAAGTCGTTGATCGAGGTTAAAGGGCGCTTAAGCGGCTTGACGCGGGAAGCGCTGCCCCGATTCCAACTTTCTAGCGGCGGCGCGAACTCCCCGCGGCCACGGCGGCTGCCTCGGCTTCCGCGATGCGCGCAACTTCCGCGGGATCGCAGATCGATTCGACTTCGGTGAACCGGAACGACGTCGTCACTTCCGTTTGCGTCAGCATGGCCGACATCGAGAACATCTGCGTTCCGCTATCGGCCAAGAGATGGCCGTTCGCATCAGGCGTGAAGCCGTTGCGCAGAAGCGCGCGTCGCACGCGCACAATGCCAAGCGCCCGGACGGCCGTCTCTGGGGGCTCGCGCAGCGTGCTGCTGAGGATACGCCCCTCGCGCGAGACTTCGATCTCGCCGACCAGCTGCTCGATTATGCCTTGGCCGGTTTCGTCGGCGATGCGGGCGGGGACCATGCGCGGCTGGAAGGAATAGACGACCCGATCCGGGTGCTCAGCGCGCATGGCGGGGTTCTCGAAGCTGTACTCACCTTCGGCGGTCAGCGCCATGAGATCGAACGGGAGTCCTTTGCGATCTTCACGCGCAAAAGAGCGCTCGAGAGCGCGTTGTTGACGCGTGGCGCTAACGACGGTCCAGCGTTCGCCGATGGGCAAGCGGGGATCGAACCGGACGACCACATCAGCGTCGGCGCCGTTCCAAGCGACTTGAGCAGCGGTGGTTTGCGAACGCGTGAAGGCGAAGCGGCATTGCGCCGGCTCGCGCGCGTTGGCGAGCGCATAAGCCAGGAGCTCCGTGGGATCGGTCGGAATGAGCGGCGCGACGGAGACTGGCTCGGCGGGCGCGTCGGCGACCGCGGTTTCAGCCTGCGTTGCCGCGGACGCCGGGGCCTCTTGCGGCGCCTCTACGGGCTGCGCCCATGCGCTCGTCGCCAACACCAAAAGCGACGCTGCAAGTCTCTTGATCATATCCCACCCTCCCCAGGTTCAGCGCGGTGAAGCTAGGCTGCCAAAGCACCCGCGCGCAAGCCGGCGGCAAGAGCGATGGCGTCTTGACGGCGGCGGCGCCACGTCGGATGCGAAAAGCATGAGCGATCAAGTGCTTCCTGTCGCCCGTTCGGTCACCGCCCTGCGCGGCGCCATCCGCGGCTGGCGCGCGCAAGGGTTGCGGGTCGGCCTCGTGCCGACAATGGGTGCGCTGCATGAGGGGCACCTTTCGTTGGTGCGGATGGCCAAAGAGCGGTGCGAGCGGGTGATCGCGAGCCTGTTCGTGAACCCCAGACAATTTGCGCCGCACGAGGATTTCGAGCGCTATCCGCGTGACGAAGCCGGCGATTCCGCGCTGCTCGCCGGCGCCGGTTGCGATCTCCTCTACGCGCCTGAGCGCAGCGTGATGTATCCTGACGGCTTCGCCACCAATGTGATCGTCTCGGATGTCTCGACGCCGCTCGAGGGGGAGTTTCGCCCGCATTTTTTCGGCGGCGTCGCAACCGTGGTGGCGAAGCTCTTGCTGCAGGCGCTGCCGGACGTCGCCGTGTTCGGAGAGAAAGATTACCAGCAGCTGCTGGTGATCAAGCGCATGGCGCGCGATCTCGATGTCCCGGTGGAGATCGCCGGTTGCCCCACCGTGCGCGAGCACGACGGGCTCGCGATGTCGTCGCGCAATGCGTACCTGAGCGCCGATCAGCGCCGGATTGCGGCGCGGCTCAATCATCTGATGCATGACGCGATCAAAGCAGCGCACGCCGGCGGCGCGATCGGCGTGATCGAAGCGGAGACCCAGCGCCATCTGCACGCGGCGGGCTTCACCAGCATCGACTATTTCGCCATTCGCGACGCCGAGACATTGGCGCCGGTCAGCGACCTTGCCCGCCCCGCCCGCATCTTGGCCGCCGCTTGGCTGGGAAAAACGCGGCTGATCGACAACATGGCGGTATGACGCTTAGTCTTCTCCGCAAAGAACGGGGGATCTCGGATGGCGTTTTGGACTAGGCGCAAGCCGATCGAGGCGCCGGCTCATCATCAAGAGCTGAAGCGCACGCTATCGTGGCCGCATCTGTTGGCGCTTGGCGTGGGCGCCATTGTGGGCGCTGGCATTTACGCGCTGATCGGCCAGGGCGCGGGGATGGCGGGGCCCGGGGTGATCGTATCGTTCGCCGTCGCGGGCGCGGTGTGCGCGTGCGCAGCGCTCTGTTACGCGGAGTTGGCGACGATGATGCCGGCTTCGGGCAGCGCTTACACCTACACCTACTCTTCGCTAGGCGAGCTAGCCGGCTGGATCGTCGGCTGGGCTTTGATCCTGGAATATTCGGTTGTGGTGAGCGCGGTTGCGGTCGGCTGGTCGGGCTATGCGTCCGGGCTGCTGACGGGCTGGGGCGTCGATGCGCCGCAAATGATCCAGTTCGGCGAGATCGCCGGACAGGCGCTGCATTTTAACCCGCTCGCGGTGTTCATTATCTTCCTGGTGGCGGGTTTGTTGATCCTCGGCACGCGCGAGAGCGCATGGATCAACGCAGTCCTTGTCGTCGCCAAGATCGCGGCGCTCATTTTGTTTCTCGTCATCGCCCTGCCCGCGTTCGACATCGCGCGCTTTACGCCGTTCGCGCCGTTCGGCTGGGGATCGGCGCCAGCGGAGACCGGCGGGAATATCGGCGTCATGGCGGGCGCGGCGGTGATGTTCTTTGCCTTCTATGGCTTTGACGCCGTCTCCACCGCGGCGGAGGAAACCAAGAACCCCGGGCGCGATCTCGCCATCGGCATTATCGGCTCGATGGTGATTTGCACATTGCTTTACATGGCCGTCGGCGCCGCCGCGATTGGAGCGATGGATTTTCGCGCATTCGCGGGAAGCGGTGAGCCGATTGCGCACATCGTTCGCGATCTCGGCCAGCCGCAAGCGGCGGCGATCATTGGCGGCGTCGCCTCGATCGCCATCCCGACCGTGATCCTGGCGTTTCTCTACGGGCAAACGCGCATCTTCTACGTGATGGCGCGCGACGGCTTGCTGCCGCGTTCGTGGAGCCGAGTGCATTCAAAGCTCGGCACGCCGATCTTTGTGACGATCCTGACCGCGGTGGTCACGTCGGTGCTCGCGGGGTTGTTGACGCTGGGCGAGATTGCATCGCTGGCGAACGCGGGCACGCTGGCGGCGTTCATCGCAGTGGCGATTTCGCTGATGGTGCTGAGACAGCGCGAGCCTACGCGCGCGCGGCCCTTTCGCACGCCGTTCGCCTGGGTGGTTGCGCCGCTCGCGATTGTCGGCTGCCTCTATCTCTTCTCCAGCCTCAACGCAGGCACAATCCAGCGCTTCTTCATCTGGATGGCGATCGGTATCCCGGTTTACCTGGCGTGGGGCGCGCATCAGAGCGCGTTGGCGAAGACGACGTGAATGAAGCGTGGGGCTGCCTATGAGCGCGTGGCGCCGCCCTTCGATAAGCTCAGGGTGACGCCATCCTGCCAGTAGCGTCTTCCTGAGCCTGTCGAAGGAGACGCGGGCCAAAGGGTTGATTAGGCTCGCACCCGGAGGCCTGCATGAGCTGGAAAGACGACATCGAGGAGTTGCGCCGCCGCGAGGCGCTGGCTGAGGAGATGGGCGGCGAAGAGCGGGTGGCGCGGCAGAAGGCGTCCGGCAAGCTGACGGCGCGCGAGCGTGTCGATGCGCTGCTGGATGCGGGCTCGTTTCACGAGACGGGCAAGATTGCGGGCCGCGCCGCGTATGGCGCGGACAATGAGCTCGCTTCGTTTCTGGCGACGCCGTTCGTGGTCGGGCGCGGGATGATCGACGGCCGGCCCGTTGCGGTGCAGGCGGACGATTTCTCCGTGCGCGGCGGCGCGGCAGATGCTGGCATTTGGCAAAAGCTCGTCTTCGCCGAGCAGATGGCGAACGAATATCGCATGCCGCTTATTCGCATGGTCGACGGCACCGGCGGCGGCGGCTCGGTGAAGATGCTGGAGAAGGATCCGCGCACCTACATTCCGCAGACGCCGGGCTGGGAATGGGCGGTGGCGAACATGGGCGCAGTGCCGGTGGTGACGCTGGCGCTGGGGCCGTGCGCGGGCTTGGGCGCGGGGCGCGTGGCGGCGAGCCATTATAGCGTGATGGTGCAGGGCCTCGCTCAAGTGTTCGTCGCCGGGCCGCCAGTGGCGAAGGCGATCGGCGAGGACGTCGACAAGGAAGGCCTCGGCGGCGCCGAGATCAACGGCAAGAACGGCGTGGTGGACGATATCGTCGCCAGCGAAGCGGAGGCGTTCGCGGCGGCGAGGAAATTTCTCTCCTACCTCCCCGCTTCGATCCACGAATTGCCGGCGCGGGTGCAAAATGGCGATCCGGCGGAGCGCCGCGATGCGACCCTGATCGATGTCGTGCCGCGCGACCGGCGTGTGCCCTACAAGATGCGGCGCATTGTTGAAGCCTGCGTCGATGCGGGCACGTTCTTCGAGACCGGCCGGCAATGGGCGCGCGGGCTGATCACCGGCTTTGCACGCATCGATGGACACAGCGTGGCGGTGCTGGCGGGCGATCCGATGTTTCTGGCCGGCGCATGGACGGCGGATGTGTGCCGCAAGCTGATCAAGCATGTGGACCTGGCGCAGACGTTCCACCTGCCGGTGGTTCACTTCGTCGATTGCCCAGGCTTTGCCGTTGGCGTGAAGCATGAGCGCGCGGCGACGGTGAAGCTTGGCGTGCAGGCGATGGCGGCTGTGTATCAGGCGCGTGTGCCGTGGTGCTCGATCGTGGTGCGCGCGGCGTTCGGGCTGGCGGGCTCGGCGATGATGAATCCGACACGCGTGAAGTATCGCTATTGCTGGCCGAGCGGCGATTGGGGCTCGCTGCCGCTCGAGGGCGGCATCGAGGCGGCGTACAAGCGCGAAATCGAAGCGCATGCCGAACCTGCGGCGCGCCTTGCTGAAATCCGCGCTTGGGCCGAGGCGCTGCGCTCGCCGTTCCGCACCGCGGAGGCGTTCTACGCCGAAGAGATCATCGATCCGCGCGATACGCGGCCGCTGCTGTGCGAATGGGCGGCGCTGGCGCAGCGGAGTTTGGAGACCGGGCCGAGTGCGTTCGGGATGCGGCCTTAGCTCTGATCTTGGACCGCCGGCGTCCTCGCCGGCGGTCCAATAAGAAAAAAGGCCGCGGCGTGAACCGCGGCCTTTCCATTTCGATTGAACGTTTGCGTTACGGCGTCGTTGCCGGCGCAACAGCCGCTGGCGCGGCCGCTGCGGGTGCGGCCGCCGGCACAGCAGCCGCTTCAGTCGGCGCGGCGATGCGGGTCAGCGCGGCGATGTCGCCTTGCACGACGTAGAATATCTCGCGATTGCGCGAGCCGCCGGCTTGCGCGGCGTCGTCGTGATAGACTTCGTACGTCACCCAATCGTCGTCCGGGGTCGCCGGATTGTCGAGGTGGGCGGCGGCGAGCAGCGCGTCCATCGGATTGTAAACGTCGCGCACAACGTTGGCTTCTTCACCCGTGTACACAACACGCAACACCGTTCCGGCGGGCGTCTGTCCGGTCTTGCCGATCAGCAGCGCGCGCGGCTGACGGCCCGTGTACGGATAGCCGACCTGATAGCAATACTGGCCGGAGACGACACGCGGCTCGACCGCGGTGAGATCGCCGTTCACGGTCAGGTTGCTCGCGCGCATCACTGGCGGAATGGCGACGACGGCTTGGGCGATGATCGAGGTGATCGATTCGGTATCGGAGCCCGAGCAGTTTTCGACATAGAAGAACGGGCGCCCTTCAACTTGCGCCACGCTGTATTGCAGGCCTTCGAAGGTTGCGTTCGGCAGCGCGTTGAGATCGGTTTCAACCGCGGTCGCCGCCGTCGCGATGAGCGGGCCGACATCACCGCCTGTGATCGCTTGGATGCGATCGAGCGGGTTAGCGCCCAGATCCTGCTCCAACTTGACCTGCACGCGTGAGCCTTCGCCTTGCGGCGTCACGGTGTAGACCACGCGGCCCGTTGCGCCGTCGGCGAACGTCACTGGCGCGGTGACGGTGTCGCCCTCGAGCGTCGCCGCTTCGGCGATGGTGACGCCTTCAACGACGGTTGCGCCAACCGGCGTAGACGACAAACGCGCCAAAACGGTAGGCGCTGGACGCTCGATCTCGAGCGTGTGCGTGCGCGCCGCGACTTTCGGTCCGAAGACGTAGCCGGCGCCGGCAACCACCAGCACCACCGCTACAATGATAAGTATTGTCCGTACCATAGAGCCCATGGCCACCCTCCCGGCGTTGTCCCTGTGAAGCGGTTTCACTACCAAATTGCGCCGCGCGGCCAAACCTTTAATTGGAACTCGCCTGCTTTGAGGCGGGCGCGCGCGCCTTTTCCCACATCAGCGCCCGTGCTTTAAGCTCGTGATTTGAAGAGGAAGCGCCGGGATGGGCGAAGAAGTCACGTATGGCGGCTATCTACGGCTGAAGGAATTGCTGGGGGCCCAGCAGCCTCAGACGGCGCAGCACGACGAGCTTTTGTTCGTGATCCTGCATCAAACGATGGAATTGTGGATGAAGCAGGTCATCCACGAATTGGGCGCGGCGCAAACCGAAGTGCGCAGCGGCAACCTCGTACCTGCATACAAACACATGGCGCGTGTCTCACGTATCCAGGCCGTGATGACCCAAACATGGGACATTCTGGCGACGATGACGCCAGCGGATTATCTGAACTTCCGATCGTTGCTCGGCGCGAGCTCGGGATTTCAGTCGGCGCAGTTTCGCGTGCTCGAAGCGCGCCTTGGCCTGAAGGACGCGAGCTTCCTCAAGTTTCACCCGGACGGCAGCGACGAGCGCGCCATGTTAGAGGCGGCGCTCGCCGCGCCCAGCTTGTATGACGATGTGCTGGAGCAACTCGCCAAAGCGGGATTCGATATTCCCGCTGCCGCCTACCAGCGCGCGCCGGGCGCAGCGTACGACCCAAGCGACGCGGTCGAGAACGCTTGGCTTATAGTTTACCGCGACACGCAAAAACACTGGGCGCTCTATCAATTGGCGGAAAAGCTCATCGATCTGGACGACGCCTTCCTCACCTGGCGCCACAAGCACGTGCTGACGGTCGAGCGCATCATCGGCAGAAAGCGCGGCACGGGCGGCACCGAAGGCGTCGGCTATCTGCAGCGGACGCTAACGCGGCGCGCGTTTCCCGAATTGTGGTCGCTGAGGACCAAGCTTTGAAGAGCTACAAGCCTCTCTTCTCGCGCGCGCTGGCCGCTTCGCCCGGGCGCATCCACTTTGCGGCGCACTCGCACCATCTGTGGCCGGACGCATCCTACGATGGCCACATGCAAGCGTGGGACGATGCGGCCACACTCGCCGACCGCAAGTGGGAGAAGATATTCGGCGAAGTGATCCCGCGTGCGCAGGCCAACATCGCGCTGGAGCTGAAGCTGCCCGATCCGCGCACCATTGGATTTGCGCCAAACACTCATGAATTGCTGATGCGGCTCTTCTCGGCGCGTAAACCCGGCAAAATCGAAGTGCTGACGACGGACGGTGAGTTTCATTCCTTCCGCCGCCAAGCTGCGCGTTGGGAGGAAACCGGTTGGATTACGCGCCGGATCGTGCCCTGCGAGCCGTTTGAGACCTTCAGCGAACGTTACCTCGCCGCCATGCGCGAAAAGCAGCCGGACATTGCGTTTTTGAGCCACGTGATGTTTCGCAGCGGACTGCGGTTTGACGGCGTCGAGGAATTGGCTTCGTACGCGTCGCCCGATGGCGCGTGGATCGCACTCGATCTCTATCACTCGTTCATGGCGATGCCGTGCGATTTTGCACGCGTCGCTAATCGCGTCTTTTTGCTCGGCGGCGGCTACAAATACGCGATGGCCGGCGAAGGCGCGGGCTTTATCCACGCGCCGCCCGGTTACGCGACGCGCCCGAGCTTCACCGGCTGGTTCGCCGATTTCGGCGCGATGGAAGGTAAGCAGGGCGAAGTCGCGTACGGCGTAGACGGCTCGCGCTTCCTCGGCGCCACGTATGATGCAACTGGGCTTTATCGCTTCAACGCGGTGCAAGCGATGCTGATCGATCAGCAGTTGGACACCGACGCTATAACGGCGCGGCTCGGCGCGCTGCGGGCGATGATGGCGGACGCCATCGGTTCGGGCGAAGCCGGCGCGAAATTACGCACTGCTGAAGTGCTGCATCCGAACGCGCACGGCCCGCAGGCGCGCTTTCTCTCGCTCCGCCACCCGGATGCGGTGCAATGGAAAGCGGCGCTGATGGCGGCGAATGTCATCACCGACGCGCGCGACGATATTCTGCGGATTGGGTTTGGGCTGTACCAGGACGAAGAAGACGTGCCCGCCTTTTGCGCGGCGGCGAAGCGCGTGTTGGGGTAGAATCCTTCTCCCTTTGCCGGGAGAAGGTGGCCCGAACGGCCGGCGAGTCATCCGGTTCACGAACGCTGAGGTGTTCGCCGGTGATGGTGCGGTGCTGCGGCGGTCGTTGAAGCTGTGGGGGATTGATACCCATCTCCTCCACCCGGCCGCCCCACGGCCACCCTCCCCCGTGCAGCGGGGGAGGCGACGCAAATCACCACGCACCCAACTCGACAAGTTGCCGCCGCAAATGCTCGGGTAGGTCGGCGCCGCCTTGCGTTTCGCCTAGGTCGGCGGGCGCGTCCTTCGGCTCTAAATAGCGCCAGCCTTGGAAGGCGCGCCGTGGTTGCGGGACGGTGCGGGCGAGGTGCGTGTCGAGATAAAGACCGCAGCGTTGGCCGTGATCGTCGGTGACACGGTCGATGGCGACGATGCGCTGGCGCACGCTGACGACGCCCTTGATCACCCAATAGAGCGAACCGCCCGCGAGCACATCCGCCGCGCGCTTGGGCCACATGCGCGTGCCGCAATGGGGACGCAGGTCGCGCTTTTCTTTCTTCGCGCGCTTGATCTGCCCGATCTGCCATTCCGCCAGATCCTCGACGCTATCGGCGCCGACGCAGAGTTTGACGATGTGGATGGTCATTGCGGGTGGTGTTTAGCGCGACTCTAGCGTCACTCCAACGCTTCGAATGCAGCGCAGCGCGCGCTTCCCGGCCAAGCGTGCGGAGCACGCGTCGAGCCGAGACCCAGGGGCAGAAGACGTGCCGGTGGCCCCTAGGTCCCGGCTCTCCGCTCCGCTGCGGCCGGGAAGCGTGGGAAGCTAGTTGCCGTCCGGATCGTCGCTCAGCGCGCGTTCGGCGCGCATGAGCGCTGCAACTTCTTTCGCCGTCGCATCGCCGCTTGCGGCGAGGCCACACGCCACGCCGGTGAAATCGGCCTCGCTTTTGTTTTGCGAGAGTTTGCGTTTGGCTTCGATGCGCTCCGCGGTCAGCGTGACGCCGACGATGCCGCGGAGGAGCGCGTCGATGTAAGGCCGCGGGGCGTCGGCGATGGACCAGGGTTCGGCGCGATCGTGTTCGTGCGCGTGAGAGAGATCGGTGACGATAGCATGCAGGCGCGCTGGATCGTCGAACCATTCGACGCGGCCGGTGAGATGCACGGCTTCGTAATTCCAGGTCGGCACGGTTTTGCCGTGCTCGGCTTTGGAGGGATACCAGGCTGGCGTGACGTAGGCTTCTGGGCCACTCAGCACGATGAGGCCTTGCCCTGCGCCGCGCTGCCATTGCGGATTGGCGCGAGCGATGTGGCCGGTGGCGATGCGCTTTTCAGCATCCCACAGGATCGGCATGTGCGTTCCGACCGGCGCGCCGGTTTCGTCGATTGTGATGAGGATGCCGGCGTGTGTGCGGGAGAGGCGTTGGATCAACGCGTCGGCTTCGTTGGTGGCGAAATGCGATGGGACGTACATTTTATCAATGATACTTGGGCCGCGATTTCATCTATTCCGCCGGCACGGCGGCGCTTTGCTGCTGCGCCGCCCAGGCTTGCTTGATCGAGCGCGATGTCTTGCGTGAGCCGTCGGGGCTCCAGCCGGGCGGGCCGAACATGTAGCCCAGCACTTCGCGCGCGGATTTCGCGCCGCGCACGTCGCGCCAGATGCCGACCCATTCGTGAAAAGCAACGCGGAACGGATTGAAGGTGCCGAGCTGGCTGATGATGCCGTACCGCAGCTTTTCCTCATCGTCCTCCGGCACGAAGGTGCCGAATAGGCGATCCCAGATGATCAGCACGCCGGCGTAATTCGCATCGAGATATTTGGCGTTGGTGGCGTGATGGACGCGGTGGTGCGAGGGCGTGTTCATCACCCATTCGAACGGCCCCATACGGCCGATCATCTCGGTGTGGATCCAGAATTGGTAGACGAGGCTGATGGCGCTAAACATCAGCACCATGAGTGGCGGAAAGCCGATCAGCACTAGCGGCAGCCAGAAGATGAAGCTGAGGCCGAGCGTGCCGGTCCAGGTTTGGCGCAGCGCCGTCGTCAAATTGTAGTGCTGCGAGCTGTGATGGACGATGTGGCTGGCCCAGAACCAGCGCCGCTCGTGGGCGACGCGGTGAAACCAATAATACGCCAAGTCTTCGGCGAAAAAGCACGCGACCATCACTGGCAAGGTCCAGGTGAGATCGAACAGGCGATATTGGTAGACGGCGAAATAGGCGGCGACGGCAAGGCCGCCAAAGGCGATGCCGAAGACGCGGTTGCCGAGGCCCATGGCGAGGCTGGCGGCGCTATCGCGGGTTTCGTAGCGGCCCTTTTTGGTCACGCGCACCATGATCATCTCGATGATGATCAGCAGCACGAACGCCGGCACGGCATAGGTGATGATCGGCGGAATCTCGAACGGCGGTTCGAGGCCTGCTGCGCTGAAGGCGGTGACGGGCGCGGTCACTTGGGTTCTCCGGCAAGCTCGGCCAGCCAGGGCGGCGGCGCTTGCAAACGCATATGTAGCGGCGGAAACCCCAGATCGGCAAATTGCGCGCTGAGTTTTCCACGCGCTACACGCACCCGCACGGCGCCAGCGGGCGCGACGCGGGCGCTGACATCATTCCCCATCACCCGCGCCACCATAAGCTTGCCGCCGCTGAGGCGCGCCAAGGCGTGGCGACCGTTCGGCGCGATCACCGCGGCTTCCACGCGCGCGCCTTCCGCGGCGGCGAGGCGGGCCAATTCCGCATCGTTTAGCTCAGCGCTTTTGCGAAAGCCCAACGCGAATGCAAGACCAATCATCACCAGCACTACGGCAGCGGAGCCGGCCAGCACGGGCGCTTCCGCGACCCATTGCGCGATATAGTTTTCGACGCTCACGCCTAACCCGCTAGTCCGAGGATCACGATCCACACGATGAAGATTGAGAGAATGATCGTTGCGAACATGAGCATGAAGAACGTCCGCCACAGCGCCGACCACCACCGCAGCGCGTAGGCGCCTTTCAGATGGAAGAAGGTATGCGCCGGCAGTCCAAGCAGCAGCAGCCAGCCGGGCAGCCAGTTGGTCCATGTCGTCTGCGCCGAGAGGATCACGGCCACGAACAGGAGCGCCGCGAACGACAGCGCATAAAGCGCAAATACGATGTGATCGTACATCGTGGTGCCGCGTTTCCACAGAAACAACAGCATGATGAAGGGCAGCGACAGCGGCGCCAGCAGGAACGAGAATTTCGAGGCCGCGTCCTGAATGCGATAGAGAGCCAGATCGGGGTTTTCGAACTTGCGCCGCACCCGTTCGTTCAGCTCCGGCATGCCCTCGACGACGACGATATCATCGCGCTGCGCCATGCGCCGCACGCCGTCCTGCCAGGTTTCGCCAGGCGCCCAGCCGATGCCGTCGATGTCATCTTCCTCAGGCGCCGCCATCTCCGCTTCTATGATGACGGCGGGCGCGGCCGGCGTTTGCTCAGACGCCGTTGCCGGCGGCGTCGGCGCTTGAGCGGCGTTTTGCTGCGCTTGCCGTGCGGCCAGGAGCGCATCGAGACGCGCGAGTGATGTTTCGCGCCGCTCGACGTCCTCGTTCGCCAGCGACACCGCTTGTTCGGCCAGACGAATTTCAAGCCCTGGCGGAGTGCCGTCCGTTGGCGGCGGCGCGGCGCGCGCTGCGGCCAACTCGCGCTCGGCCTGCTCTACTTCGGCGCGTGCTTCGCTTAGCCCTTCAGCCAGCGCCGCGCGTTGCTCGGACGCGGCGCCGCCGATTTCCACCGGCGCTTCGAGGAAGGACACGGCGAAGAACATCAGGAAAATCGTGAATAGAAAGAGCGCGAGCGGCGAGATGTAGCGCGCGCGTTTGCCGAAGACGTAATTGCGCGTCAGCGTGCCGGGGCGAAAGATCGCCATGGGCAGCGTGCGCCAAAGTTTCGTGTCCAAATGAAAGAGGCTGTGCAGCACCTCTTCGATCAGATGGAAAAGCTTGCGGTTGGCGTGGGTGGCTTGGCCGCAATCTTGGCAATACCGGCCTTTGACCTTCGCGCCGCAATTGGCGCATTGGCCGTCCCCGGCTTGGCCGGGTTCACGCCCTTCGATGGCGCCCGCCACGGCGCCAGCTGTCACCAGCGCGCCGGCAGCTTCAAGTTCCCCGCTCATGATTCAACTTGTCCCGCGCTAGGGGGACGCGATCAAGCCCGTGCGTCTCTGCGCGAGGGCCCTTCGGCGCCTGTTTCCCCATCGAGGCGGGGCAAAAAGCCCAGTTCTGTTCTGGCGACCGCGGCGGGCGTGCGGCGCGGACCGGCAGCTGGGGGCGCCTTCTTGGCGTCTGCGGTAAGAGCCTCCAGACCCTCTTCCTCGAGCGCCAGCACGGCCAGGCCCTCGGCTTCCTCGATAGTGCGCGCCCAGACGTAGACGGCCGTCACCGCCGAACCGAATTTACGCGGCCATTTCTTGGAGCGCCGATCAAGCCGCGCTTCCACCACGACACGCCAGAACGGCATGTGCGGATGAACCAGTTTAACCTGATACAGGGTTGGCCAAATCCGGCTCAAACCGCGCTTAAGCTTCACGAATTCCACTCCGGCTTGCGCTTCTCCAGAAACGCGGCGAGACCTTCCCGGCCCTCCGCCGAGACGCGTCGGGCGGCAATGCGGCGGGCCGTTTCCTTCGCCAACCCATCGTCGATCTTATGGCCGTCCACGTAACGCACCAGCGCTTTTGCATCGGCGACAGCGCCGGGCGCCGCAGCCATGGCCAATTCGCTGAGATACTCCATCATCGGGCGCAGACCAGCTTCGTCCTCTACCGCATATTGCACTAAGCCGATCCGTTCGGCGAAGGTTCCATCGAAACTTTCCGCGGTCGCAAATAAAGCGTTGGCCCAGCGCGGACCCACGGCTTGGATAACGTACGGAGAGATCGTGGCCGGGGTGAGCCCGAGCCGCACTTCGGAAAAGCGGAATTTGGTGTTTTTTGCAGCGACGGCGACATCGCACGCGGCCACCAATCCAGCCCCGCCGCCCATCGCGGCGCCGTGCGCCAGCGCCACGGTGAGTTGCGGCAATTCGTGCAAGTGACGGAGCATACGCGCGAGCGCCAGCGCATCGGTTTCGTTGCCCTGCTCGGTGAATTCGGCGGCGCGGCGCATCCAGTCGATGTCGGCGCCGGCGCAGAACGACTCGCCCTCCCCGCGCAGGAAAACGACGCGGACGTGGTCGGCGCCTTTCAGCGTCTCGAACGTATCGCTGAGGCCCGAGATCATCAGTTCGTCGAATGCATTGCGCTTTTCGGGGCGGTTCAGCGTGACGACGGCGATGCCTTCGCTTGAGATGTCGAGCAGGACAGTATCTTGAGACATCAATTGGATCCTAATGCGGTGATGTAGGCCTGCGGCCGCTCGGTCTCGGGCGTCTCGAATAGATTGAGCCGCTGAACGCCGGCGAAGAAATACTCGAAATCCTCAGGCGGCTCGACGGCTTCCAGATACACGGGCAGCAGCGGCTTTTTATAGCGGTCTGCAAGATATATTTCCCGCTTTACGTGGTCGCTGTCGAACGCGGCTTGCGAACACATGACGGTGACGCCCCGCGCGCCGCGGATGGCGCGCACAATTTCGCCGGCCCACCCGTCGCCGGGCTTTAAGCCTTGCTGATCGAGCCAGAACTTGCGCCCCGCCTGCTTGGCCGCGTCGATCACCGGCAGCACCAGCCCTTCATTGGCGCGCGCATAGGAGACGAACACGGTTTCGCTTTGCTTCACCGGCGCTGCAGCAGGCGCCGGGCGCGGGGCGCTTTTTTTAGTTGGACGCTTGGCGGCGAACAGCCGTGTCAGCCAATAGCCGACGATCGCGAACGTCAGCAGGATCGAGAGCGCGAACAGCGCTTCCGTGGCGCTAGCGCCGAGGCCAAAGCGTGCGCCGAATTCACCAATGCCGCGGCGTAGCTCGGGCCAGCCGCCAGGCGTCGGGCCGATGCGGTTGGCCAGCCAGATCGAACTTGCGGCCGCGATCGCCACCAAGCCGGGCAAAGCGAGCAGCAGCAAAAGGAGCGCGCGCAAAAGACCAGCGGGCGAAAATCCGCTTGCGGTCGGGTGCTCTTCGAGGTGATCGAGCATCGCAGGCGGAATTGATCCGTCAGCCGCGCGGCCAGGGGTCCTTGGCGGCGGCGCGGCCTTCAGCTTCTCGCGCACGACGTCGGCGACTTCGTTCCACTTGAACTCGCGCTGGGCCTCGAAGCTTGCATCGATGCTGGGAAGATCGCGCAAGCCGACGGGGGCCAAGCCCTGGTCCAGCTTCACGACCACGAGCCGGCCATCGGCCCAGGCGTCCAGCGCGCGCTGCTCCAGGCGCAGCCGTGCGGTGGCGAAGGTCAGCGCCTGCGAGATCAGCAACACAAAAACGTCGCCGTGCTGCACTGGGCGCAGCGCGACTGTGCCGTCATCCAGCTCCGAGAACTGGCCCCGGCGCTCGATGGTGCGTTCAAGCGCCTCGGCGGCGGGCCGGTCTGCGGGCGCATGCGCGATAAACACGGTCATGGCGTCGTCTTAGGCCGTGCGCGGGCCGCCCGCAAACGAGCGCCCGAGGCAGCCCACAGCCCTTCTCATTGCGCCTTAACAATCGCGCCCTATCCTGTCGCCGTGAAGCCAAGCCTAGCTGAAATCCCCACCCTGCATGACGCGCCGTCAGACGTGCTGATGGCGCTCGACGCGGTAGCGGAATGGTTTTCGATCCCCGCCGGGTGGCCCCTGATCAATGCCGGCGAGCCGCCGGACGGGGTCTATTTTCTGATTTCAGGCTCGCTCTCGGCGTTCAAGCCAGGCGAGCGCGGCGGGCACAGCCTGCTGGGTTACATTCGTCCCGGCGAGCCGGTCGGTGAGATGGCGATGATCGCCCGCGAACCGCACTCGGCCAGCGTGTTCGCGATGCGCGACAGCGAGATGCTGAAGCTGCCGCCCGTCGCGTTCGACCTTTTGGTGCACGCGCACCCGGCGATGATGGAGCATATCGCGCGAATCATGCTGACGCGCGCCCGCGCCAGCAATCGCAACAACCCGCGCGCCGACCCGAAAGTTTACGCCTTCATCTCCACCTCCCCCACGATCGATCTCGGCTTACGCGCGCGCACGCTGCAGGCGGCGCTGCGGCGGCTGAATTGCCGCGCGGTGATCGTCACCGAGGACGATCAGCGCGAGATGAGCGGCGGCGGCATGAACAGCGCCTGGTTCGACGCGCTGGAGGCCAAGAATGACGCTGTCTTTCTGGTTTCGCCGATCGCCGACACGCCGTGGTTTCGAACCTGCATCCGTCAGGCCGACCGTATCTGGTTTTTCGCCCGCGCCGATGCGCGGCCCTCGCTGCCGCTGCTGCCGCCGGAAGAGCCTTCGCCGGCGCGTCAATTTCGGCTGGTCGATGTTGTGCTGCTGCACCACGGCATGGACCGCAAGGCGGCGAGCACGAACGAATGGCGCGTCGCCTGCGAAGCATCGCGCCTCTTCCATTGGCGCGGCTTGGAAGATGAAGACGCCGCCAGATTGGCGCGCGTGATCGCGCGGCGTTCGATCGGGCTGGTGCTTTCCGGGGGCGGCGCGCGCGCTTATGCGCATATTGGCGTCGTGCGCGCGTTGCGTGAAGCGGGCCTGCCCTTCGATGTCATCGGCGGCACCTCGATGGGCGCGCTTGTCGGCGCCTGCGTCGCCATGGGCTGGCCCGATGATGAGATCGAGCACCGTATTCGCAAAGCGTTCGTTGAGACCAATCCGCTCGGCGATTACGTTATTCCCGTCGTCGGCCTCGTGCGCGGGCGACGTGTCGAGGACCGGTTGCAGGAGCATTTCGGCGAGACTTTGATCGAGGATCTGAGCGCGCCGTTCTTCGCCGTATCCACGGACCTCGTCGCCGGCGACATTCGCGTGCACCGCGGCGGGCTGCTGCGCAAAGCCCTGCGCGCGTCGATTTCGCTGCCGGGCATTCTGCCGCCGGTGATCGATGGCGAGAAAGGCTTGCTCGTCGATGGCGCCGTGCTGCGAAATTTTCCGGTCGATGTGCTGAAGGACATGCATCGCGGGCCGATTATCGGCGTCGATGTCGCGCGCCGCGACGGCATCGACCTTGAGGATTTCCGCGATCCGCCGGGCTTCTTTGGCTGGGTTGCGGCGCACGGCTTCCAATCGGCGCCGCCGATCGCGTCACTGCTGATGCGCGCCGCGACGCTGGCGATCGATCCCTGGGAAGGCCGCTCCGGGGCCGACGTGCTGATCGCGCCGGAGATGCAGGATATCGATATGCGCGACTGGAAGCGCTTCGATGAAGCGGTCGCGGCAGGATACGAATCGGCGGTTGCCGCACTGCAGCGTCCGCACGGGCTGTTTCACAGCCCAAGCGAAGATGCGATCGCGGAAATGACCGGCACGACCTCGCTTGAGATCGCGGAATAAGCTGGCCTCGGCGGCGTCGGCGGTTATGTTTCGCGAGTCGAGTGGGGAGCGGGATGCGCCGGTTTGCTTTGATCATCGCAGCTTTGCTGCTGAGCGCGTGCGGGGCGCGCGAGGATTCAACCCTGAACGAAAGCGCCTGCGCCCGCAGCGCCACACGCGAAATTGCATGGACGCAAGGTGAGGTTGCGGATGTGATCACAACGAGCGCGCAAGGTCCGAGCTGCGCGCAGGCGGTGGTGACGTTCGTCGCCCGCAACGCGGCGGGCGATCCGCTCTGGGCGTTCGCATCGACTTATTACGACATGACGGTGGGTGGCGTGGCGCCGGAAGGCGCGCCCGCGGTGACGAACGAACAAATGGACACGTTCCTCACCTCATGGGCCGATGCCACGGCCTCCCGCACCGGCGGCTTGCCGCAATGGCGCGAGGGCGTGCCGACGCTGACACAAAGCGCGACGACGTTTGCGTATGACACGCCGTTCGAGCGTGAGACCTATGAGATGCTGCGGGCGCGCGATTTGCCGATGATCTGTTACGCCGCGGCGGTCGAGGCGACGCAGTGCCTGATCGTCGATCCGGCTTCGAATGCGCCGACCATGATCGTGGCGTACGGGCCGTGAAGCGCCTGGGGATTGCTGCGCTGATGGTTCTGCTCTCGGCATGTGGGCGCGAAGCGCCGGCGACGAGTTGCGATCTCTCGGCGACGCAGGAGATCAGCTTCACCAACGCCGACGCGCCCGACACGCTGGTGGTTCAGTCACTCGGGCCCTCCTGCGACAAGGCAATCGGCCTCATCACGCTGCGCACCGCAGAAGGCTACCCGGCGTGGTCGTGGAGCGGCCCGCTATCGCACCGTTTCGGCGATGCGTTTGGCGCCGAGGATTACGAGCACATGCAAACTTTCCTTGAAGCTTGGTCGCGGCCGGACATCGCCACCACGCAATCGGCGCCTGCCTGGACTGCGCTCACCAGCGGGCAGACGACGCTCGATCAACTCACATATGAAGACGTGCGGGTCCGCAATTTGCCGATGTTGTGCCACTTTTCAGGAACAGCACGGCAGACGTGCGTGTTTTGGGAGCCAGCGGCGGGTGGCGCCGGCCATTTGCTGGAACGCGACACGCAGGAGAACGAGTGATGAAGCTTGCTGGCTTGGCTGTGATTGTGCTCGCGCTGGCGGCATGTTCGCCGCAACAGGACGCCAAAACGGCCGAGATTCCCGCGGCGACCTCGGCTGCGCAACAAGCAGCGTGCAGTGCGGAAACGTCACGCGATTGGTCGGCGGTCGGCAGCCAGTATTATGTGATCGAAGCGGAGGCGCGGGGCGACACGTGCGCCGGAGCGGTCGCGACGATCCGCATCCGCGCACGCGAAGGCGCCGTCCTGTTCACGCGCGACTATCCGATCGCGCAAGTGCCGCTCGCCTTCAACCCGAACAGCGATCAAACCGGTTTGCGCACAGATCTTGACGCATGGACGCAGAACACGGCGGAGCCGCCGACCGCGGACACCCTGCCCGCATGGCCCAGCGGCGCGTCGCGTCCGCCAGGCTTTGACCCGGCAGTGGGGCGCAATGCTTACGAAGCCGCGCGCGGCGCGCAGGGTCCTGTGTTTTGCTATCCGGACGGCGGCGAGAGCAATGCGTGCGTCGCCCTCGCCGGCGACGCCGCCACGTTCCTGGGCTCGCTTACGCCCGAGCGGATGTGAGCGGCGCCAAGCGAACAGCTACCCGCATTTCGCCTCCCTGTAGCCGGTGCGCCGCACATTACGCCTGATGCAGTTGGGATTAGCCATGGCGCTTTTCAGCGGCGGCGACGCATACTATCTTTCGATCTCCGGCGGCGGGCGCCGGTTGTTTTTAAGAAAAGGAGGTGATCCATGTCTCATTGTCACTCGTTAGAGGCACTGTCGCAGATTTGGACCACCTTGTCGGTGGCGTGCTCCTAAACGATCGCCCCGTAGGGGACTGACAATGGAAGGGCCGCGGGGCGAAAGCCTTGCGGCCCTTCGGTTTGTTTAGCCCACAAGCGAAGGCGTTGCCCAAAGCCGACCCGCAAAAAGATGAGGGCGGGATTGCTCCCGCCCTCTTTAGTTATCACCAGCGTTATCGATTGAAGCTTAGGTTGCCGCGTCGCGCGGCGAGCGCCAGAAGCCGTAGGCCGCCAGAGCGGCCGCCAGTACGCCAGGCGTCACGATCGCGGCGGCAGCGACGATCTCGATCGTCTCGCCCGCGCCGTTGAACAGGAGCGAAGAGCCGAGCGCGACCAAGCCGAGGCCGAAGATCAGCAGCGCCGCGAGGCCGGCCTGCTCGAACGGAGCGGCGCGCCTGGCTTGCGATGCGCGGCGCATCTCACGGATACGGCGATCGACATTCAGCTCCGGCGCGACACTGACCACTTTCTCTTTGGCTTCGCGCTTGGCGAAGCTGAACAGCGGCTTGCGTTTTATTTCTTGCGCCGCGTGGGCGCGGCGCGTCGCTTCGCGCACGTTGTCGAGCGGGCGAGCGACGGGTTTGGCGTGTGCGGTGACGATCTCGTCGTCATCCTCGGCAACGTCATTGGCCACTTGCGTCAGCAGCAACGCTTCGGTTTGCGGCTCGGCCCGCAGAATTTCAGTGAGGCGCACCGCGGGCTCAAAGACGGGCGTCTCGACGATCGGTTCTGCTTCGGGAAGCGCAAATTCGAGGACGTTCGCGGCGGCGGAGGCATGCGAGCCGATGGCGACCGGCTGGAAACGCGGTTGCGCCGCAAGTCTGACTGCGGACTTCACCGGCGCGCCCAGGATAGAGGCAGCATAGTCAAGTTTGGGGCGCTGCATCACGGAGGGGGTTGCGGCGCATGGCAGGTCTTTCAAGAACAGATTTTTTTCCGCCGCGCGGCGGCGGACGAGCAGCTCGGCGATCTCAAGTTCGCCGCCTATTTCGACTTTGCGCCAAGCGTCCATGGCGCAGGCGGCGGCGACGACATCACCGGCGTTCACGCGCCGCAGCGTTTGGCTCTGGGCGAAGGGTTCCAGGCCGATGGAAAATGCGAACGAGACCAGCGCATCGAATTGCGATTGCGTGAGCGGTTGCGTTACTAGCGCGTTCACCACACTCTCGACTGGGGCCAGATCGAGCGAAAGCAGCTCGGTCGCTTCGTTTTGGGTCACGGCGGGGCCGCATTGGCCGACCCGCACGTGGCTGAAGCCGACGACCCAGGTTCCGTCAGGCAGTTGCGCGGGGTCGGCGCGGAAGCCTTCGTACTCTTGGATGAGCGAAAGGCCGGCAGTGGAGATGGCGTACGTCATTGTCGAATGCCTTTCGGGCGTATTTCACGTCCGGCGTGCCGTTTCGGGGCTGATGGACGGCGGACTTCTCCTTTCAGGCAAGTGCGGCGCCAAATGCGCGCGCTGAGGGTGAACCTGCGTTAGGCATCTTAGTCGCGCCGGGCGCTATTCGCGGGCGCCGACAGGCGCTAAAACGGGGCCGGGAATCACTCGAAGTATCGGCGCCATGACGAAACCAAACACAATCATCGATTGTGGCTGCGGCGCCAGCTACGAGCGCCGCGAAGTCCAATTGCCAATCAAGGATATCGGCTGCTTCGATTGCAGCGATTGCGGCGCGCGTTTGGAAATCTGGTCGAGCCGCACCGTGCCGGCGTTCAAGCGCGTCGATGCTGTGGATGCGGCGGCCAAGCGCGCCTAAGCGTCCGCCTTCATGGGGCGATGCGGTTCATTGTCGTGGTAAAACACTTCGGTAAAGTCCTGCACGTCGTAAAATTGCGCGCAGATCGGGCAAGCCATGTACCGGTCAGCCAGCACGACGGCATCTGCGCCGAAGAGGCGGCGCTTAAGCTCGATCAGTCGGCGCGTACGTTCGGCCTCTTCCATCGCAACGCAATTCGCCAGCGAGGCCCGAAGTTCCAGGGATGTAACCGCCCCTTACCTAGCCGCACCGATCACAGCTGAGTGAAACGCGGCTCAGCTTAGGAGAATGACAGTCGCCAAACCGAGGAAGGCGAGAAAGCCCACCACGTCGGTTACGAAGGTGACGAACACCGACGAACTGACGGCCGGATCGGCGCCGAAGCGGCGGAGCGTCAGCGGAACGAGAATGCCGGCAAGACCCGCGCAGGCGAAGTTGATCAAAACGGCGAGCGCGATGGCGACCGCGAGCAACGGCCGTTCTGGAAACCAAAACCAAACCACAATGGATAGCACGACCGCGAAGATCGCGCCGTTGGACACGGCGGTCAGCCCTTCGCGCATCACGTAACGAGGGGCGTTGGATTCGTTCAGGTCGCGCGCAGCAATGGCGCGCACAGCGACGGCGAGCGCCTGCGTGCCGGCGTTGCCGCCCATCGAGGCGACGATGGGCATCAGGATGGCGAGCGCGACGAGTTGGTTGATCGAGCCCTGGAAGGCGCTGATGACGCTCGATGCGGCGATAGCGGTGCCGAGATTGACCAGGAGCCACGGCGCACGGGCGCGCACCGATTTGAAGACGCTGTCGGTCTGCGCGGCTTCGCTGACGCCGGCGAGCTTCAGCAAATCTTCTTCGCCCTCTTCGCTGATGACATCGACGATGTCATCGACGGTGACCATGCCGGTGAGGCGCCCGGCTTCGTCTACCACTGGCGCCGAGGCCATGTGATATTTCTGAAACGTCTGCGCCACCTCTTCTTGATCCATTTCCGGCCGGATCAGGATGAGGGGCGAGCGCATCATGGCTCTAATGGGCGTGGACCGCCCGGCGCGGATGAGGCTCGATACGCGCACGGCGCCGATCGGGCGCATGGCGGCGTCAACGACGTAGATTTCGAAGAATTCGTCCGGCAATTCCTCGGCGTTTGCACGCAAGCGGTCGATGACGTCGCCGACCGTGTCGCCCTCCGGGGCGGCGACGTATTCGCGCTGCATCAAGCGCCCGGCGGTTTCCTCGTCGAATGAAAGCGCCTCTTCGACCGCGAGGCGGGTGTCCTCGTCGGCCGCGGCAAGAACTTGGCCCAGCTGCTTTTCGTCAATGTCGGCGGCGACGGCGGCCGCGTCGTCGGTGTCGAGCTGGCCGAGCGCCTTGGCGACGTAATCGGCCGGGAGCTCCGGCAGCACCTCCTCGCGGCGCTCCCAGGAGAGATCGGCCAGCACCTCGACCGGGAGTTCCTTGCCGATCAGGCGCGCCAAGGTACGCGCAGTCTCGAGCGGGACGTGTTCGAGTACGTCAGCGAGGTCGGGCGCGCCAAGCCCGGCGATGAGACGGCGCAGCAGCGGCGCGTCGCGATCACCCGCCGCGCCGATGACGCTGGCGATGAAGTGCGAGTCTTCGGAGGGCGTGCGGCGCGTCTGGTCGGCGGCCGCCGGTTCGTTCTCGGTGCTCATCGGCCGTCGCTTCGCGTTGGAGTAATGTTTCGCCTCCCCCAAACGCCGCGTTGCCGCTCAGGTCAAGCTTTGATTTAGCGCGCGTCAATCCGGCGCTAGGAATTTGGCGCTCTAACGCACATATGCTTCGACGCACTCAGAACGAGGACGCCTTCATGCTGCGCTACGCCGCCCCCGCCGCTTTGCTGATGTTTGCCTTGCCAGCAGCGGCGCAGGATCATTCCGGCCACGAAGGCCACACGCCGCCGGCGGCGCAGCAACCTGAGCATGACCACGGCCCGGCCCAGCCAGAGGCGGCGCATCGCGATCACGATATGACCGCCATGACTGGGATCTACGGCGCTTACGCTATGGGCCGCGACGCATCGGGCACGGCTTGGCAGCCGGACGTCTCGAGCCATGGCGGCGTGCACGCGCAGCACGGCGACTGGATGCTGATGGGCCACGCCATGCTGAACGGCGTATATTCCTGGCAGGACGGGCCGCGCGGCGATGAGAAGGCGTTTCTCGCGGGCATGATAATGGGCGCGGCGCGGCGGGACTTCGCAAGCGGCACGCTCAATTTGCGCGCCATGCTCTCACCCGATCCGTTCATGGGCGCGAGCGGGTATCCGCTGTTGCTGGCGGCGGGCGAGACGGCCAACGGCGTCGATCCGCTGGTCGATCGCCAACACCCGCACGATCTCTTCATGGAATTATCGGCGGCCTATTCGCATCGGCTCGGGGCGGACTCGTCGGTGTTTGTGTATGGCGGGCTGCCTGGCGAGCCGGCGTTCGGGCCGCCGCCCTTCATGCATCGGATGGCGGCGATGGATTCGCCCGAGGCGCCTATCACGCACCATTGGTTTGATTCCACGCACATCACGTTCGGCGTGGTGACGGCGGGCTATGTGCGCGGCGACTGGAAAATCGAAGCCTCGCAGTTTCGCGGCCGCGAACCGGACGAAGAGCGCTACGACATTGAGACGGGCGAGTTGGATTCCACCGCAGTACGGCTCAGTTGGAATCCGACTGAGAATTGGTCGCTGCAGACCTCGTGGGCCGACATCGAGAGCCCGGAAGCGCTGCATCCAGACGAAGATGAGAAGCGTTGGTCGGTCAGCGGCATCTACACGCGCCAGCTTGGCGAGGACGGCTGGTGGTCGGCGACGATGGCATTTTCGAACAAGGAACGCAGCGACGGCGTCTCGCTCGATGCCTGGGTCGCGGAAGCTGCGTGGCATCCGAACGAGAGCTGGACCGTCTTTGCCCGCGGCGAAGCGATCGAAGCCGATGAGCTTGGCGCCCATCACGGACCGGTTGAAAACGTGGCGCGCCGCAGCTTCGGCGCGATCCGCGACTGGCGCATCAACGAACATGCCGTGTTCGGCGTCGGCGCGCTGGCGCAGCAGCATTGGGTCAGCGATGCGCTTGAGCCCAGCTATGACGGCGACCCGGTGGGCGCGATGGGGTTTGTGCGGCTGAAGATCGGTTGACGAAATCGGCCGCGCCTGTGTCGGCAATCCTAGGCATGGTGCGTCCTTGGGGGGACGGCTGAAGGAGGCACGCGATGGAGGCTGGCGTATCGGTTTGGGTCGGCCGCGTGCTCAGCGCGCTATTTGTGCTGTTCATGCTTGGCGCGTCGGTCGCGCCGAAGCTAATGGGCATGCCGGTGGCGGAGGAGACGTTGACAGGGCTCGGCTGGCCGCCGGGCAATGCGTTCTGGATTGGCGTCGTCGAGTTCGCGCTGGTGGTGCTTTATCTCATCCCGCAAACCAGCGTGCTCGGCGCGGTGCTGTTCATGGGCCTGCTCGGCGGCGCGATGGCGACGCACGTCCGCGTCGATAGCCCGCTGTTCAGCCACACGCTGTTTGGCCTCTATCTCGGGCTGATCATGTGGGGCGGACTGTGGCTGCGCGATGAGAAGCTGCGGACCGTGTTTCCGTGGCGGGGGAGCTAAGTTACCAAAATCGCTTACTAGCAAACGCCTTGCCGGAGCGGACTTGAGATAGTGTTCAAAGGCTCGAGCCTTGAGTTCGTCTTCGAACGCGAAGTACGCGACCATGCGCCATGGCCGATAGTTCGCTGTGTGTGGCGACCCACCAGGTTGGCGACTAGGCGTCAGCCATCCCGAAGCTCGCGAGCGGAGAGCGCAGCCCTCCTACGCCAAGGCTACGGAGGGCATCCTACACTCGCTCCGCGAGCGAGGATGGTGCGCTCGAGAGGACTCGAACCTCCACGATGTTACTCGCTGCCACCTCAAGGCAGTGCGTCTACCAATTCCGCCACGAGCGCATTTTAGGGCGCGGGGTTAGCAGACCCACCCCAAACGAACAAGGGCCGGGAATTCCCCGGCCCTCGCCCCCTTCTTAGGTCGAACCAGCCTACTGGCTGTAGATTTCCGAAATCGTCAGCTGCGCCGGCTGGGCCGCGCCGCTGGAATAGGTCCCGACCCAGATTTCGTACCGGCCGGACTGGGCGTTATTGAACCGGAGCGCCGGGTTCAGGCCGTTCGCGCCGCCATCGTCATCGCAATACCAAGCGCCGTCCGGACCGTTGACCACCAAGGTCGTGTCGGAGTTCGCGGCCACTGAGATGATCAGCGGCAGCGAACCCGCGTTGAAGTTAAGCCGAACGTCCGGCGCGCTGGTGATCATGCCGCGGCAGGACGAACTCATGTTCGCGGCGCTTAGATTGCCGCCCGCGAGCACGTTGACGATGTACGGGTCCGGCGTGAAGCCGCCGTTCAGCGAGACCGTTCCGTAATTGGGCGTCGCGTTATAGTCCAAGCCGCCGCCACCGCCAGTCGCGGTGCTTGCGCATGCAGTGAGAGTCATGACGGCCGCAGCCGCCGCCAAAGTGCGTACTAAGTTCATAGAAAAATCCCCCGCGCCCGATCGCCCGATCGGCGAGCCGCTAAAAAGCAAAAAGGCCGGAGCTTTGGCTCCGGCCTTATCGCGATTGGTGTTCTTACTGGGTGTTGCCGTCCAACTCGGAGATCACGAGTTGTGCCGGCTGGTTGGAGGCGTTCCCATAGGTGCCGATCCAAATGTCGTACTGGCCTGACGGCGGTGAGCCGAAACGAAGGGCCGGGTTGAGGCCCTGGATGCCGCCGTCATCATCGCAATACCATTGGCCGTCCGGACCGTTCACGACCAGCGTCGTGTCGGCGTTGGAATTAACCGAGAGGATCAGCGGCAGCGAGCCTGCGCGATAGTTCAGGCGCACGTCCGGCGCGTCAGCGATGAAGCCGCGGCAGGAACTCGACACCGTCCGGGAGGAATCGATGCGGCCGCCCGAAGCAACGTTCACCACATACGGATCAGGGGTGAAGCCCGCAGCGAGGTTCACCGTGCCATAGGCAGGGTTCAGGCTAAAGTTTTGTGCGGCGGCAACGCCAGCCGTGGCGAGTGCAGCAACGGCCGCGCCGGCGGCGAATATACGTGCGATAGGCGACATTTGATTTCCCCGTGTGTCAACGCGTCGGGCTCCGACGCGTGCGGTAAATCTGCCGCGTCCACCCTGAGCCGCACATGAACAGGAAGGCAAGATTGCGTCTAGAGCAAAAGAAACACGGTCAGGCGGCCGCGTTGAATTCGTGGACATCTGCGGGCTCCGTCACGGTAATGCAGAGCCGGTCGCCCTGGATCGTGATTTCGCCCCGGGCGATCGGATGGCCTCCCGCAAGGATCCAGAGTTCGTCTGATTCCCTTGTATCCAGGGGAATGACGGCCCCCCGCCCCATCCGCAGCAATTGCTGCATCGGCATGTGGCAACGGCCCAGCACAACTGAGAGTTCAATATCGACGCGATGGACTTGGGTTTTATCGAACACGTGACGGCCCCATGTGATTCCGCTCTAGTCGAACCTGAAAGGGTTGCGGGCGCGTGAACGAGGCAGCTGATCGGGTGGGTTGGGGCGTATCGCGCGGGCTCGTCGCGTACGAAACGGCAGTTCGCGCAATGGAGACGCGAGCGGCCGCGATCGCCGCTGGCGAAGAGCGCGAAATCGTTTGGCTGCTGGAACATCCCTCGCTCTACACCGCCGGCGTGAGCGCGAAGGATGACGACTTGCTCGCGCCCGACCGCTTTCCTGTTTTCCGCACGGGCCGCGGCGGCCAGTTCACCTATCACGGCCCCGGGCAGCGCGTCGCTTACGTGATGCTCGATCTGCGCAAACGCGGGCGCGATGTGACGCGCTTTGTCGCCGATCTGGAGCGCTGGATCATCGGCGCGCTCGCAAGTTTCAACGTGGACGGCGAGATTCGCGCGGGGCGCGTCGGCGTTTGGGTCGAGCGCAAGGGGCCGGGCTGGGCGCGCGAAGACAAGATCGCGGCGATTGGCGTGCGCTTGCGCAAATGGGTGAGCTATCACGGCATCGCCTTTAACGTGGAACCAGACCTGGAACATTTCTCCGGCATCACGCCGTGTGGGTTGAGCGCGCCGCAGTTCGGCGTCACCAGCCTCGTCGATCTCGGCCTGCCGGCGACGATGGACGATGCGGACGCGGCGTTGCGCGATTCGTTCCATCGCGTGTTCGCTCAGACGGAAGACGCGCCACCTCTGGCGTAGTGCGCCTGTTGTATTTGCATCCACGCGCCAATCGCACATCATCTCCTTTATCGGATTGATGAGGTGATGAGATGACGAATGCGCCAGCCGACAAAACCGCCAAGCGCATCAGCGCCGAAGACTGGTTCGCACGCTATGATTCTGTTGACCTCTTGAAGTCGCGCGCAGAACCGACAGAGGCGCCGCGCATGCGCCCGCCGGCTGACCGGATCGCCGTTCGCGGCTGACACTGCTTTCGAACCCCTGTTGAACCTCATTTCAAGGCTCGCCCCCGGCGGGCCTTTTTCTTTGTCCGGCAAGGCGTGCGCCGGAAAATTAGGGGCGATGCGTCCAAACCGCGACGATACCGCATCTGTGTCGGTAATGGGGCAAAGTCCCCGGGTGCTATGGAGCCGACAATGGAAGCCGATGTGTTTGTCCCGTTTGTTTTTTTCACGTTTCTCGCGGCCGTGATCCTGGTGCCGGTGCTGGCCAAGGAGCGCACTAAGCGCTCGGCGCACGAGCTCATCTCAGCGGCGCTATCGCGCGGCCAGGCGCTCGAGCCCTCGCTCGTTTCGCAGCTGACGCAGAACATGCTCGATGAAGGCAATCGGGCGCGCAAGAGCCTTGGCAACGGAGTCATTCTGCTGGCGCTGGCGGGCGGTTTTGTCGCCGCGGGTTTTCTGATCGACGGTTACGATCCCGATGGCGACGTCATTCGCGGCATGGCGGTGCCGGCGGTGTTGCTCGGCACGGTTGGTCTCGCCTTTCTGCTGCTGGCAATCTTCGATTACGCGACCAAGAAGCGCAACGCGTAGACGAAGCGGCGCACGAATAATCAGCGGAGGCCGTATGATGCGGCCTCCGCTTTGCGTTTGAACGCGCAGCGCGCCGCTGATGAAATGCGCGACAGGTTGCATCCAGCAACATCGTTAGCGGCATCTCAGGTGCGGAAGACGGAGGAGGAAAAACCAATGCTGAAGTTGAGCTCTCGCACGCTCGTGACCGCCGTTATGATGTGCTGCGCTTCGCTTTTCGCGGCGCCCGTGAACGCCGCTGAAACAACGGATTCTGAAGCGATTGTTGTAACCGGGCAAACGCCCGAACGCGTGCAGCAATTCGTCGATTCCGTTTCCGCCGCCTCGCCGATGGCGGAGCAATTGCCGCGTTGGGACACCAGCATCTGCACAAGTTTGGCCGGTCTGCCGCGCCGGCAGGCGGAATTTATCGCTGACCGAGTCGCACAGCGCGCCATGGCGGTGGGCATCGAGCCGGGCGAGGCCGGCTGCCAAGCCAACGTATCCGTTATCTTCACGCAGGATTCGGATGAGGTCGCGCAACGCATGTTCGATCAGGATCGACAGATGTTCGCGTACTATCAGGAAACCAACGTCTCGACGCTTGGCCAATCGGCTTTCAACCAGTTTCTTCGCTCGACGTCGCCGGTGCGCTGGTGGCATGTCTCGCACACGGTGACCGCCGACGGCCTCTCGCTGGCTGGCGATTCGTCGAGCGGAGGCCTGGAGAACGCGCCAACGCAGCGCGCCTCCGGAACGCGGCTGCGCAGCGAGACGCGTGAGGACTTACGCCGTGCGATCATCATTGTGGATGCGCGCCGCGTCGGCGCAGCGCAGCTCGCCGCGCTGGCGGACTACATCTCGATGGTGGCGCTGGCGCAGGTCGATCCCGCAGCGGACACGTCCGGCTTCCCCAGCATTCTCAATCTGTTCGCGCAGGGCGGTGAACCTGTCACCGAACTGACGCAGTGGGACCTCGCCTACCTCGACGGCCTCTACAATGTCACCCGCGCCGCGGCGAGCGCCCAACAACAAGAGCGCGAGATTGCCAGGCACATGAGCGGCGCCCAAACCCCCTGACGCCCTAGGCCTAACGCAAGGGCATCACGTCAAATTCAGAGGCCGCGGTCGAACCGCGGCCTCTTTTTATGCATGATCGGCGTACACATTCGCGAACGTGCTTTCCGGAGACTTCATGAGAATTCTGATCCTCGCCGCTGCGATGCTGCTCAGCGCCTGCGGCGGCAGCACCGTTGCCACCGCAACCACCGTCGCGGCGCCCTTACCGCGCGAGGCGAGCGGCTGGGTCGAACTTGAACCGCAACCTGTCGAGATTGATGGCGAGACGCTGACCGCCACTTGCTCGGATGTGCCGGGCGCGGACGCGGCGTTCAAGTTTTGGGCGCGCCGGGGCGCCAGCAACAACCTTGTTGTGTTCTTCGATGGCGGCGGCGCCTGCTGGGATAACCTCACCTGCTCGGTGCCGCGCCTTGCCGTCAACACGCGCGAGGAAGACGGTTTCTACAAAGCCGAACTGCTCCCTGGCGATGACCCGAACACGTTGTCGGGAGTTTTCGATCTCGATAATCCACGAAATCCGCTGCGGGACTGGAGCTTCGTGTTCGTGCCCTATTGCACCGGCGATGTGCATTCAGGCTCCAACACTGCGACCTACACCGATCCAGATACCGGTGAGACCTTCACGCTGGAGCATCGCGGTGCAGACAATTTCCGCGTCGTGCTGGAATGGATGCGGCAAAACTTCGTGACCCCGGAGCAGATCGTGGTGACGGGCTCAAGCGCCGGCGCTTACGGCGCGGCCACGCACTTTGCCCCCATCCGCGCCGCCTTCCCGGCCGGGCGCGCCCTGATGCTGGGCGACGCCGGCCAGGGCGTCGCAACGCGCGACTTTCTGCAATCGCGCAACGGCAGCTGGCGTTATCAGCTGCCGGAGAGCGTCTTTGGCGCCGATGGCGAGGTGACTGCGGACGAAGACATTGTCGGCATGCTGGCGGCGCATTATCCCGATGACCGCTTTGCGCAATACACGACCGCGCAGGACCTTACGCAGACGGCGTTCTACGCGCTGATGGGCGTGCCGGGCGCGTGCCGCGCCTGGACCCAAAAGATGGCGACGGATCTTAGCCGGCGTCAAACCGCGCCGAATTTCCGCTCTTACGTCGCCGTCGGCCAATCGCATACGATTCTGCGCTCGCCCCTTTTCTACAGCCAGCGCAGCGGCGGCGCACCGTTCGCGGAATGGCTGGCGGCCGCGCTGAGCGATGAAGGCGACGACTGGACGAATCGCGCATGCGAAAATTGCTCTCGGCCGCCGGCACGCTGCCAATTCTGAGCCATTTGCGGCCTGCGGCTTTTTCGCAGTTGCAAGTCAATCGCAACAAGGATAATGCTAACGCCTCGCAAAAACACTCGGGGCGGTAGGATGAAGATCAGGAAACGTGGGGCGCGTCGGACGCTGGTTCTGACGGGGACGATGCTGGCGACCTTGGGCGCCGCACCTGCGTTCGGAGAAATGGTCGCCGATTCCGAACCGATCGATGTGATCGGTCACCGGCCCGCTTACACTGAAGCCGAAACGTCCACGGCGACGCGCACGGACACGCCGCTCCGGGACGTGCCGCAATCGGTTACAATCATAACCAATGATCTGATTGAAGATCAGGCGATGCGCTCGATGGCGGACGTCGTGCGTTATGTTCCGGGCGTTTCGATGGGCCAGGGTGAAGGCCATCGCGACGCGCCGACGTTGCGCGGCAACAGCTCGACCGCGGATTTCTTCGTCGATGGCGTGCGTGACGACGTTCAATACTTCCGCGATCTCTACAACGCCGAGCGCGTCGAGGTGCTCAAGGGTCCGAACGCGATGATTTTCGGCCGCGGCGGCGGCGGCGGCGTGATCAATCGCGTGACCGAGTGGGCGGATTGGTCGCCCGAGCGCGAACTCGCGCTGACCGTGGGCTCGTACGAGCAGTACCGCGGGACCGCCGACATCGGCGGCGCCTTCGGCGATGCGACCGCGTTGCGGCTGAACGCGGTCTACGAACAATCGGAGTCATACCGCGATTTCGTCTCGCTGGAGCGTTATGGCGTGAATCCCACCGCTGCGTTCCAGTTCGGCGACAGCACGACAGTGCGCGCGGGCTACGAGCACTCCCGCGACGACCGCACCGTGGATCGCGGCGTGCCGTCGCAGAACGGCCGCCCCTGGAGCGGCAGCCGCTCGGCATTTTTTGGCAACCCGAACCTCAGCTACGCCGAAACCGAGGTCGATATCCTCAACCTCCACGTCGATCACGACTTCAACGCCAATCTCGAACTGCGTAATCGCATGGTGGCCGCGGACTATTACAAATTCTACCAGAACATCCATGCCAACTCGGCCGTGAACGGCGCCGGCAACGTCGCGCTGCAGGGCTATAACGCCGCAACCGAGCGGCAGAATTTCTTTAATCAGACCGACCTGATTTGGCGCGCCGAAACAGGCGCCGTGCGCCACACCGTGCTCGCCGGCTTCGAGTTCGGCATGCAAGAGACCGACAACACGCGCTCGCCCAATTTCACCGGCCTGCCCACAGTGAATGTCGCAAGTCCGACAACGGCCGCCACCGGTGCGATCCCAACGCCGCTGCAAACGAACAACGCCGTCGGAGTGGATGTCGCCGCGTTCTATCTGCAAGATCAGGTCGCGCTGTCCGACCAATGGCAAATCGTGGCCGGCGTTCGGTTCGACCGCTTCGATCTCGATCTCGACGATCGCCGCGCCGCCAACGCCGATTTTAGCCGCCAAGACGATCTCGTCTCGCCGCGCGTGGGCGTGATCTATCGGCCAATCGAGCCGCTCTCGTTCTATGCGAGCTACGGCGTCTCGTATCTTCCTCAATCAGGCGATCAGTTCTCATCGCTCGACGCGACCAGCGCGGCGCTTGACCCGGAAGAGTTCGAAAATATCGAGCTGGGCCTGAAGTGGGATGTCTCGCCTGATCTTGCGTTCACCGCGGCAATCTATCGCCTTGAACGCAGCAACACCCGCGCGATCGATCCGATCACCAGCCTCACCGTGCTCACGGGCGCGCAGCGCAGCGAGGGGCTCGAACTCGGTCTCGCCGGTCAAGTGACCGAGAACTGGCAAATCGCCGGCGGCTACGCTTACCAGGACGCCGAAATCACCAGCACCACGACCGCCGCACCCGCCGGCCGCGCTGTGCCGCTGACGCCGGAGCACACGTTCTCGCTCTGGAGCATGGTGCGCTTTTCGCCGCGTTTCGGCGTCGGCGCCGGGGTAACGCATCAGAGCGAGATGTTCGCCTCCATCAGCAACGCGGTGACGCTGCCAGAATTCACCCGGATTGACGCGGCGCTGTTCGTGGCGCTGACCGACACGGTCGAGGCGCAGCTGAACATCGAAAATCTGCTCGATGAAGATTATTGGGGCACTGCGCACAACGACAACAATATCACGCCGGGCTCGCCGACCGCGGCGCGCGTGACATTGCGGACGCGGTTTTAGGGAAATCTGGAGGCCGGCGCTGGCCGGCGCGGCCGCTGACGGTCCATATTCACGCGCATGAACGCGCCCACCATCTTCATCGATGCTGACGCCTGCCCCGTGAAGGAAGAGATTTACCGGGTTGCGCGACGGACAGGCTGCCCGGTGCAGGTGGTGGCGAACATGTTCATGCGCACGCCGCCGGATGTGACGCTGACAGTGGTCGATGCCGGCGCCGACGTCGCGGACGACTGGATCGCCGAGCGCGTGCAGCCAGGCGACATCGTCATCACTAACGACATTCCATTGGCCAGCCGCACGTTGAAGGCGGGCGGCGCGGCGCTCGGCGCAAGCGGCAAGGCGTTCACCGAAAGCTCGATCGGGGCTGCCTTAGCGCAGCGCGAATTGATGGAGCATTTGCGCTCGTTCGGCGAAGGCATGGGTGGGCCAAAGCCCTTCTCACCGGGCGATCGCTCCCGCTTTCTCTCGTCGCTGGACGCAGCCGTGCAGCGCGCCAAGCAAGGCAAGCGCCAAGGCGGCTAGGCTTGCGCTATCCCAACAGCTTGAATTTCGGCCTTTTCGCCCCACATTGATGCTTTGCGGCCTCTTCGCCGCGCGTTTGACTGCGCCATACCCCAGGCGCGGCTTGAGGCGACAAAGCTATGAATTACGGCCGGCAATCCTTTAGACCCCCGCAGCCGCCGCACGTCGTGGCCAAGACGCTTAAATATAACGAAGCGCAGGAACATTTGCTGCGCCGTCTCGGCAGCGCTCTGGTGCTGCAATGGGACGAACTGCCCGACGCGTTGCAGGATTTGATCATCGATCAAGCTGCCGCTGTCGAAGACCGGGACGAGGCGGCCCACGACAGCACCGTCATCGAAGCGTTCATCCGGAACGCCAAGGTCATCGCGCTCAGCAAACCGCCAGCGGTCCCCGAGGCGAAATAACGATCTGCGCGTGTGAAATCGCAGGAAAGTGCAAGCGGCGCTAGGCGCCCGGCAGGTACCTCGTGGGTGTTAACCACATGAGGACAAGCCGATGCGCAATCCCATCGAAACATTCGTCCACCACGCCGTCGCAGGGGTTTGCTTTCTCCTCGTGACGCTCATTGCAGCGCCCTCACCGGCGCTCGCGTCATCCGCTGGTGAAGCCGTGATTGTGCGCACGCGCGATCTTGATCTCACCACAGATGCTGGCGCTCGGCGATTATTGCGGCGGCTCGATCACGCGATCGATCTCGTGTGCGGAGGCTCTTTCCTCCAACAATTTTCGGCCGCGCGTCGGGCGCACGCGACATGCTATGAAAGCAAAATGTCCGAGACACTGGCGCGGCTTGATGCGCCGCTCGTCCACGAGCAATATACGCGGCAGTCGGCGCGTACGAGGCAGCGCACGCGCAACCGGCAATCTTGACGGAGAGCAGCCCCAGTGGCCCGCATAGTCTCCCTTTGGCGCTCGCCTGAGATCGATGTTTATCGCTTCGATCATCCGGTGGAGCATGAGGACCAAGCTTACGAAGAAGTCGCCGGCGCGTTCAGGGCGAGCTTCGTTGAGGAAGGAACGTTCGATTTACACATCGGCGAAAGCCGCTGGCGGGTGGCCGCGGGCGACGTGATGCTAAGCTATCCCGGCATGCGTTTCCGCGCCGGGTTTCAGGGCAAAGGCTTCAACGACACGTGCCTCTCTGTGACGTACCTGGCGTCGCGGCAGGACGGGTTCGATCCCGAGCAGCGTTGGGCAAAGTCCGGCCGCCCAGTGCTGCCCGCGAGCAACCGGCTGCGCTATCTGCGCTGGGGCTTGCGCCGCGCGATCGAGAGCAGCGCGCCGATGTTTGCGGAATATTGCGCTACGGAGATTTTCCGCAGCGATTCTGGCGGTAAGCCAGCGCCTTTGTTCAGCGAGCGGAAATTCTGTTGGTACGCCGAGCGCGTGCATCATGTGCGTGAGCGGATCGATGCCGAGTACGCAGACGCGATGACGGTCTCCGAACTCGCGCGCGGCGTCGGCATGAGCATGTTTCACTTTACGCGCGTGTTCATCGAGTTGATGGGCGTGCCGCCGCACCGTTATCTGCTGGAAACGCGCCTCAAGGCGGCGCGGGCGATGCTGCGTCAGGGGCGCAGCGTGACCGAGACGTGCTTTGCCTGCGGCTTCAACAATCTGAGCCATTTTAGCCGCAGCTTCGCCCGCCGTTATGGCGAGGCGCCCTCCCGCCTATTTGCTTGAACTTTGGCAAGGAAGCGCAAGCCGGCGGGGCGTCGTGTCCGCTAATTTCAGCGCCTGAGCCAATCAGGAAAACGCCCATGGATCTCCGCGCCGCCGCTTATCCGATTATCGCCTTGGCGCTCGGCGCGTCCGAGGCCGGCAATACCGAAGACGCCCGCGCAATCGCCGCGATGGACACCGCCTATCAGGCGGCCGTGGAGCGCAACGACGCCGGCGCCATGGCGGAAATCCTGCACGAGGACATGATCCTCGTCGTCGGCGCGGGCACTGTGTTCACCCGCGAAGACCTGCTCCAATCGGCGCGCACGCGCGAGTTTATCTACGAGCACCAAGTCGAAGACGAAGGCACGCAAACGGTGCGGCTCTTCGGTCCCGACACGGCGATCGTGACGGCTCGGCTTTGGCTCAAAGGCACGCGCAACGGCCACGCCTTCGATCGGCGGCTGTGGTTCAGCGACACCTATGTGCGCACGCCGCAAGGCTGGCGCTACGCGTTCGGGCAAGCCTCGCTAGCGCTGCCGGCGGACTGATTGATTTTGACTAATCGCCACGCGGGCTCGGATCGCCATATCGATTGGCGCCGATTGAGCCCGGCACGAGAAACAGGATAGCTAAGTAGCCTAGGTTCACTGGCACGATGAACACTATCATCCACGGTGATGCATTGGTTTTTGTCGCGACGCTGAATAGGAAAGCCGCCACTCCGAAAATGGGAGCCAGCCATCAGCCCGACAGGCCGACGTCATGAAAGCGGCGCACGACCAAGCTGATGTCTGCATACATCAAGGGAATCATGATTATTGCCATGCCGATCGTGAAGGCGGCGGCGTGAGATGTGACGACGCTAAGCGCTCCAATCAGAAGCATTCCCGCAGCTGTGCCGACAGCGCAGAGCACAAAGTGCCGCCACAGCAATTGGCTACGGCGCAGACGACCCTCGTAAGTCGTGAACTCTCTAAGCCAACTCAATCATCACCTCATCCGCCGCGACGCTTGCGCCGGCGGCGATGTGGACTTTGGCGATGACGCCGTCGCGTTCGGCGCGGATGATGTTTTGCATCTTCATGGCTTCAACGACGGCGACGCCTTCGCCCGTCTTCACGTCCTGTCCCTCTTTGACGTCGATGGAAATGACGAGGCCGGGCATGGGCGAGACGATGAGTTTCGAGGTGTCGGCCTTCTGCTTTTCTGGGAGGCGTTGATGTAATTCGGCGCCCCGCGGCGTGGCGACGAGCGCAAGCACGGTGATTCCGCGATGGCGGAGCGTGTAGCCGCCGGGCGCGGTCTTGATCTTCACGGAAAAAGGCTGGCCGTCGAACTTGCCGCTGATGATGCGCGCGCCTGGGCGTGTCGTCGTATCGAAGCGGTGCTTCTTGCCATCGATGACGACATTCGCGCCGGACTCGTCGAGATCGACTTGGGTGAGATGGTGGACCTTATCGAGGATCACCGTCCACGCGCGCTGCCAGTCTTTGACTACGCCGTTGATCTGGCCGCTGACTTCGCGGGCGCGGCGGGCGGTGAATGAGCGAGCGACGGCGGCCGTGGCGATCAGCAGCTTTTGCTGCTGCGGGGTGGGCGCCACGCCTGCGAAGCCGTCCGGGAAATGCTGCTTGATGTAGGCGGTGGTGAAATCGCCCTTGCGGAAATCTTTTTCCTCCATCACGGCGCCGAGGAACGCGATGTTGTCGGCGATGCCATCGATGAGGAAATTGTCGAGCGCTGCGGCTTGGGCGTCGATGGCGGCGATGCGCGTTGGCGCATGCGTGATGAGCTTGGCGATCATCGGATCGTAGAACATCGAAATCTCGTCGCCCTCGCGGACGCCGGTTTCGTTGCGGAGTGTGATGTCGCCAGTCTTGCCTTCGGCGGGCGCTTGGTAGGCTTTGAGGCGCCCTATGCTGGGCAGAAAGTTGCGGTATGGGTCTTCGGCGTAGATGCGGCTCTCGATCGCCCAGCCTTTGATCTTCAGATCCTTCTGCTTGAAGGCGAGCTTCTCCCCGGCGGCGACGCGGATCATCTGCTCGACCAGATCCAGACCCGTGATCATCTCCGAGACCGGATGCTCCACTTGGAGACGCGTGTTCATCTCCAGGAAGAAGAAGCTCTTGTCGGCGCCGCTGGCCACGAACTCGACCGTGCCGGCGCTATCGTACTGGACGGCGCGCGCCAGAGCGCAGGCTTGCTCGCCCATCGCCATGCGCGTTTTCTCATCAAGCAGAGGCGACGGCGCCTCTTCGATGACTTTCTGGTTGCGGCGCTGGATCGAGCATTCGCGCTCAAACAAATGGACGACGTTACCGTGCTTATCGCCGAGCACTTGAATTTCGATGTGCCGAGGTGCGGTGACGAATTTCTCGATGAAAATGCGGTCGTCGCCGAATGCGCCCTTGGCTTCGGCGCGCACGGCGGGGAAGCCTTCCTCAACGTCGCGGCGATTGTGCGCGACGCGGATGCCCTTGCCGCCGCCGCCTGCGCTGGCCTTGATCATCACCGGATAGCCTATCTCCTCCGAGATCTGCACCGCGTGTTCGACGCCTTCGATCTCGCCGATGAACCCTGGCACGCAGGATACGCCCGCTTCAGCGGCGCTCTTCTTGGACTCGATCTTGTCGCCCATGGCGCGGATGGCGTGGGCGTTAGGACCGATAAAGACGATCTTCTCGGCTTGCAGCCGATCGGCGAACTCGGCCTTCTCGGAGAGAAAGCCGAAGCCGGGATGGATCGCTTGCGATCCGGTCTGGCGGGCGGCGGCGACGATCTTGTCGATCACCAAATAGGATTGCGCCGCCGGCGATGGGCCGATGAACACGGCCTCGTCGGCCATCTCGACGGCGAGGCTGTCGGCGTCCGCCTCGGAGAACACCATCGCTGTCTTGATGCCGAGCCGGCGGGCGGTGCGGATGATGCGGACCGCCACTTCGCCCCGGTTGGCGATCAGAATTTTATCGAACATGGAGCGGGTGTTAGCGGGGTTTCGCGGGCGCGTCATCTGCTATGGTTCGCCGATGAATCGCAGAGAAGCCCTGCTCGGCGCCGTTGCCCTCGCGGGATGCGGCGCGGCCACCAGCCAGGCGCCGGTGACGCCGTTCCCGATCCGCCGCGGCGTCAATATGGGCAATGCGCTGGAGGCGCCCAACGAAGGCGATTGGGGCTATCGGATCGAGGCGGATCATTTCTCGGCCATCGCCGACGCTGGCTTCGACGGCCTGCGGCTGCCGGTGCGGTGGGATGCGCATGCGGAAACGGCCTCGCCCTTCACGATCGCGTCGGCCTTCTTCCGCCGCATCGATCGCGTGCTCGACCAAGCGCTCGAGCGCGGCCTCAAGGTTCAACTCGACTTGCATCACTATGACGACCTGATCGCGCACGACGATCGCGAGCGGCGCCGCTTCATCGAGCTTTGGCGCCAGATCGCGCGGCGCTATCGCAATCAGCCCGACTGCCTGATCTTGGAACCGCTCAATGAGCCGAACGGCGAGCATTGGCGCGGCGAGCGGCTGACGGCGCTGCAACGCGATGTCGTCGCCGCGATCCGCGAAAGCAATCCGACGCGCCTCATCGTGCTTGGCCCGGGCAATTGGCAGAACATCGATGCGCTGCGCAGCTGGACGCCGCCGGACGGATCGAACATAGCCGTCAGCGTGCATTATTATGAACCGCACGCTTTCACGCACCAGGGCGCCGAATGGCTCGGCGAGGACGCGCCGCGTTATAATCGCGAATGGGGGCTTGAGGCGGATCGCCGCGAAGTCGCCGCGCACATCGCGCGCGCCGCCAATTGGGGCGCGTCGCGCGGCTATGCGATGCAGCTCGGCGAATTCGGCGCCAATGCGCGCGTGCCGCTGGCGCAACGCGCGGCGTGGACGCGTGCCGTGCGCGAAGCGTGCGATGCGCATGCGATGGGCTGGTGCGTCTGGGATTTCGCCGGCGCGTTTCCGGTTTGGGATCGCGAGCGGGAAGCGTTGGTTCCGGAGATGGTTGAGGCCTTACTTCGTTAAAGTCATTCCGGACGCGCGGAGCGCGATCCGGAACCCAGGGCCAAGGACTAGCTTGTCGCCCTGGGTTCAAGCTCAACGGCGCTACGCGCCTGCGGCCGGAATGACTCGCTACCCTCAGTAATCGAACATCTTGTCGTCGCGCTCGGCGCGGCGCTTGGCTTGCGCGACAATGTGGGCGACGAGTTCGGCTTCATCCATGCCCGGCGTTTCGTCGGCGGGGTCGAGATTGTGTTCGGTGACGAGCGCATGCAGCGCCACGGCGTCGAGCGCGACCAAAGCCGCGGTGAGCGCGTCTTCGCCTTCTTTTTTGTAGAGCCCGGCCGGATTAAGCGCGGGCGCGCCTTGGACCGCCGGCGTCCTCGCCGGCGAGGTGGTTGCAGCTGAACCAGTGGCAGCCGGCGAGAGGCCGGCGGTCTTAGACGGCTTCGCCTTCGGCGAAGCCGCCACGTCCTCCATCACCTCGTCCGCCACGTCGCGGCGGCTGTCGTGCAAACGCAGCACCGCGTCGAGGCGATCGGCGAAGTCGGGACTGCGTTTCGCCTCGCGGCGAATTTCATCGAACAGGCGGTCGAGCGTCTTGTTGAGGCTCATAGAGACGGCGCGACCTCCACCTTCGCCTGGAATTCCTCGCCCAGAGTTTTGACGATCTTCGCCATCGCGCCGTACTTCTGCTCGAACGTGCGCTGGGTCTCAGACCACTCGGCAGCTTTGGCGATATCGACATGCTGCGGAATGCGCACGTCAAACATCGCTTCGCCGAGATTGTCTTTCAGCAACGTGGCTTCCGAGCGGTGCAACGAGAAGGTTTCGTCGTACTTGGTGGCGAGCACCATGAGCTGCGAGGGGCCGCCGCGGCGTTCATTGATCAACCGAAGCGCGCGCTTGCGGAACGTGATGAGGCCCAGGCGCGAAACATAGTCCGGGATCGAAGGCACCAGGATCGTATCCGCCGCAATCAAGGCGGCTTCTGCAAACAGCGAAATGCCGGGCGGGCAATCGATTAGGACGTAATCGTAGTCGTTGACGATGTTCTTCAAACCGTTGGCAAAGCGTTCGAGAATCCATTTCTGGATCATGTCGATCTGGAAGCCGCGCTTGACGAAGCTCTCGATCATGTCGCGCTCGACGATGCGGAATTCTGGCGCAGAAGCGCAGAGCGCCACATCGGGCTTGCCCTTCAGATCGCTGACCTGCTTCTCGATCAGCGATTTGAACGGCTTGGCTTTCTGCTGGACGATGTAGCTTTCAAAATAGAAATCGAGCGTGCGCTCGGCCTCGCGCATCTTGTTCCACTTGTCGGGACCGGCCACCATGATCGAGGCGTTGGTCTGCGGATCAAGATCGATCACCAGAATGCGGCGGCGCTGGTGGTGCGCCAGTGTTTCGGCTAGCGAAACGGTCGTCGTGGATTTGCCCACGCCGCCCTTCATGTTGATCACCGAAACGATGCGCGCGGGCATGCTGCCCCCTCTTTGGTTTTGGGCTTATCCGAACACCGGACGGTCCGCCCGGAGGGTTAGTTTTTGGTGAATCTGGGTCAAGCGCGCGGCGCAGCGCATCAGAAACTGTGGGTAGCGCTCGGCTTCGATTCAGATGCGCAATGAATAGTGCGCCTTACGCATCACCCTACCGGAGCAGCTGCAATCCGAACGCCGCCCTGCGGTTCAAGCGCCGGAAGCGATGCTCCGCGCACGCTTTTAGAAGCGCTTGAGTGGAGCAGAACGATGAAACGCAAGCTGACATTCGCCGCGCTGGCCGCGGCCATCACCCTCACCGCGTTGCCGGCGGCGGCGCAAGATTATCGCCGCGGCAACGACCGGGGCGGCGGCGGCGGCGAGATCGTCGTCCGGCACGATGCGGGCACCTTCCGCTTCGATCGCAGCGACCGCGAATATCGCCGCCTGGTGCGCACCTTTGGCTTTCAGCCGGGCTATCGCTATGAGTACACGCACACTTGCAACGCCTATGGCTGCGACGTGATCGCGTACGAACCGGGCCGCAGCCGGGCAGTCGATCGCTTCCGCGCGCCGTACTTTGCTAACGCCTTCGCGAACGGCCGCGTCCCAGGCAACCCGCACCATAACGACAGCCAAGACAACCGCCGCGACCGGGACGACCGCCGTGATCGCGATGGCCGCCGGGGCTAACGGACAAAGCTAACAGGCAGACTCGAAGGGGCGCTCGCAGCACGCGGGCGCCCTTTCTCTGTTCAATCGATCCAGAGGCGTGCGTAGTCCATCGGGTTCGGCGCCAGCGGCGGCATCTGCTGAACCTGTTGCGACCGAGCGCTGATCTCATAACGTGCTTGACGGAGAGTTTCGCCGCAGAACCGCTCGGCGCTGATGTTGTGTACGTTCATCTGCGTCGCCATGTGCGCGGCGAGTTCGTCGCTGGCGTGCCCGCGATGCGCGCGCTCAACTAGCCCCGAAAGCACGCCAAGATTTTGCTGTTCGGCGCGAATGGCTTGCGTGACAGCCTCCCGATGCGCGCCGCCGATCGCCGTATCGCACACTTCGCCCATGCCGACATAAAGTTTACCGCGGTTGCCGAGTTCGGCCGCCATATCGACCGGGTCTTCCGGATTGGCTGCGTATGTGGACGCGCAGGCCGATAGCGCGCACGCCAAAACGATCGCAACGAGCCGCATGAGATTTCCCTCATTGAGCGAGACTGTGGCGTTCATGGTTAATGCGCGCGCCCGCGGGCTCAACCGAATACGCCGCGCGCGGGCAATATGGAGCGCCGGCGCTCCATTTACGCCGGCGCTTCGTTGTCGTGGCTGATCGGCTCGCCCATGAGCACCAGTTCCTCGGCCGCGGTGGGATGGACCGCGCAAGTCGCGTCCCACTGCGCCTTGGTCAGCCCCGCTTTGATGGCGATCGCCGCCAGCTGGATCAGGTCCGGACTTTCAGGCCCTGCGATGTGTACGCCGACGACGCGGTCGCTCTCGGCGGCGACGATGAGCTTCATCAGTGTGCGCTGTTCATTGCCGGCGAGGATGTTTTTCATCGGCCGGAACGCGGTGCGGAAGACGCGGATTTTGCCAAGTTTCTCGCGCGCCTGCTCCTCGGTATAGCCGACTGAGCCCACCGCTGGGCGCGAGAAGACGGCGCTCGCGACATCGGCGTGATCGAACGCGGTGGGCCGGCCCATGAACTCGGTTTCGACGAAAGCGACAGCTTCCCGAATGGCGACTGGCGTCAAATTGATCCGGTCGGTGACGTCGCCGATGGCCCAGATCGACGGCGCGCTGGAGCGTGAAAATTCATCTACCGCAACGGCGCCGCGCGCGGTCAGCCGCACACCGGCGGCTTCGAGGCCCATGCCGTTCGTGTTCGGCTCGCGGCCGATCGCCCACAGCACGTGATCGGTTTCCAATCGCATCGTGTTCGAGAGCGTCACCAGCTTGCGGTTCTCCGCCAGCGGCGCGATCCCGGTGATGGTCGAGCCGCACATGATGTGGATTCCGGTGCGCTGCATATCGGCTTGCACGTGGGCGCGGATGTCGTGGTCGAAGCCGCGCAAGATGCGCTCGCCGCGATAGACGAGTGTGGTCTCGACGCCGAGGCCGGAGAAGATGTTGGCGAATTCGAGCGCGATGTAGCCGCCGCCGGCGATGACGATGCTGGCGGGCAGCGCGTCGAGCGTGAAGGCGTCGGTAGAGGTGATGCCGAGCTCTTGGCCGGGAATGTCCGCAGGGCGCGAGGTGTGCCCCCCGGCGGCGACCAGGATGCGCTCGGCCGTGATTTGCTTGCCGCTCGCGGTGAAACGTACCGTGTGCGGATCGACGATGATGGCGCGGTCGTCGATGACCTCAACGCCGGCGCCGTCGAGGTTTTTGATGTAGAGGCCGGAGAGCCGGTTCACTTCCGCCTGCACGTGGTCGCGTAAAATCGACCAGTCGAAGCGCGCCCAGTCGACCGTCCAGCCAAAACCCTTGGCGTCGCGGAAGGCCTGGCCAAACTCCGAGCCGTAGACCAGGAGCTTCTTCGGCACGCAGCCGCGCAACACGCACGTGCCGCCCACCTGCACCTGCTCGGCGATGACGACTTTGGCGCCCGCCTTAGCCGCCAGCCGCGCCGCACGCACACCGCCGGAGCCGGCGCCGATGACAAAGAGCTCGTAGTCGTATTGCATACGCTGACCTTACTCCGCCGCCTGCGGCGTGCGGGGCGATCGTTTCCCAGACACCGCTTAGATTGTCGTACACGTCAGCGCTCGTCACACGAAGCACCCGCCAGCCTTGGTGCACGGGGTATTTGGTGCGGCGTTTGTCATGCGCCAGTCCGCGCCACTCATTTTCGCGCGAGCGCCGCGTTATGCGACGAACGTCCGCCTGCTCCGCTTAGCCTGCGCGCTCCACAGGCGCGCGCAGAAAGTCCGCCGCCAGCAGCGCGGCGATGAGCAGACAAAGCGGCGCGTAATAGCGCAGATTGAGATCGTAGAACGGCGTGCCGCGCGCATAGCTGAAGACATCGCTGACGTAAGGGAGCACGCCGCGCCCGGCAAAGACCGCAAACAACACGACGTAGCCCGCGGTCACCACCCAGCCGATTGGAGCGATCGACGTGACGTAGTGGCGCGCCAATACGATTGCCGCAGCAGCGGCGAGCGCGCCTGCAACCAAGGCGCTCGCGGCAAAGCCGAACATCGGGCCCGTGTGTGTGCCAACGACACGCAGGCGCAACGTGTCTCCATCCGTTCCAGGCCAAAAACCGCCGAGGCCCCAATAGAGGTGCAAGCCTGCGAGCGCGAAAAAGATGGTGACGAGAGCCACGCCAATCGCGCTCACGCCTTCGGCCCCATGCTCACGCCCGGCGGCACCGGCGTGTTCTCCGGGACGAAAAAGTCCGGCATCAGCGGCTTGGAGGGATCGACGCGGTATTTATCGAAGTCGCGCTCGCCTTCGGCGTGAAGCAGCACATCGTCGATAAAGAAATTGCCGGTGCATTCGCGCGCGGGCTTGTTGAAGATGGCGTAGGCCGCGTCGGCCATGATGTCCGGCGTGCGGCAGTGCTTCATGCCATCGCCTCCGGCCAGCGCGAACTCGATCGCCGCTGTGGCGATGCCGGTGCGGGGCCAGAGCGCGTTGAATGCGACGCCCTGGTCGCGGAATTCTTCCGCCATCCCGAGCACGCACATGCTCATGCCGTATTTCGCCATCGTGTAGGCGACATGGCCGGCAAACCAGCGCGGGCTCATGTCCAGAGGCGGCGACAGCATCAGCACGTGCGGATTCTCCGCTTTCAACAGATGCGGCAGGCACACGCGCGTGGTGACGAACGTGCCGCGCGTATTGACCTGGTGCATCAGGTCGTACCGCCGGTAATCGGTGGCGAGCGTGCCGGTGAGCTGAATGGCGGAGGCGTTGTTGACGCAGATATCGATGCCGCCGAAGCGCGCGACAGCGGCGTCGACCGCCGCTTGGACGCTGTCGGGCTCACGGACATCGACCACGATCGGCAGCGCCTGGCCGCCGGCCTGCTCGACTTCCTCCGCGGCCGTGAAAATGGTTCCCGGCAGTTTCTTGTGCGGTTCGGCTGTCTTGGCGGCGATCACAATGTTGGCGCCGTCCCGGGCGGCCCGAAGCGCGATGGCGAGCCCGATACCGCGGCTCGCGCCTGTAATAAAGAGGGTTTTGCCCCGCAAACTCATTTTGACCTCCGGTTTTGCACCAGCTTAGCCTCTTCCAGGGACGGTTCCACTCCCCCGCACCGGTGTTGCGGCCTTGACTGCGACGGGCCCAATCGGTGAATCAAGGTTAGAGGACGAGCTTTTTGTGGAGGAAAGCCAATGCGCATTCTTGCGCTCGCCGCTGCTGTCGGCGTGGCATTAAGCGTGGGCGTCGCCCAGGCTGAACAATGGAACGACCCCAATGGCCGCGTGACGTTTGACAAGCCGTCGGGCTGGCAAGCGGAGGCCGCCGGCCCGCAGACGGCGCAAACGGCTGTGCTGCTCTTCAACGCCAGCAACGATTGTTACGTATTCGGGGTGGCGAATCCGAACACTGCATCGTCGTCCGCGGACGCCGCGCGCAATACGACGACGCCGTTAAGCCCGGACGCGTGGGCCACTGCGGCTAACGCCGTGCGTGACTTCTTCCCGGCTGGCTCGTCGCCGCAAGTCGTCACGCAGACTGTGGATACGAGTGGGTTCTGGCCGGTCCAGCGCGCCCAGCTGCAAGCGCCGTCGAGAACGGTCTTCGGCGCGGTTCAGGTTCGCCCCGGCGTCGAAATGCGCGCGTTCTGCTCTTCGACCAGCGGCAGCGAGTCGGCGGCGTTTGCGCAGATCTTCAACTCGCTAGGCCATCCGAACGACGCGACCTGGCAGAGCCAGGCAAGTCAGCAGATGTCCGAACGTGACGCGCGCGCTGCAGCGGCGGCGGCTCAAGCAGCGGCGCAGCCTGAGCCGAGCACCACTCAGGCGCAGCCGACGGACCCTGACGGCGTGAATGACGGTGTGGAACGCAGCAGTCGCGATCCACGCGCTCGCCGCCGGCGTGGTGACTAACGAAAAGTTACCGCGCCGATAGCGTAAACGCTTGGTTATTCTTGCATTTACGCACAATTCACGACGTTGGCTCAAACCATTGAGCCATGAATGGGAGAATCCCTGAGCACGCTGCAGCGCTGCAGAGCGGAGCGCTCGTCCGCGCCAGCGCCGCGCGCAGCTTTATGGCCATGTTCGCGGCTTTGGCAGTGGGGGCGGCGGCGCTCGCCTCTCCGCCGGTTGCGATCTTGATGCTCGCAGGCCTCGCCGCCTTCGTCCTGATGCGCAGCGAGCATGTCCGCCTCGACCTTCCCGCTTTTGTCGGCCCCGTCGTCGCAGCAATAATTGTCGGCGCATTCACCGGCCTTGCCGGGGGCATCGGCGCGCTTTTCGTGTGGCGCATGTTCGCGGACACCCAATGGAGCGTGCGCGAGGCTTCGCGCCTGGCCGCCGCCGCGGGACGCCCGGCCGAGACGTCATGGCGATCGCTGGCCCACGCCTGGCTGACGCCGTTTTATTGCCTCACGCTCGTCGCCTACACAGCGCCCCACATGATTGCCGGCCTGCCGCTTGACCTTCCTCACGTGCCGGTTTGGATACCGATGCTCGCCGGGGCTATCGCGGCGGGCGCATTGTTCGATTGGAGCTTGCGCCGCGCCGCTGACTGGCGTCTCGGCGAACTCGCCGCCGCGCCAGCCGCGCACCTGCTCACGCACCACGCGCTCTTTCTCATCGCGTTTGGCTTCAGCCTCGACGTTTCAGCCGGCATCGTCGCGTTAATGGCCTGGCGGTTGGCGCACGCGGCCCCGCTGCGTCAGGCCAGCTTCACCGCCGTGCCGTAAGCCAACACTTCGGTCGCCTGCCCCTGGCCGGCGTCCGTCGTTTCCAACCGCACGCCAATCACCGCATCGGCGCCGAGCGATTGAGCGTGCTGAACCATGCGATCAAGCGCCTGCTCGCGGCTTTCGGCCAGCAGCTTTGTGTATTCGTGGATTTCACCGCCGACGATCATGCGCAGGCCCGCGACGATGTCCCGGCCGATAAAGCGCGAGCGCACGACATTGCCGCGCACCAGGCCAAGGTGCTGCGCCACGCTGCGGCCGTGGACCTCAAATGTAGTGGAAAGAATCATGACGGCTCCGAATCAGCGTTCGACGTCACGATAGCGCTTTTCTTCGGCGCCGCCGCTTTGATCGGCAATCACGCGCACGATCATCCAGACGCCGCCGATGAGCATCATGATGAAGCCCACGAAGCCAGCTGCGCCGATGGCGATGGCCGAGAGCAGGCTGCCTGCGATCAAAATGGGGTCGCCGCCGCTGAAAGCTGCGCCGATCACCGCGCCGATGCCGAGGACGTAGGCCAGCACGCAAAGGCCAACGCCGATGCAAAAGCAGAGCATGGCGTTGTTCGAACGCCGTTCTGGATTGGGCGCGTCAGACGGCTTCATAACGGATCACACCTTCTTCATCACGCACCGCGCGCGCGAGCCCACGGCCGATCAGGCAATTGGCATGCGCAATTGCTTCGCCCGTAGCCATCCCTAAAATTTCCGGCCCGATCTTGCGGGCAAACAGCGCGCCGAACATATCGACCGCGCGCTTTGGCTCTTGCTGCAAACGCTGCATCACGCGCGCGAGCCCTTTCTCGTGGCCCTCGATCAGATTGGTGAGGCGCTCGTGCAGGCCGATGAACGGCTCATTGTGCGACGGCAGCACCAGCACGTCGTTCGGCATGACGTTGAGCAGCTTCTGGCACGACGCGATCCAATCGGCGAGCGGATCGCCATCGGGTTCAGTTGGAAACACTGAGACGTTGGATGAAATGCGCGGCAGCACCTGATCGCCCGAGATGAAGAGTTTCAAATCCTCTTGCCAGAGGCAGGCGTGCTCCGGGCAATGGCCGTTGCCGGTGATGACGCGCCAGGAACGGCCGCCGATGTCGATCACATCGCCATCTTGTATGCGGCGATAGGCGTCGGGGATTTTCGACACCGCTTTGCCGAATCCGCCAAAGCGGATTTTGTAGCTGTCGATCGCGTCTTCATCCCAGCCGGCGGCGCGATAAAACTTTACGCCCTCTTCCGGCGCCTCGCGGCCGGTGTCGGCGACGAGCATGCGCCCGGTGATGTATTCGAGCCGGCTCATCCACAGACTCGCGCCGAACTTGCGGCAGATCCAGCCGGCGAGCCCCATATGATCGGGATGCATGTGGGTGCAGATCACGCGCGTGACCGGCTTGCCTTTCAGCGTCGTGTCAAAAATCTGTCGCCAATATTCGCGCGATTGTTCGATCGCGACGCCGGTGTCGACGATGGTCCAGCCCTCGCCGTCTTCGATCAGCCAGAGATTGATCCATTGCAGCGCGAACGGCAGCGGCATGCGGACCCAATACACACCGGGCGCGACCTCGCGCGCCTCCCCCGCCGCCGGCGGCTCGCCGAGCGGATAGACCAGCTGCGGCCGGCGCCGTTCGGTGATGTCCTGCTCCAGACCGTCCATGGACATGAAATTCGTCTCCAGAGGGCAACCTAGCCGAGCACACCCGGAGACTAAATGGGGCCTACCGTCGAAAAGGCGCCCCGAGCGGCTTTAACCACGAGCAAAAAAGCGGCTAAACTGCCCTGGCGCGGAGGCAAGGGGGAAACGCATGAAGCGCATTATCGTGTGCATGGACGGGACCTGGCAGTCGCTGCGTCAGGATAAACCCACCAACGTCGCCCTGATCGCACGCAGCGTGGCTCACAAAGAGACGCTGCAGGACGAGAACGGCGTCGCCACCGGCTACATTCCGCAGACCGTGATCTACACCCAGGGCGTCGGTTCGAACATCGGCGCGCTGACCCGGCTCACCTTCGGTTCGTGGCTGCTTGCCGTTATCAATCGCACATTCGGCGGCGCCCTCGGCGAAGGTCTCGAAGACGGCATTCTCGACACCTATCTGCGGCTCTCGTTCAACTATGAAGAAGGCGACGAAATTTACATTTTCGGCTTCAGCCGCGGCGCATTCGCGGCGCGCCGCCTAGCCGGCATTATCAACACATCCGGCATCGTCAGCCGGCGTTCGGTACACAAGGCGTGGGAGGCGTTTGAGCTTTACCATGACGCCCCCGGCGAGAACGGCACCCAGGAGCAATTGCTGGAGCACGCCGCAAAGACGCTCGCGTTCCGCCAAGCGCACGGCAAGGGCGGCCGCAATCCGGATGGCACGCGCTACACCATCGATACGCCGCCCACGATCACCTATCTCGGTGTGTTCGACACAGTGATTCAGCGCGGCATCGCGCAAGTGCTCGATTCAATGTTTCTCAAGCTTGGCGGCCGCTATCGGTTCAAGAACCTTCGCGTATGTCCGAACGTTTTGTCCGCGCGTCATGCGATGGCGGTCGATGAATCGCGAGCCGGCTTCCCGGCGACTCCTTGGGACGGATTGGAAGAGAGCAACGCGATTGCGCAACGGCGGGCCGGCGCCGTGCAGGGCTACGCATATTACCAGCAGCGCTGGTTCATCGGCACGCATGGCGACATCGGCGGCGGCGACGGCTCACCGCTCGCGGCGGCGACCTTGCGCTGGGTCACGGACGGCGCCGCCAAGCAAGGCTTGCGCTTCTATGGCAAACACGGCCCTGACGCTTCCCCGATGGAAGAAGAAATTGCGCGGGCAGGTCCCGATTTCTACAAGGCGCCGATCCACCGCCCGAAACTTTTGGACTTGATCTTAAAACCGCAAAATTGGTTCGGCCCGCCGCGACGGATTTGGGCAGATCGCAACAAGCGGCCAAGCGCGGACGATGTCGTGCTTTACCTCGATGATGCGGTGATCCGACGGGCGAGCGACGAGCACGTCAGGCCCCGCTATAAGCCGGCCGCGCTACGACCGTTCAAGGACGCGGTCAAAGAAGCAGCGAAAAGAGAACGCAAGGCGGAGCACGCCAATCAATAGCTCGCGTCGGCAAGCGCCTCCGCGCCGATCTTTATGGCGGCGGAGCGCCCCGAAGCGCGCGTGAGTGTCGTCTCCGCAAGAAAGCGCAGCAGGCGCGCCTGCTCGTCCGAAGGCTCGCGGGAAAGCCCGCGCGCTAGCAGCATTGCGCCGATAACGTCGCCAGCCAGCGCCAGGTAGTCGCTGGCCCCGGCTAGCGCATTGTCGCGCGCGGCCGTCAACCTGTAGCTCGTCGCGTCGCGCAGCACGCCAGCCGCGGCGACGAGCCGATCCGACACCTGGCGATCTGCGTAGTTTTCGCCGACGATGACCGCCTCCTCGATCAAGCGCCGCATCGCTTCGCCGCGGTCGCCGAGCAGCTTGCGGCCGTAGAGATCGATCGCCTGAATGCCGTTGGCGCCCTCATAGATCGGCGCGATGCGCGCATCGCGATAAAATTGCGCCGCGCCGCCTTCTTCGACGAAGCCCATGCCGCCATGAACCTGCACGCCGAGGCTGGCGCACTCGACGCCCAAATCCGTGCCCCACGCTTTCGCAATCGGCGTCAGCAAATCCTCCATCGCCTTATCGCCTGCATCCGCCGCGACCGCGCAGGCGTAACAAATCGCCCGGCCGGCTTGGATTTTCGCCCGCATCGTCATCAGCATGCGCTTCACGTCGGGATAGTCGATGATGGGGCGCCCGCCCTGCTTGCGCTCTCGCGCATAGGCGAGAGCCTTCTGACATGCCGCCTCCGCGACCGCGACGCCCTCCATGCCGACATTGAGCCGCGCCGCATTCATCATCGTGAACATGGCGGCGAGGCCGCGATTTTCTTCGCCGATCAGCCACCCTTGCGCGCCTTCGTACGCCAACGTGCAGGTGGGCGAAGCATGGATGCCCATTTTTTCTTCGACGCCGATGCATCGCACGCCGTTGCGCGCGCCGTCAGCGTCGCGAAACTTCGGCACGATAAACATCGAGATGCCCTTCGAACCCGCCGGCGCGCCTTCGATACGCGCGAGAACGAGGTGGATGATGTTCGGCGCGAGGTCGTGCTCGCCCCAGGTGATGAAAATCTTTTGGCCGCTAATGGCATAAGAGCCGTCCGCCTGCGGGACAGCCTTCGTGGTCAGCGCGCCGAGATCGGAGCCGGCCTGCGGCTCGGTCAGGTTCATCGTTCCGGTCCATTCGCCGGAGATAAGCTTTTCCAGATAAAGCGCCTTCTGATCCGGCGCGCCGTGCTGCTCCAGCGCCTCAATTGCGCCGAGCGTCAGCATCGGCAGCAGGCCGAAGCTCATATTGGCCGAATGCACCGTCTCCATCACCGCAAGCGCCACCGCGCGCGGCAGACCCTGTCCGCCATAGGCCGGATCGGCGGCCAGCCCCTGCCAGCCGCCCGCCTTGAACGCTTCGTACGCTTCGCGAAAGCCGGGCGCCGCGCGGACCACATCGCCCTCCAGCGTCACGCCCGCGCGGTCGCCGCTGCGGTTGATCGGCGCCAGCGTCTCGGCCGCCAGTGCGCCGGCGCCGTCGAGAATCGCCGTCAGCAGATCGGCGTCGAGATCGGGATAGCGCTCGCGCAGCCGCCACAGATCGGCGCACGCTTCGAGTGCGAAGCGCATGTCGGCGATAGGCGCGGCGTAGGTCATGAGCAATCTCCTGAGCAATTATAACCTGCGCCGCGGCGCGTGCGAACCGCACACCGGGTCATGTTGAAGGGCGCCCGGTTAGGTTACGCCCATGTGCCTCCATGGCGGCGACGGCGAATGGCGCTACATACGCAGCTTCAGCGAGGAGACTACGACTATGAAATCTTGGACCATCGCCGCCGCGGCGGCCTTGGCGCTCGCCGCGTGCTCACAGCCCGCCCCGACCGCTCCAGAAGCGCCCGCCGAGGCCGCCATTCCGATCAACGTGACGACCGGAACCTACGAACTCGACTCCAACCACACCACCGTCACCGTGCGCACCCGCCACTTTGGGCTCTCCAACTATGTGTTGCGCTTCAACGGCGTCACCGGTTCGCTCAACTTCAACGCCGAGGATCCAGCTCAATCGAGCGTAACCACGACCGTGGCTATCAGCACGCTGGACACCCCCTTTACGGGCGAGCGCGACTTCGACTCTGAACTGCAAAACTCCGAATGGCTCGACTCGGCGCAATTTCCCACCGCCACCTTCCGCTCTACGTCCGTCGAGCGCACCGGCCCGAACACGGCGCGCGTGACCGGCGACCTCACCATCCGCAACATCACCCATCCGCAGACGCTGGACGTCACCTACAACATTAGTCACGCCACCCACCCAATGGGCTTTCCGATCAATCTGATCGGCTTCTCGGCGCGCGGCGTGTTCCAGCGCTCACAATACGGCGTCACCACGCTGATGGATGACGGCGCCGCAAACGGCGTCTCCGATCAGGTCGAGCTGCTGATCGAAGCCGAATTCACCAAGCCTGCCGAAACCACCACACCCGCGCCGGTTCAGCCTGCTGAGCCAGTAAACTAAAATGGCCGCGCCGGCTCAGCGCTACGCCGCGATCGCGATTGTCCTGCATTGGGCCATCGCGTTTTCGATCGTGCTGATGATCCCGCTCGGCTGGTGGATGAGCGATCAGGCCGAGGATGGCGTCGTCAGCGACGCCCTCTTTCAAGCCTATCAGCTCCACAAGTCGGTCGGGCTCACGGTGCTGGCGTTGAGCCTGGCGCAGCTCGCCCGGCGGCTCGCGAACCCGCCGCCGGCAATGCCCGAGCACATGCCGGCTTGGGAACGCCTCATCGCGAGCGCGACGCACTGGGCGCTCTATGCGCTGATGATCGCGCTGCCGCTGACCGGCTGGCTCTACGTCTCCGCCGGCTGGTCCGACCATGACGACGCGCCGCTGCAAGTGACGACGCGCTGGTTCGGCCTCTTCGTCGTGCCTCACCTTTTCGGGCTCCCCAGCGCAGGCGCGGAGGTGCGCGAAGAGGTGGCGGACGCCGCCATGGGAGCGCACGGCGTGTTGGCGTGGGGCGCGATCGTGCTCGGCGCCCTCCACGCTGCGGCAGCGCTGAAACACCACGTCATCAACCGCGACAACGTGCTGACCTTGATGGTCCCAGGCTTGCGCGCGCTCAGCGGCGGCGAACCGGCGCCCAAGAACCCAGGCCGCCTCGCCCTCCTCGGCGGCGGACTGGCGCTCACCTTCGCCGGCTTAGCGGCCGCTGCGTTCACGCTCGCCAGCCTCGGCGGCGGCCCACAAACGCAGTCGCAAATCGAAATCGCCGAGCCCGCGCCGGACATCGCTCCGCACACGCCTGCCCCACCTGAAGCCGGCGCGCCTTCGGCGTGGCGTGTCGATCCGCGCGCCAGCACGATCGGTTTCGCCTTCACGTATGACGACGGCGAGTCGGCCGCTGCGCGCTTCGAAGGCCGCTTCACCCGCTGGCGCGCCGACATCCGCTTCGATCCCGATAATCTCGGCGCCTCCCGCGCCGTAGTCACGATCGAGACGGCCTCGGCCACGGACGGCGTCGCCGTGCACGATCGCGCGCTGCCCGGTCCAGAATGGTTCGACTCCGCCGCCCATCCCACTGCTGTGTTCCGCGCCAGCGAACTCCGCCGCCGCGGCGACGCCTATGAAGCGCGCGGCGAACTCACCATTCGCGGCCGCAGCCGCACTTTTGATCTGCCGTTCACTTTGGTGATCGAGGGCGACCGCGCACTTATGACCGGCACGGCTCAGCTCGACCGGAGCGACTTCGACATCGGCAAGGACACCGACGCCGATGATTTGATCTCGCGCGAGATCGATCTCTCGATCCGCGTCGAGGCTGTGCGGCAGCCATGAGCATCCCTCGCGCCGCCGAAATACTGCGCGCGGGTGGGCTCGTCGTCTTTCCCACCGAAACGGTCTACGGGCTCGGCGCGGACGCCGCGAACCCACATGCGGTGGCGCGCATCTACGAAGCCAAGGGCCGGCCGCAGTTCAATCCGCTGATCGCGCACGTGCTTGGCCTAGTTGAAGCGGAACAGCACGCGCATCTCCACGCTAAGGCCGTCGCGCTCGCCCAAACGTTCTGGCCTGGCCCCTTCACCATCGTCGCACGCCGCCGCGCTGAAAGCGCCGTCTGCGAACTTGCCTGCGCTGGCCTTGCGACCATCGCGCTACGCGCGCCCTCACACCCGATGGCGCGGGAGCTCCTCGCGGCGTTTGGCGGACCGATCGTTGCGCCGAGCGCCAATCGTTCGGGCCATGTCAGCGCCACCACGGCCCAGCATGCGGCGGACGATTTGAGAGAGCGCGTAGATCTCGTGCTCGACGGGGGGGCGTGTGAGATCGGGCTTGAGTCCACCATCGTGGTCGTGACCGATGACGGCGCGGTCACATTGCTTCGGCCGGGCGCGATCGCGCGCGCTGAGATCGAAGCGCTGGTCGGGCCGATTGCGTCGGCGCACGGCGGCGCGATCCAGGCGCCCGGCATGCTCGAGAGCCATTACGCGCCCCGCGCACGCCTGCGCCTCGACGTCGGCGCGCCACAACAGGGCGAAGCGTACCTCGCCTTCGGCGCGGCGGCCGCTGCAGGTGGCGCGACGCTCTCAGCCAGCGGCGACCTCGTCGAAGCTGCAGCTAATCTCTACGCGGCGCTCCGTGCGCTCGACGCGACGGGTGCAGACATCATCGCCGTCGCGCCAATCCCCGCGCACGGTCTGGGCGAAGCGATCCGCGACCGGCTCACCCGCGCCGCCGCACCGCGCTAAGCAGTTTCATCGTCACCTGGGGCGCACGGCTTGTCCGCCGAAGCTCGAAGAGCGTAGGCGGAAGTGCGCGCCCAGGACCCAGGGGATCAAAGAGCTGGGTGTTTGCCACTGGGTCCTGGGCTCTCGCTGACGCGAGCCCCAGGATGACGGCGGTTGTGCTACCAACTTGCGGATGAACACGACCGACCTCGTCGCCAAATTGACTGCCCGCCTCGGCCCCAAGGGCGTTTTGACCGACGCGGCTGCCCTTTCGCCCTATCTCACTGAGTGGCGTGGGAAATTTTCGGGGCGCACACCGGTCGCGGCGCTGCCGCAAAGCACCGCAGAGGCCGCCGACGTCGTCCGCATCTGCGTCGAATCCGGCGCATCAATCACCACGCAGGGCGGCAACACTGGCCTTGTCGGCGGCCAAATTCCTGACGGCGAAGTGTTGGTTTCACTCAAGCGCATGAACCGCATCCGCGAGATCGACGCCGACAACGACTCACTTATCGCCGAGGCCGGCTGCGTGCTCGCGGGCGTTCAGCAAGCCGCAGCTGATTCGGATCGGCTCTTCCCGTTGAGCCTCGCGAGCGAAGGCAGCGCGACCATTGGCGGACTGATTTCCACGAACGCTGGCGGCGTTCACGTGCTGCGTTACGGGATGATGCGCGAACTCGTGCTCGGCATCGAAGCTGTGCTGCCGGACGGGCGAGTGCTGAACGGGCTGAAGGCGCTCAGGAAGGACAACACCGGCTACGACCTGAAGCAGCTCTTCATCGGCGCAGAGGGAACGCTCGGCATCGTCACCGCCGCTACGCTGAAGCTTTTCCCCCGGCCGCGCGCCCGTGAGGTGGCGCTGCTCGGGGTCGAAGGGCCCCGTCCGGCGCTCGCTCTGCTGCATCGCGTCAAAGCCATGACCGGCGCCGTCTCCGCCTTCGAAGTGATGAACCGGCTCTCGGTTGATCTGGTCGTTCAGAACGTCCCCAACATGCGCGATCCTCTGCCTGGCGCGCCCTTCATGGTGCTGATCGAGTTCGAAGCGGCGCACGCCGAGGGCCTGCGCGACGCCATCGAACACGCGCTCGCCGGCGCACTTGAAGCAGGCGAAGCGCAAACGGCGCTAATTGCCGAAAACGCAAGCCAGGCAAGGGATTTCTGGCGTGTGCGTGAAGCCATATCGGCGGGCCACAAGCCCGAAGGTGCGCAAGCGAACCACGATGTCAGCGTGCCCGTATCGAAGACGCCCGACTTCCTGGCGCGCACCGATGCGGCGATGCAGGCGCGCTGCCCCGGCGTGCGCATCGTCGCCTTCGGCCACATGGGCGACGGCAACTTTCACTATTCCGCGATGCAGCCGATCGGCATGGCGCCCGACGCCTTTCCCGGCGCCGCACTCACCCAAACGGTCTATGACGTCGCCGCCTCCTTCGGCGGCTCCATCTCCGCCGAACACGGCATCGGCGTCGCGCGCAAAGCCGACCTCGTTCGCTTCAAGGACGCCGAATCGCTTTCGCTGATGCGCACGCTCAAGCACGCGCTCGACCCGATGAACGTGATGAACCCGCGCGCGTTGCTCACGACTGAAGTGTAGCGAAACGATCCGCGCGCACGCGCGTTACACATCGTGAAGTGTGTGAGTCGCTGTTGCAGATTCAGCGCGTTGAATCTTTTCGCTAGCGTATGTGCTTGCGCATGACATATTGAAGACGTACTGCGGCTGCGTTGCCGTAAGCAAAAGGAGCCAGGGCATGGCTAAGAAAGCAAAGAAGTCGGCCAAGAAGGTCGCGAAAAAAGCGAAGGCCAAGAAGGCCACGCGTAAGACTGCGACGAAGAAGGCCGCCAAGAAGGCGCCGCGCAAGACCGCCGCCAAGAAAAAGGCGAAGCGTGCGAAGAAGGCAGCTCGGTAAAACGAGGCCTTCGAGTGCTCCACTAAGAGAGCGCTCCAACGAACAAGGACGAACGTCCAATCGATGCGCGGCACGCGAGTGTCGCGCATCTTTGTTTTTGGACCGCCGCAGTCGCGGCGCCTGCGGAAAAACTCTTTTGTTCCAGAAATTTATCACCATTCGCCCAGCCGCCAGCCGCGCCCTTGCGCGCTCCGCGCGCGATGCGCTGACCCACGCTCTGGCGCTTGCGGCGCACAGCTCCGCGGGCGCATTGAGCGGCGATGACTGAACCGCGCCGCCACACCGCCGCCGTCGGCGCCGTCTGCTTTAGAGGCGATGACGTACTGCTGATCCGGCGCGGCGCGCCCCCGCTCAAGAACCACTGGTCGCTGCCCGGCGGGCGAATCGAATGGGGCGAGCGCGCCGCCGATGCGGCGCTGCGCGAGTTGAAGGAAGAGACAGGCTGCTCGGCCGAACTGATCGGCCTTATCGATGTCGTAGACGGCTTGTTCAGCCGCGCCAGCGATGCCGAGGCGCCGCCGTGGGGGCACTACGTACTGATCGACTATGCCGCGCGCTGGATCGCAGGCGAGCCGAAGGCCGGCGACGATGCGCGCGTGGCCCGCTTCTTCAGTCCCGAAGAATTGGGCGCGCTCGGCCTCTGGAGCGAGACATTGCGGATCATTGAAGCGGGCCGCCGCCTGCTTCGGACTTGATCGGCCGCCGCGCGAGGTTGAATTTCGGCGTCTTGCCCGTCGCCTCGCCGACGTCGTACGCCGTTTTCACGAGCGCCAGCATCACCAGGCCCGCCATCGGTTCTTCGAGCAGCATCACCAGGAAGCCGCCAAGGATGATGGCGAGGTGCAAGATGAAGATGCGCGGGTACGGCGCGGCCATCAGCGACAAGGGATCGGTCTTCGTCGCCTCGCCGCGCGCGATGAACAGTATGAATTGTACGACCTGCCACAGCACGATCGACCAAAGGCCCCAGACCAAATTCGGCTGCAACGCGAACAGCGCCCGCGCCGCGCCGGCGAGACCGAGCCCGCTCTCGCCGAGCCTGTCGCCAGCGAAGATGCCGACCACGAACGTGCCGTGCCCGTAGCAGAAAAGCCCGTAGTGCACCGTGAAGAACGCGCAGAACATCAATACGCCCGCCCAGTGCAGGCCACTAGAGCGCAGACCGGAGATGAGCATGCTCAAAACCGTGCGGACGCCGATGATCAGGTTCTCCAGCCAGTAGAGAAAGATGAGCGCAAATGCGCTCCATCCCCAGAACATGACGCCGACGATCGGAATAAGGTTAAGCGCCACAGCCGCCGCCACCGGCCAGGCCGCAGACGGAACTTTCGCTTTCGCTGTGCGCTCCAGGTCCATCGCATTCGCCCCGAAGGCTTGCATACGCGCAAGTGGCGCCGATCTTGTTTAGACTAAAGAGCGAACTCAGGAAAACTTGCTATGGCCACAAATCGATCGACCCAAGGCGGCAACGACGCTGGCGACGGGCAAGACCAAACCAGCGAAAGCTTGGCGGCGGCCGAGGCCGCCATCAAGGAAGGGCTCGACGAGGCGAACCGCTATTTGCAACGTCAGCTGACGGAGCGCCCGCTCACCGTAGCCGCGACGGCGTTGGGTGTCGGCGTGCTTGTTGGGGTTCTGCTCGGCAGCCGCAGATCATGATTGATCGCGCGATGACCGCGGTGATCGCAACGGCGGCGGCGGCGGCGGCGGCGGTGCTCGTCGTATTCGGCGCAGGTTTTGCGCTTTACGCATTGCTCGAGCCGATCACCGGCGTCGCGGGCGCGGCCGCGCTTGTCGCGCTGGCGGCGGCCTTGGCCCTCGTTATCTTCGCGCTCATCGTCCAGCAGCGGGCGCGCAAGCGGGAGGCCGAAGCCGCCCTCGCCGCAGCGCGGCTGGCCGAAGAACACCCCCTCGGCCTTGGCGACATCGCCCGTGAGCGGCCGCTCGTCACTTTAGCGATCACGGCGGTAAGCGGGTTGATCGCCGCGCGCAACCCAGGGCTGATCCGCGACCTTATGCAGGTGGTGACGCGCTTCGGCAGGCGTTGACGATTTGGTCTCCCTGAGGTTGTGTGCCCCGGCGCGCCGGGCGGTGCGCCAAGGGGGAGACAATGAAACATCTTATTTTGGCGGCGGCGCTCATTGCGCCGCTGGCGGCATGCGCGACCGTCACGCGCGGCACCACTGAAGCTTTCGTCGTGGAGAGTGAACCGAGCGGCGCTGCGGTGCTCACCAGCACCGGCATGAGCTGCGAGGCGACGCCTTGCACATTTGCGCGCGTGCGGCGCAACGCCGAGTTCACAGTGACCATTTCGAAGCCGGGGTATCGGACCACAACTCATACCGTAACGCACCAGACCGCTGGCGGCGGCGCAGCCGGCATGGCGGGCAACGTCCTTGTGGGCGGGCTGATTGGCGTTGCAGTGGATGCCAGCAGCGGCGCCACGCAGGACTTGGTGCCCAATCCCCTGCGCGTCACACTGGAGCGCGAAGAGCCGGTCGCGACCCTTGTAAGCGCACCGGCGGAGGCCGTAGCGCCTGCTGAGGCCGCTCCGGCCGACGCCGCTCCAGCCGCAGCGCCAGCGGAGGTCACGCCGGCCGCGTCACCGAGCAACTAGCCCATCTGCTTTACAGGCGGCGGCGGCCCGGCGAAGCTATCCCGCTAACGGGAGGAGTTTCGCATGAGGTTCGCCGCCGCCGCTCTGGGCGCCATCATCTTCGCCGTCGCCGGCGCCGCCGAGGCGCGCACTTGGCGCATACGTCCGGGTCCGCAAGCCGAGCAGCAGCTGCAGACAGCTTTGATCGAAGCTGAGCCTGGCGACACCGTCCAACTTGGCCGCGGCCGGTTTGAACTCACGGCCGGGCTTTCGCTCGATGTCGACCGCGTCACCATCCGCGGCGAGGGCGAAGGGCGCTCTATCCTTTCCTTCGATGGCCAGCGCCGCGGCGCTGAGGGCCTGCTGGTCACCGCCAGTGACGTCGTGCTGCGCGACTTCGCCGTGGAGAACACGCGCGGCGACGGCATCAAGGTGCGCGATTGCGACGGCATAACCTTCCGCGGCGTGCGCATGGAATGGACGCGCGGACCGAACCCGGAAAACGGCGCCTACGGGCTCTATCCGGTGAACTGCGCCAACGTGATGATCCGGGACTCGATCGTCCGCGGCGCTTCGGACGCCGGCATCTATGTCGGCCAGTCGCGCAACATCATCGTCCGCGACAATCTGATTGAGTACAACGTGGCCGGCATCGAGATCGAGAACAGCTTCGGCGCCGACGTATTCGGCAACACCACGACCAACAACACCGGCGGCATCCTGGTGTTCGATTTGCCCGGCGTGCCGCAATCTGGCGGTCACTCCACCCGCGTGTTCGGCAACACCATCGTCAACAACAACACGCCGAACTTCTCCCCGCCCGGCAACATCGTCGGCATGGTCCCGGCCGGCACCGGCGTGCTGATCATGGCCAGCCGGAATGTGCACTTGTTCGACAATGAGATCGGTGACAACGCCACCGGCAACGTTATCGTCTTCGCCTACCCAAACCCTTTCACTGACACGAATTACAATCCGCTGCCGCGGGACGTGGTGATCCGCAACAATAGCTTCGGCAATGGCGGCTATGCCCCGACGGGCCTGCTTGCGCCCCTGGGTCAGGCCGGCATCGCCATAGCCGACGTGCTCTGGGACGGCGCGACGATCTATTCGGTCGGCGGCGCGGCGCGCACGGACATCGTGCGCCTCGTGGTTCGCGACAATCAGTCCACGCGGTCGGGCCAGGGCAGCTTTCTGTCGCTCGGCGTGCCCGTCGCCGGCTCGCCATTCACCGAAGCCGCGCCAGACCCAACCCCGCCGCCTCTGCTCGACGTGGAGGAGCCGGAGGAAATTCGGATCCGGAATTGATACGCGACGCCGATATGGAGCGCCCATACAAGCGCCTCATCCTGTGCGCGATGCTAGCGCTTCTGTTGGTGACTGGCGCCGCCGCACAGGGGCCGGCGCCCGTGAGCGATCGCGCCATCATGGCGGAGCGGCCCCCGCAGCTGCTCTCCGACTACCAATTCTTCCGCGACGCCGGCGGGCGCGACCCTAACGCACGCGTCACGCCTTACGATCTGAACACCGCGCTCTATTCCGACGGCGCGCTGAAGTTTCGCTACGTCTACATCCCTGCGGGATCGCAAGCCCGCTACAGCGCCGATGAGGTGTTCGACTTTCCGGTCGGCACGGTGCTGATCAAAACCTTCGCCTTCGCCGCGGATATGCGCGCGCCGACCGAGAACGTGCGTTTCCTCGAAACGCGCCTGCTCATCCGCCGCGCCGACGGCTGGATCGCGCTGCCCTACGTCTGGAATGAAGCGCAGACCGAAGCGCGACTCTCGCTCATCGGCGCCGATATCCCGGTCAGCTTCACGAACGAGGAAGGCCAAGCCATCGCGCTCGACTGGGCCGTGCCCAACCGCAACCAGTGCAAAGCCTGCCACGATCGCCGCGGCGAGATCACGCCGATCGGGCCGAGCGCGCGGAATCTCAACGTCGAAAACGTCGAGGTCGTTGTTACAAGCGCCCCGCGCGGCGGCGGCCCCACGCCGCCGCCCGTCTATACCGATCAACTCGATGCCTGGAGACGTGACGGCCTTATCGCTGGTGCGCCACCTGCCAACGAAGCGCCGCGCGTTCCGAGCGCGTACCGCCCCGCGACCGGCGCCATCGCCGCCCGCGCTCGCGCCTACCTCGATGTGAATTGTGCGCATTGCCATAACCCTGAAGGGCCAGGGCATACGTCCGGCCTCGATCTGCGCTGGAGTCAAACCGATCCGGCGCTGTGGGGCGTGAACAAGCGCCCGGTCGCCGCCGGCCGCGCTTCGGCCGGTTTCGACTTCGCCATCGAACCCGGCCATCCCGAACGCTCTATACTTCTGCACCGCATGACGAGCACCGATCCAGGCGTGATGATGCCGGAGATCGGCCGCCAACTCGTGGATGAACGCGGGCTGGCGCTGATGCGCGAATGGATTGCGGGCATGGATGAGAACGGCCGGAGCAACTAGCGCACGCTCGTCCTTCTCCACTTGTGGGAGAAGGTGTCTCGACGCAGCGCGTCGAGACGGATGAGGGGTATAGGCGCCGGTGCGTCAAACACTGCGCCGATACCCCTCACCCACACCTGCGTGTTTGAAACTGCGGCGCTCTACGATCCCTCTCCCACAAGGGGAGAGGAGGAAACCGCGTCAGAAATGCACATCCACCATGCCCACGGCAATCGCCGCGTGGAACGCCAGCGCCATCAGCACCAGCGAGCCGATGATGAAGATCGAGAAGCGGATAACGATGCTGTTGAAGATCGCCTGCACGAGCGAGTGGACGATGCGGATCACGACGTAGAGCCACGCCAAGCCGATATTGATGTCGTTGGCTTGATCCAGGAACTGCAACGCAAAGCACAGCGCGTAGAAGATCGTCGGCTGCTCCATCAGATGGTTGTAATTGTCGGCGACCTTGGCGCTCGGCAGCGCCTCCATCTGCGCCCTGGTGGCGGCGTCCGGCTTTATCTTGGCTTTCGACATCGCCGGTATGCGCGTGGCGTAAAGCCAGATCAGCATGATCAACGACCAGATCGCCAGCGCCACGACGGGCGCAATCATTCCGTGTTCGTACATGTTTCCCTCCCCGCGAGGCGGCGATCATCCGCGCGTCATCGCGCCGCGGCAAGCACTACCGTTACGGGAGTCCGCTTGGCGGCGGCCGCATGCGCCCCTAACTTCCCACCGCTTCCGCAGGGGACCGAATGAGCACCGACAAACCCGACCGCGAGCATTCGCCGTTCCTCGAGCGCGCGCTCGAAAGGATCATCTACGCCAGCCGTTGGCTGATGGCGCCGGTCTATCTCGGCCTCATCGCGGCGCTGGCGATCCTGATCGTCACCTTCTTCCGGGAGCTCGTGATCCAGCTGCCTTTGGTGCTGGAGATGGACGAGACGGACATCATCCTTCTGGTGCTGACGCTGGTCGATCTCTCCCTCGCCGGCAATCTCGTGCTGATCATTCTCTTTTCGGGCTATGAGAATTTCGTCTCCAAGATCGAGATCGCGCACCAGGATCGCGACCGCCCCGAATGGATGGGCACGCTCGATTTCAGCGGCTTGAAGATCAAGCTGATCGCCTCGATCGTCGCGATAAGCGGCATCCATCTGCTGAAGATTTTCATGAATCTGAGCACCTACACCGAGCAGCAATTGCTCTGGTACGTCGTGATCCACCTGACCTTCATCCTCTCCGGCGTCTGCATCGCCGCAATGGATTGGATCGAAGGCATGGCGCACAAGGCCCACGCTGGGCGCTGATGCGGCTTTTACATCCGCTCCGGTACGTCGATGCCGAGCAAGTCCAGCGTCACGACCAGCTGCTTCAGCGTCGCCGCCGCCAGCGCCAGCCGCGATGCGCGGACGGCGCCTTCCGAGGGTAGGATCGGACAGTTCGCGTAGAACCCTGAAAACGCCTGCGCCAAATTGTGCGCGTGTTCCGCCAGAAAATGCGGAGCTTTCTTGTCATAAGCAGCGCGCACCGCGCCATCGAACGCGTCCAGCGCCAACGCCAAGGGGCGCTCCGCGTCGTGTTCGATGACAATCGGGCCGGCCTTTAGCCCCTGCTCATCGGCCTTGCGCAGCACGCTTTTGATCCGCACCGCTTGATAGAGAAGGTATGGGCCCGTTTTGCCTTCAAAGCTCATGAAACGATCGAGATCGAACACGTAGCTGGTGCCGCGAAAGTTCGAGAGATCGGCGAACTTGATCGCCGCGATCGCCACCTTGTGCGCCACGTCCTCGAACTCTTCGGCCGAGAAATCCGCGCCGATTTCGTTTTCCTTCAGCCGGGCGCGCGCCTTCTCTTCCGCCTGCCCGATCAAGTCTTGCAGCTTCAGCACGCCGCCGGCGCGGGTCTTGAACGGCGTGCCGTCGGGGCCGTTCATGGTGCCGAAGCCAATATGTTCGAGCGCCTCGCGCGGCGCGTAACCGGCCTTGGCCGCCGCGCGATAGACTTGCTCGAAGTGGTCGGCCTGACGCTGATCGACGCAATAAAGGATGAGATCGGGCTTTTGATCGCGCATGCGCTGCACGATGGTGGCGAGATCGGTCGTGCCATACATGGCCGAGCCCTCGCTCGACACCACGAGCAGCGGATCGGGGCTCTCGACTTCGACGACCGTGCCGTCCTCGCGCCTCTTCTTTTTGGTCTCGCCCGGCCCCGCCACGCGAAGGATGCGCGCGCCCTGGTCTTCTTCCAGCAAGCCCTTAGCTTCGAGATCGCGCACCATTTCAGGGATCAGCGGATCGGCGTCGCTTTCGCCGAGCCAGAGATCGAAATCGACGCCGAGGCTGACGAAATCGCGCTTTTGCGCCGCCATCGAGACGTCGTGCATGGCTTTCCAGATGGTGCGGTGAAGCTCGCTGCCGCCTTGCAGCGCGGCGGTCGCTTTGCGCGCGCGATCGCGCACGCCGATGTCGCCAGCTTTCACGCGCTGGGCGTAGGTGGGATAGATCGCTTCTAATTGATCGAGCGTCAGCGTTTTCAGCCGCGCGTTGAGCTTGGCGCGGTCTTCGATGCCGCCGAGTTCATCTTCCAGCGCGGTGATGACGAGCCCCATCTGGAAGCCCCAGTCGCCGAAATGCGCGTCGCCCCAGACCTCGTCGCCGCGGAAGCGATAGATGCGCTTCACGCTCTCGCCGATGATAGACGCGCGCAGGTGCCCAACGTGCATGCCCTTGGCGACGTTCGGGCCACCATAATCGACGATAACGCGCCGCGGCGCCTCCACCGGCGGCGCGCCCGCGTTCGGATCGTCGGCGATGCTCTGCGCGCGCTGGGTCAGCGCTTGGGCGGTGACTTTGAAATTGAGAAAGCCCGGCCCCGCGATCGTGGGCGCCGGCGCAAGCTCGTCCGCGCTCCAGCCGGCGGCGACGCTTTGCGCCACCTCTTGCGGCTTCTTTCCCACCGCTTTCGCGACGGCGAGCGCGCCATTGGCTTGAAACTCGCCCAAATCCGGCCGGTCCGAGCGGCGCACGTCCGCATGCTTGGGATCGAGCCCGAGGGCCTCGAACACGGCCTGATTAGCCGCGGTCAGTTTGCTGGCGAGGTCTTTCATCGGGAATTGGGAGTAGGGAGTAGGGAGTGGGATTGCAAGAAAGCTCGGCGACGTAAGGCCCGCGCCCCACTCCCTATTCCCCACTCCCTATTCCCAGCATTCAGCCCGCGTTGTCGCCGGCGTCGATCCGGAAGCGGCGGCCGTCGCGGTTAAACTGAAGCTGCTCCGGCGTCAGTTCAAAGCCGACCAGGATCTCGAAATTCTCGCCCGAGATTTCCTCGTTGGCGCGCGGGATGACGATGCGTTCGATCTCTTCGCGGCGCGTCACTACGGCTTCGCCGCGGTCCCAGCGCACATCGACATCGAAGTACACCTTCTCGATCGGCGCGCGGCCGCGACGGGTCACCGCCACCCAGTAGCGATAGGTCTGACGATCCGCCGTCGCGGCCGGGCCGCGCCCGAACGCCATGTCGATCTCGAGGTTCATCACGATCGGGTCCGTGCCGATATAGCGGCAGAGCCCGCGCACGCCCTGCATCTCCCCGGTGAACTCGATGTTGGCGTAGCGGACCTGATCCGGCGCGGCGAAATCGACCACGCGCGAATTGTCATAGAGCACGCCC